>NZ_CP036261.1:4576414-4898568 GCF_007741475.1 Rosistilla ulvae | reverse complement strand
CCCAGCTCGGCTCCGGCCACGATGCTCGACGACGCGACCAAGCCCCTGTTCTGGGGCATCGACATCGGCGGCACGAACATCAAGATAGGCTTGGTCGATGATGCGGGGAAAACTCTGCATTTTGACCATATCCCCACGCAGGAATCCGAAGGCCCCCAGTCGGCGGTCGACCGGACAGCCGCTTTTTTGGCTAAAATCGAGCAAGAATTGGGATTGAGCCACGAGGATGTCCCCGTGATCGGGCTGGGAAGTCCCGGTTCGATGGATATCCCCCGCGGTTACCTCTTGGACCCGCCGAACCTTCCCCACTGGTGGAACTTCCCGATCCGCGATGCGTTTGCCAAAGCGACGGGCCGCCCAGTCGCCTTTATCAACGACGCCAATGCTGCGGCCTACGGCGAATTCTGGGTCGGCACCGGGCAGCGGCAAGACAATATGGTGCTGCTGACGCTGGGAACGGGCGTTGGCGGGGGCATCGTTGTTGCCGACGAATTGGTCGACGGCGAGAACAGCTTTGGGGGCGAATGCGGTCACATGATCGTCGATCCTTCGCCGACGGCACGGTTGTGCGTATGGGGCGGCGGTCGAGGGCAACTGGAAGCCTACGCGAGTGCCAGCGCGGTGGTCGATCGAACTCGCGAACGATTGACCGCCGGCGGTGAGAGCAGCCTTTCGGGATTGCTCGGCGGCAGCAATAGTGAACTATCGGCCAAAGCTGTATATTTGGCGGCGGAAGATGGAGACGCTTTGGCGTTGGAAATCGTCGATGAGACCGCGTTTTGGCTGGGGATTGGAATCACGACGATCATCCACATGATCGACCCGGGATTGGTCGTATTGGGCGGAGCGATGGATTTCGGCGGCGAAGCTTCCAAGGTCGGGCAACGATTTCTGGACGGCATCCGCAAGGAATTCCACGCTCGCACGTTTGCCCACGTCGCCAAAGGAACAAAAATTGGCTTCGCCTCGCTCGGGGGCGATGCCGGTTATTTAGGTGCCGCAGGATACGCCAGGAAGGCCTATCGAAAGCGGATGCAGTAGCAGCGGATCCTCGCATCGCGATCATTTCGGTCGACGATCGTCAAACGAAATCATTGAGAACAAGCCACCCGTGGAAATCAGAAACTTTTGTATCATTGCGCACATCGATCACGGCAAAAGCACGCTGGCCGATCGGTTGTTGGAATTCACCGGCACGGTGACGCGGCGCGAAATGAAAGAACAATTGTTGGATGATCTGGCGCTGGAACGACAGCGTGGGATCACGATCAAAGCTCGCTCGGTTTCGATGCGTTACACGCATCAAGGAACCGATTATGAGGTGAACTTGATCGACACCCCCGGCCACGTCGATTTTCAATACGAGGTCTCGCGGTCGTTGACCTGTTGCGAGGGAGCGTTGTTGTTGGTCGATGCCTTCCAGGGGGTCGAAGCGCAGACGGTCGCCAATGCTTACAACGCGATGGAACACGATCTGACGATCATCCCGGTTATCAATAAGATCGACCTGACCCATGCCCGTCCCGACGAAGTCACCGTCGAGATGGAACAGTCGTTGGGGATCGATCCCGATGATGTCGTGCGGTGCAGCGCCAAGGCGGGGATCGGGATCGAAGATCTGATGACGTCGATCATCGAACGCGTCCCCGCACCGACCGGCGACGTCGACGCGCCGCTGCAGGCGATGGTTTTCGATTCGAATTACGACGATTTCCGCGGCGCCATCACTTATGTGCGGGTGATGAACGGGACCGTTAAAAAGGGGCAAAAGATCAAATTCCTGCGGGCCGGGACGGTTCACGATGTGGTCGAACTTGGACAGTTTGTGCCGCAACGGAAGCCGTGCGACCAACTGTCCGCCGGCCAGGTAGGCTATCTGATCTGCAATATCAAGTCGCTTGCTGACGTCCATATCGGTGACACGGTTAGCACCGCAGGGAACGATGCGGCCGAACCGTTGGAAGGATACGAACGTCCCAAGCGGATGGTCTACTGTGGGCTGTACCCCAGCGATGGCCAGGAGTTCAGCGATCTTCGCGATGCGTTGGAACGCTTGGCGATCAACGATCCGAGCTTTGAATTCGAACCGGAGACCAGCGATGCGTTGGGCTTTGGTTTCCGCTGTGGCTTTCTGGGGCTGCTGCACATGGAGATCGTGCAACAGCGGTTGGAGAGCGAATCGGATATCGATCTCGTTCAGACGGCTCCTAACGTAACTTATGAGATCGTCGACACGCGAGGCAACACGCGCGAGATCCACAAGCCGCAGGACGTTCCCGATCCGAACGATATCGCGGAGTTCCGCCAACCGATCGTTCGTTGCAACATCGTCGTGCCGTCGGAGTCGATCGGTACGGTGATGAAGTTGTGCCAGGACCGCCGAGGGATCTTGCGCGGCAATGAGTATCTAAGTCCGACGCGGTCGATGATCAGCTACGACATTCCCTTGGCCGAAGTGATCTACGACCTGCACGATAAGATCAAAAGTGGCACCCGTGGCTACGGAACGCTCGATTACGAATTGATCGGTTACGAACCGGCCAACCTGGTCCGGATGGATATCTTGGTCAATGGCAATCGCGTCGATGCGTTGAGCGTGATCTGCGACCGTGGGGATGCCGATCGCCGCGGTCGCGCGGTGGCAAAGAAATTGAAAGCGGAGATCGAACGGCACATGTTCGAGGTCGCGGTGCAAGCCGCCGTCGGCAGCCGCGTGATCGCCCGCGAAACCGTTCCCGCGATGCGGAAGAACGTGACCGCCAAGTGTTACGGCGGCGACATCTCGCGAAAGCGAAAGCTGTTGCAGAAACAGAAGGAAGGTAAAAAGCGGATGAAGGCGATCGGCAGTGTCGAGATCAGCCAAAAAGCCTTCATGAGTGTGCTCAGCAGCGGCGAAGAGCACTAAAGCTCGCCTCGGAATCGTTGGTGCCTAACGCCTCGCTCGCCGCTGGTCATCCATAGGGCGAGCCGTGGAACAATGGAATCGCGGATCGTTTAGAGGCAATACCGTTCCATGAAGGAGCCTCGGAGCGTGGAGAGAATTAGCGGCGGAGGTTACGAGTCTCAGCGATTTGGTCTGGTGCAAAAGGACTCGTAGCCTCGTCCACTACGCTTCGTTGAACGGTATTGCGTTTAGAGGTGAAGCGGGTTCTTGAAGGCATCGCGGTGGCGAGCGTGCGCTTGGCAAGCGCCATCGCACGGGCAGAGTAAGGTAGAAGGGGCTAGGAAGTGTTTGTGCTTAGGCAGATTCGCTTGCCCGTTCGCACGGCGTTCTCCCAGGCATAACGGACGCTAGCACGCTGATGCCTCTAATTGAAAAACGGATCTGTCCCGGGCCAGGCACCCGTTTTTATTTGCGCGTAGCGGCCATTGTGGTGCCGGGGACGTTTGCCCCTGCGGTGGCGTTTTTCTTTGCGCCACGTTTGCGTGGAATTCCGCGCTTCTTCACTGCGTGATGATCGCTCGATGGTAGATTCTGCTTCTGTAACGAGCGGGGAACCTGTGTCGAAGGTTTCTGGAATCACCTTTATGGAGTTTACACATGTGGTTGCTACATTGGAGCGGCTCGCGGAATAATCGCCGTCGCGGGTTCACGTTGGTCGAGTTGTTGGTTGTGATTGCCATCATCGGTATCTTGGTCGGCCTGCTGTTGCCTGCGGTTCAAGCCGCTCGCGAAGCCGCCCGGCGGATGCAATGCTCTAACAACTTGAAACAGCTCGGCCTCGCGGGACTGAATCATGAAAGCACCTACGGAACCGTACCGGCCAGCTTGCTCGCGGAGATTGGCCCGGCACCGGGATCCAGCGGGAATCCGGGCTATCCCTACCCCGGGATCGTCCATTCTTGGGCCGTTCAATTTCTGCCCTATATGGAGCAGAATACGCTGTTCGAACAGTACGACATGAAATATCCCTGGTTCTCCTCCCCTTCGACCGTGCCGGGGACCCCCGATAACTTGGCGGTGACCCAGCAGGTCGTTTCGGCGTTCCTCTGCCCATCGACGCCCGGCGGCAGCGATCGAACCTGCAGCGGAAGTTTCACGTTTGGTGCCCCCTTCCCGTTTGAGGAGATGGCGGTCACCGATTATGCCACCAACAGTTCGATCAATCCCAGCTCGATCACCTTCTTCGGCTACCCCAGCGGGCTAACTCAGTTTGACCTTTTCAGCGCCATGAAGCCCAGCTTGAAAGGGCAGGGGATTACCGCAGCGCTTGGCACCCCGAACACAAATCCCAACAAGATCGGCTTCCTCGACGGCACCTCCAATACGATCTTGTTGTCCGAGAGTGCCGGTCGCCCCGACTTCTATATCGACCGCAAGATGCAGACGGGAAAACGTTCCGACGGTGGCTGGGGCCATCACGAAAACGATTATGGCCTCGACGGCGCAATCGCCGGAACCGACAGCGGTCCTGGAAACTGTGTTATCAATTGCCACAACAACAACGAGACCTATTCGTTCCATCCCGGCGGTGCCAACCATGGCTTTGCCGATGGTTCGGTGCGGTTCATTTCCGAAACCACGTCGGCCCAAGTCTATGCGGCGTTGGTCACGGCAAACGGTGGCTCGATGACCGCCGCGGAGGTCTCCCCATGGCAAGAGTAGTTTTTCCTTTCACGCTGGCCTGCGGCCTGGTCTTCCTGGGCGGATGCGGCGACGAGGGCCCCACGACCATTGTGGCATCGGGCAGCGTCCGCACCGAGAGCGGAGCGCCATGCGACGGTGCTTTGATCGTGTTTCATCCGCAAGAGGAATCGCGCGTCAACGATCCCAAACCGGTGGCGACTTGTGACGAACAAGGTAAATTTGTCCTGACGACCTATCGATCAGGCGACGGGGCTCAGCCGGGAATGTATGGTGTTACCGTCGTTTGGCCGGCCAAAGCCAAGGCGGCCGCGTTGTCGCTCTCCAGCGAATCGGGCCCGCGAGGGAAGGATCAGTTGAACGGCAAGTATGGCAAGCCATCGGCGCCGGAACTGACTGCCGAAGTCGCCCCGGGGCCGCCGAATACGTTTGAATTTGTCGTGCAGAAATAGCCCAGCGGACCATTGACCGAGAGACCGATGCCAAGTTGCCTCACGATGCCGATACCCTGTCGGTTGGCGTTGTTTGCGATCTGCGTGCTGTTGGCAGGTTTTGCGTCGGGGGATGAGTTGCGGTTGAACCATATCCAAGTGATTGGCACCCACAACTCCTACCGGCAACAGCCCCATCGGACGGTGCGAACGTTGATCGAAACGACGTCGAAAGAGGTTGCTCGAACCCTGGAGTACGATCACCGTCCGCTGCCCGAACAGTTTTCCGATTTTGGCATTCGCCAGATCGAGCTCGACGTCTTCAACGATCCGCAGGGAGGGCTGTTCGCAACGCCGCGTGGGATCGCCGTCGCCAAAATGGCCGGCGCCACGGACATCGCGCCGTACGATCCCGAAGGTCTGATGAAGAAACCGGGGCTGAAGGTGCTGCACGTTCAGGACGTCGATTATGTCTCCACCGTGCCGACGTTCACGCTAGCGCTGCAGACGATCAAGGCTTGGTCCGATGCGAACCCGCGGCATATCCCGATCATGATCCTGGTCGAATTGAAGCAGGACCGCCCCGCTCCGCTGCTCACCGCGCCGGTCCCCTTCGATGCAGCCGCTCTGGACGCCGTCGACGAAGAGATTTGCAGCGTCTTCTCGGATCAACGGATCGTGACGCCCGATTCGGTCCGCGGCAAACACGCCAGTTTGCGAGCGGCAATTTCCGCGGAGGGTTGGCCCACGCTGAGTGCATGTCGAGGGAAGGTGATCTTTGCGATGGACAACCCCGGACGCTTGCCTCGCGATTACATGAACGGTCACGACTATCTGGAAGGTCGCGCGATGTTTGTCGACCTGGGCCCCAATCATCCTGCCGGAGTGTTTCGCAAGTTGAACAACCCGGTGGCGCAGTACGACGCTATCCAAGCTGCAGTGAAGGCGGGGTGCTTGGTTCGAACCAGAGCCGATGCGGATACGCAAGAAGCGCGGGCGAACGATTACAGCCGAGCGGAGAAAGCGTTTTCCAGCGGCGCCCATTTCGTCAGCACCGACTATCCGTATCCCGACGAAACGAAGAGTTCCTACCGCGTGCGATTACCTGACGAGGCGGTTTTCCGTCCCAATCCACTACTTATTCCAACGGCTGATTCGACCGAAGAATAGCAGAGCGTTTCCCCACTTTTCCCAAGCGAAGTTTGCAGGGGAGGGGCGTTGCGAGGTTTCTGGGCCGCCTTGATCGGGGCGAATGCCCTCCCCGAAAAACTCGCTAAACGCTTATTTTTCGACCCTCCCGGCTGCCGCCGGGCGGGTGCATTGTGGAGCGGGCTGAAAGCGTCTCGATTACGACGCGACTTCCCAGGTGTCGCCCGAATTGAACAGAGCGTTCAGATCCGCTTCGCCATGTTTGGCTTTCGCCGCGGCGACTTGGTCGTTGATCTGTTCGTCGTAGGTCGCAACGCCTTCGACGTCGCGGAAGACGCCGATCGGTTCAGGCATCACCGGGTGACGCATGCGGCTGAGCAGGAAGTGCAGCGACGGATCCATCGCCTTTTCGTCGTGGAACAACAGATCGTCTTCCGCGACATCCTTCAAGTTGACGACTTCCAATTGAGTGCCAACCTGACGGATTCCCTTGTCGCGATCGGTGCCGAAGATCAACGGCTTGCCGTGCTCCAGTTCGATCGTGTTCTCCAAACGCTGGCTCTTCTCTTGAGCGTACGCCATCGCACCGTCGTTGAAGACGTTGCAGTTCTGATAAACCTCGACCAGCGAGGTCCCCTTGTGTGCCGCGGCACGCTTGAGGGTCTCAGCCAAGTGCTTAACGTGAGCGTCGAGCGAACGGGCGACGAAGGTCGCTTCGGCGGCGATCGCTACACTCAACGGGTTCAATGGGTGATCGATCGATCCCATCGGCGTGCTCTTGGTGACCTGGCCCTCTTCGCTGGTTGGCGAATATTGCCCCTTGGTCAGACCGTAGATGCGGTTGTTGAACAGGACGACGTTGATATCCAAGTTCCGCCGCAGCACGTGGATGAAGTGGTTACCGCCGATCGACAACGCGTCGCCGTCGCCGGTGATCACCCAGACCGAAAGGTCGGGGCGAGTCGCCTTTAGGCCCGTTGCGAACGTTGGTGCACGGCCGTGGATGCTGTGCATGCCGTAGGTGTTCATGTAATACGGAAACCGGCTGCTGCAGCCGATTCCGCTGACGAAGACAGTCTTCTCGCGGGGAATCCCCAGCTCGGGAAGGACCTTTTTCATCTGGGCCAGGATCGAATAATCGCCACATCCGGGGCACCATCGGATGTCTTGGTCGCTGGCAAAATCGGCGGCTTTTAGAACAGGTAAGTTCATGGGATCTATAGAGTTCGAGGACGTAGATTGTTGGGTGTCACCACCACGGTCGGTTGGGCTGTTGGTTAACCGACCTTCTGACCATTGGCGTTTGTTTTGTCAGCGATTTCATGGATTTGATCCATCAGTTCCGAAACGCTGAACGGCTTGCCTTTGACCTTGTTGAAGCCGATGCAGTCGACCAGGTACTTCGCTCGCAGCAGCATTCGCAATTGTCCCGAGTTCAATTCGGGGACCAGCACCTTGCGGAACGATCGCATCAGATCGCCAAGGTTCGCCGGCATTGGATTCATGTAGCGGATGTGAGCGTGCGAAACGCTGAGCCCTTCGCGTTGGCAGCGTTCGATCGCGGTGTGGCAGGCACCGTAGGTTCCACCCCAGCTGATCACCAACACGTCGCCCGATTCCTCGCCGAAGACTTCTTGAGCGGGAATGTCGTTAGCGATTCCTTCGATCTTCGCCGCACGTTTGTCGGTCATCAGTTGATGGTTGTCGGGATCGTAGCTGACGTTGCCGCTGCCGTCCGCTTTCTCCAGACCGCCGACGCGGTGCATCAGTCCGGCGGTGCCGGGGATCGCCCACGGTCGGGCCAGGTTTTCGTCGCGAGCGTATGGCATGAACGGCGCGTCGCCTTCTGCCGCGTCGGGCGGATGGGTGACGACGATCGGTTCCATTTCGTTGACGTCGGGAACCTTCCACGGTTCGCTACCGTTGGCGATGTATCCATCGGACAACAGGATCACAGGCGTCATGAACTTCACGGCGATTCGCCAGGCTTCTTGAGCTGCGTCGAAGCAGTCGCCGGGGCTTTGAGCCGCGATGATCGGCAGCGGTGCTTCGCCGTTGCGGTTGAACATCGCTTGCAACAGATCGCTCTGTTCGGTCTTGGTTGGCAAGCCGGTGCTGGGACCGCCGCGTTGCACGTTGATCACGATCAACGGCAGTTCCAAGATGAAGCCCAAGCCCATCGCTTCGGCTTTCAGTGCGATGCCCGGTCCGCTGCTGGCGGTGACAGCCATCGCGCCGCCAAAGGCGGCACCGATCGCTGCACAGCAAGCGGAGATTTCATCTTCGGCTTGGAACGTTCGCGTGCCAAAATGTTTGTAACGGCTGAGTTCGTGCAGGATGTCGCTAGCCGGCGTGATTGGATAGCCGCTGTAGAAGACCTCTTTGCCGCTGCGCTTTGCAGCAGCCAACAGACCCCAAGCCAACGCTTGGTTGCCCATCATGTTTTTGTAGGTGCCCGGCTTCAGTTTGGCCGGTGCGACGCGGTAGGTGATCCCGAAGGTTTCGGTCGTTTCACCGAACGCCCATCCAGCGCGAAGCGCCTTCTCATTGGCGGCCGCTACGTCGGGCAACTTCTTGCCAAACTTGTTGTCGATGAAACGCAGGGTTGGTTCCAGCGAACGACCGAACAACCAGTAGACCAATCCCATCGCGAAGAAGTTCTTGCAGCGATCGGCTTCCTTCATGCCCAGGCCAAGTTCTTTGACGGCATCGCGAGTCAGTTTGGTCATCGGGACCTTGAAGACGCGGTAGCGATCTTCGATCTCTTCGGTGACCGGATCCTCGGTGAGCGCCGCCAGTTTCAATGCTTTGGCGTCGAAGCCGTCCTCGTTGACGATCAACAGCCCGCCGCGACGTAGGTCGGCGATGTTGGTGACCATCGCCGCCGGGTTCATCACCACCAACGCATCGAGCGTGTCGCCGGGAGTGAAGATTTCGGAGTTGGCGAATTGCACCTGGAACCCGCTGACGCCGGCACGTGTACCGCGCGGGGCGCGAATTTCCGCGGGGAAATCGGGGAACGTCGCGACATCGTTGCCAAGCAGCGCGCTGGTGTTGGTCAATTGAGTGCCCAGCAACTGCATGCCGTCACCCGAATCGCCAGCCAAGCGGACTGTGATTCCATCGACTTCGGAAATTTCCTTGTCAGCAATCAGCTGACCTTCAGGTTGTACCGACATGTGAGCCTATCGTCCTGCGTGGATGCAAAAGGTGGGTCTGTAGGGGTTGTATCGAAAAAAAGGGCGGGCCGAAGTAAAGCAAATTTCAGAAATCGCCGACTTGATCCAGCAGTCGCCCGCGGAAAGCCGTCATATTCTATGCTGGCCGCACAGTTTCCGGCAAATGGGTAAGAGTTGCCGGTTGCGATTTTTTTAAGCCGATTCGCTCCCCGAAGGGAACGTAGAGAGGACGCCCCAGCAATCTATGGGACGCGCAAACGCGTCGCAGGTTCGGGCGAAATCGAACCCGACCTGCGACAATCTTTCCTGATTTGTGACGCAGCGAGACGCTACATCAGGTGGCTGGATCGGCCCCCAGCAGCGGCAACCGGCGTATCGGCAACCTGATACGCACGCGATCGGTAGAGGAAATCGATGATGTTTCCTTCGTGTGGTTGCAGCCAATTCAGGCGGTTTGTGGCGATCGGGCCGATGTTCAAGCGATCGATATCGGTGCTGTCCCCCGCTTGGCGGATCAGATCCTCGTTGTTGGTGATCACGGTGCCAACCAAAGTTGGGCCGATGCGACGCAGCATGTCGGCTTGAGGGCACTGAACGACGCTGACGAAGGGGAACATGTACTCCTTCGCCGCGACGCCGCGATCGGGCGAATCGGCGTGCACGACCATCGGTCGCAGGTAGGCACAGCGTTCTTTTTCGATCAGTTTGTCGCCGTATTCGGCCGTCAGATCGGTGACCCCTTCTTCTTGGAGGTCTTGTTCCACCATCGCCCACGTTCCGAGCGCCATCTGCTTCATCGTGAACGCAGCCAGTTCGGCGGTCGGGTCGGTCGGCGGTTTGACGTCGATCGGGCCGATCCGTTTGGCGATCGCTTCACCGATCTCGCGGGTGTGGCGGCTGGCCCAGATGCCCGAGCAGTTGATGCAGCTGCGGCCGGAGTTGATCGCGACGCTTTCGACCATCATGTCCAGATAATCTTCCCATTGGTCGACGACATCGTCTCCCAGGATGATCTTCGAGAATCCTGGGCCGTGGGCTTGGACGCGAGGGTTGTCGGCGTATTGAGCAAGCGTTTGAGCGCTGCCGAAGACCATCGATCGCGAGCATTTCGCCAACAGCGCGCCGCCAGCGTCGTGTCCGCCGGGGTACAGCGAAAACGCTTCGGCTGGAATTCCCGCTTCGATAAATGCGGCGACCATGCGGTACGGAGTCCACGGTTCTTGCGAACCCGGTTTCAGAGCCAATCCGACCTGCAGCGCGACCGCAGGCAACCACAACGTGTGCACGCCGGGCGAATTGTTTGGCAACACGGCCCCGAGGATTGGAGTTGTTGCTTGGTAGCTGACGATCACGCCGCGACCCTCTTCGCCGTAGCCGCGGGTGAAGATGTTGCGATCCAGTCCGCGGGTGAGCGCGTCGAGGATCTTATCCATGTTGGCCAAGCAGAACGAATTTTTCTTCAGGTTCGCGCGACACATGTGCTCCGGCAGGCCGGTGCTAGCCGATTGCTGGTGCACGAACTGGTCGACGGTCTGCGTCGAATCGCCCATCGGCAACTCGGCGTTCTCGAACAACTCAGCCGCTTTCTTGCACATCCCCATCAATTCATCGGTGGGGATTTTTCGCAGCGCGTCACGAGCGTTCTGCGATTTTCGCAAATCGCGTTGCACGATCCCGCCACCGACCTGGTTGACCATCGCGATCGGTTCGCCGGTGTTGAAGTGGACGACTTCTTGCTTTTCGAGCGATTCGTAAGGTTTTCCCCAACGCAGAGCGGGCAATTGTAACATGGTTTTCTCGCAGGCTGCCGATTCGATCGCCTCCGAAAATCGGAGGCGTAAGGAGATAGAAAGGTTCTCGGTTCATTTAGACGCCGACCGTCGTCGCATCGATAGTTCGGCGGCGACACTTCGGCGATCAAGAGATGGAAGGGTTCTAGGTTTAGTAGACGCCGACGGTCGTGGCCGAAGCCAGTTCGTGGAACGGTCGAACGCCGCTGACACCGTCCCATGGGAACTTGTCGAACGGAGCTTCGCGTTCTCCCTCGTCGCGTTCCAGGAAGCCGGGAACAAAGAACTCTTTCGTCAATGTGTACAACTTCACGCGTCCGGTGCCGCCCATGCTGACGACCTGCGTGTGATCTTCGAACTCAACCACTTCGGTCGCCGCTCGCGGTTGCGGAGCGTAGTAGCTGATCTTGTACTGTTCGGCGGCGGTGATCGGTTTGCTGCACGCCAGTCCCATCAGCGTGTTGCCGTAGGTTGGCGTCATGTAAACGCCACCCTCTTCGGGCGAACCGCCTAACAATTCCTCGACCGCGTACCGCGTCCACTGAGGCGTGAACTCGGTGCCGCCAGAGAAGATCCCCTTGATGCCCATCTCTTGAATGCTGCTGCCGCGTTCTTCCAAGGCATCGCCTAACGATTCCAACAACTTGGGCGTCGTGAACATGCACTGGATGTCATGCCCCGCGGTCAGGATCGTGATCGCTTGGTCGATGCAGTGCTTCTTGTATTCTTCCAGGTGTTCCATCCAGCCCTTTTTGATCAGCTTGACAACCCAGCGTGGATCGAGATCGACGCAGAAGCAGATTCCGCCGCGGTGTTGCGCCAGGTGTTCGACAGCCAATCGCAAGCGTCGCGGACCGCTTGGGCCCAGCATCAACCAGTTCGCTCCCTTGGGGAAGTGCTCCTCGGGCAGCGTGTCGCTGAACATCTCGTAATCGATCCAGTGATCGCGCATCACAACACGACTCTTGGGGACACCGGTCGTTCCGCCGGTCTCGAAGACGTAGACCGGTTCGTTTTCGTAGCCCTTGGGGACCCAACGGCGAACCGGACCGCCACGCAACCAATCGTCTTCAAACAGCGGGAACTTCTTCAGGTCGTCGAAACATTTGACTTCGGTCAACGGATCGAACTTCAGTTCGCTTTTCTTCTGCAACCAGAAAGGGCTTCCCGTCGATTCGTGGAAGTGCCACTGAACGATCTCGTGCGTGTGAGCGTCCAGCGTCGCTTTGGCCTCTGCAATGGCTGTATCTAAACTCATGTTCGATCAAATCCGTGAAGAAGGGACAGGTGAGATGATTTCTAGGTGATGTGGGTCGAGCAACGAATCTTGGCGGACAAACCAGAGTGATGCAAGCAGATCACAGGCGGGAGGTGATCACATGGGTCCGCAGATCGATAACCCCCAGGTTGCCTGGCATGGTCGATCACCGAAGTTAACGCAGGCGACCAGTGCTCGCAAGTTCCGAAGGATTATTGCAGCGCGGCAAGACAAAAAAAGCGGCCAGAGAAGTGGCCGCGGTGGGAGTCGTTTGGGTCGGGCAGTTTGCGACGCGCTGCTTTGGGGGAGGTGCGGCGCGTCGCGGTCCTCGTTCGATAGCTCGCGCGATCGTTTCCGCGCGATGAATCGCCTTTGGCTAAAGAGAGGAGCCAAAGGTTGGTGCCTCTTTTATGGTGACGCTGGGCTAGCGACGTTGTTGCTGTTTTGAGTTGCCAAGGCCGCAGCGGCAATTCCCAAAGCGCCAAGTCCTTCCAGGCCGCCAGCACCACCTCCGCCGCCGCCTCCGCCACCACCGGTCATGGTGGAGCCGGCTTGAGCCGAACCTGCAGGATTTGGTCCGGTTGGGGCTGCGTTGGGATCGACGGGCCATCCGAATTCGTCCAACGCGACTGCTTCGCCGATCTCTTCCAGTTCGCCATTTTCGTCGGATTTGACTTCGCTTTCGATTTGTTCCATCGCAAAGCTGGGGACGATTTCGGTGTTCAGTTCCGTTTCACCCACTGCGGCGTGGAACGAGACCAGATGCGTCGTCGCGTTGCTTTGCATGGCGTTGCTTGGCATCATCACTTCGAATCCGACCGCTGCGAAACCCGATTCACCTGCCGCGATCAAACCGTACGATCCTGGGGTCAGTTGAGGGATCGAGAACCGCCCGTCCTCGCCAACCGAAGCCATCGCGACCGATTTGTCTCCTTGGACGACCACTACATTCATGTTCCGCATGGGGTGGACCTTGCCGTCGTTGCCTGCGGGCAACGCCAGGCGTCCGGTCACGGTGCCGGCGGCGTTGGCAAAGACTTGCCCTTCGCCCGCGGGCTTACGCTCACGAATTGGATCGGTCGTGAATTGATGGATTGCGTAGGGCAGCGCGGGCTGCAGCGGAATGTAGCTGCGAACGCGTTGCATCACGAATTTGCTGTTGGTCCGCGCGGCGAGCACTTGCAGGCCGCTGGTCTGATCGGCAGCGACACCGTTGCCGCTGCTAGGCAGGACGTGCAGGGTGTAGGTCGCGAAAATGTTGGTGCCATGAACAACCAGGGCATAGGTGCCGCTGGGAACGTTCTCGATGGCAAAGCCCCCTTCGAGCGTCGTTCGGCCGCGCAGTGTCGTCGCCGATTCGCCGCCACCGAGCGGGATCAGCGCGATCCGCGCCAAATCGGCCCGTCGCAAGCTGCCAGCAACGGGAACGTCGACGCGGCCGTGCAGAGTTCCCGTTGAATCGAGCTGAACCCATTGTTGGGCAAGTAGCGGGTCGAGTGCCTGGTGCGTGGTTCCGGGATCGGTCTGTGCGCTGGCTATCGAGGCACAGGCAACCACGATCGAACAAGCGAGTATTCGGAAATGAGTCATCAAAGAAGGTTCCTTGCGTCTGTCAGTTTGCGCTGTTTGGGCGGAATGTGCACGGTGCGGCAATCTTGTCGAGACTATTTACCGCTCGACTCGATAGCAACACTTTCTCTGGAAATCGATCCAACTTTCGGCTGGTACGCATCGTAAATGCCTCTCCGTGGGGGCCGTCAGCGTGGCGGCATCAATATTGCCCGGTCGCGTGGCGGTTGATACCTCGATTTGAAAAGTGATTTGCCTGGCGCTATCCGCTTCGTTTTTGGCATCCATCGGTGAATGCTTCTATGATGGGATCGGATGATGTTGCCTGTTCGTTTCCCAAGGGATGAACTGGCCCGGTGCGGTATGTTGGCGTCGGTGGAATTGTGCAGATTGTGTGGTCGTTTTCCGTGCACACGCGGTACGGGCATGTCGCCAGGTCGAGATCAATCTAGTGGAGAGCAGTTGCAGCGATGAGCAAGCAAGAATTGTCGGCTTGGCACGACGACCATTCCTTCGGGCAGGATCAGAAAAGGCCCGGAGAGATGCGGACGATCATCGTGATCGCCATCACGTTGACGATGATGGTCGTCGAGATCGTGGCCGGCCAGGTCTACGATTCGATGGCGCTGTTAGCGGATGGGTTGCACATGGGGTCGCATGCGGCGGCGCTGACGATCTCTGTCTTCGCGTACATTTATGCCCGGCGTTACGCTCACGATACCTGGTACAGCTTTGGGACGGGGAAGGTCAACGCGTTGGGCGGGTTCTCCGGCGCATTGTTGCTGGGTGTTTTCTCGCTGCTGATGGTTTGGGAAAGTGTCCACCGGATGCTTGATCCGGTCGAAATTTCTTTTAACCAAGCGATCTTGGTCGCCGTGGTTGGACTGGTCGTCAACGCGCTGTGTGCGATGGTGCTTGGGCATTCACACGATCATGGTGACGGATCGAGTTGCAGCCACGATCACGACCATAATTTGAAAGCCGCCTACCTGCATGTTCTGGCCGACGCGCTGACCAGCGTGTTGGCGATCGCCGCCCTGTTGGCTGGCAAGTTCTGGGGCTGGGCGATCCTCGATCCCGTGATTGGAATCGTCGGAGCTGTCGTGGTCGCAAGGTGGTCGGTCAGCCTGCTTCGTTCGACCAGCGATGTCTTGCTGGACCGGCAAGCGACCGACCATGTGTTGGGTCGGATTCGCAGCGCGATCGAAGACGATGACCACAATGTGGTCGATCTGCATGTCTGGTCGATCGGGCCGGGAATGTACGCAACCGAGATCATCATCGTGTCGTCGAATCCCGTGTCGCCGGGGGAGTTCAAGAAGATGCTTCCCGACGACCTGTCGATCGCGCACGCCGCAGTGGAAGTGCATCACCGGGAGTCGGGCGTGGGGGCGGCGAATTGAACGATTGGGGTGTTTGGGGCGTCGTTGGTGAAGGGCTGCGGAAAACTATTTTTCAACGATCTTCCGGGCCGCATGTTGCTGGCAGCACAACTGCAGCATCTTGCCTGAAGGAAGTATTCGGCCTCGCACAGGAGATCGTCTGACAAGCCCCGTTGACATCGAAATGTCACGCAAGGGGGTGTGGATCCCCCTGGCGGGCCTCTTTGGGAGGAATCTTGACCGCTGCGGCATCCCCCTTTGTGGCGTTAAAACGCCCCCAGTTGCGACGCGTTTTTAGAGAATCTGTCGCGATTCTCTTAATATTTACCTGGCTTGATGTATTTCAAGGGGGGATCGTGTCAATTTAGGCTTGGGGCGGATAAACCCCCAAACAAAAAACTTGACTCTGCTCGCTGATTGTGAATAATGCATCAAGCTTCGATCGATAATCAAAGGTCAGCCCAATCTCCCATTGACACATTCATCTGCCTGTGGGAGGCAGATTTGCCGCATCCGAGGATGAGCGATGCGATAAGACAGCAACGTGCCGAGTTCCAACGTTCGGAGTACAGTTTGGAATCGGTGAGAGGACATTATTAATGACTGTTTGTAAAAACGTTTTTGAAGCCATCTTGCGCTACGGTCACGATGAAGACTTCGTTCCACAGGACTGGAACGACTTCAAAGAGACCGACGCACCAGCTGGATCTTCGGAGAAGATCGAAGTGCTGCGTAAGCGAGTCGAGCTGGGGCAGCCGCTGTGGCACGGTTCGGACCGTGTCGACTACAGCGGATTGACCGGAGCGATCCGCCCACGCGAATAAGCGACTGCTGGCGTGGCAACCGCCCTCGTCACGCCCCCAACTATAGGTCAGCAAAAACACCCGGTCGAATTCGATCGGGTGTTTTTTTATGCGGATTTCTCCGCTCGGTTTAGTCCAGGTCGAACTGGATCCCTTGAGCCAACGGCAGTTCGGGGCTGTAGTTGACAGTGTTGGTCGCCCGCCGCATGTACGCCTTCCAGGAATCGCTTCCCGATTCACGTCCGCCGCCGGTCTCTTTCTCGCCGCCAAACGCGCCGCCGATCTCGGCGCCGCTGGTCCCAATGTTGACATTTGCGATTCCGCAATCCGATCCGGCTGGGGAACAGAACAGTTCCGCTTCACGGACGTCGTTGGTCAGGATTGCCGAAGCGAGTCCCTGCGGGACACCGTTGTGCATCGCGATCGCATCGTCCAGATCGCTATATCGCATCAGATAAAGAATCGGTGCGAAGGTTTCTTGTTGCACGATCGGCGCATCGGCCGCGATTTCAACGATTGCCGGGCGAACGTAAAACCCGCCGGCAGGGACTTGGTTGGTAATCTGGTCCCCTCCGAATATCGTCCCACCCTGCTCTCGGGCCGCCGCCAGTGCGTCTTGCATCGCCAGTATCGCTCGTTCATCGATCAGTGGGCCGACCAGGGTTCCGTCGGTTGTTGGATCGCCGATCGGGAGTCGGGCGTAGAGTTTTTTCAACTGTTCTGCCATCGGATCGGCGATCGAATCGTGAACATACAGTCTACGCAGCGAAGTGCATCGCTGGCCGCAGGTGCCGACGGCGGCAAAGAGAATCGAGCGTGTTGCCAGTTCCAAGTCGGCCGACGGCGCAACGATCATGCCGTTGTTGCCCCCGAGTTCCAACAGCGACCGGCCTAGTCGCCGGGCAACGCGGACAGCGACGTCGCGGCCCATCGGGACCGAGCCGGTTGCCGAAACCAACGGCAGGTCGGGCGAATCGGCGATCGCTTTGCCGGTCTCTGCATCGCCGATCACCAGGCTCAACAGGCCCTGGTGGGCTTCGGGCATCTCCGCGGCAACGCCCGCTGCGATGCTGTGGCAGGCGATGGCGCACAGCGTTCCCTTTTCCGAAGGCTTCCAGACCACCGGATCGCCACAGACCAGAGCGATCATCGTGTTCCATGCCCAGACGGCGACGGGGAAGTTGAAAGCGCTGATCACGCCGACGGGGCCCAGCGGATGCCATTGCTCGGTCAGTCGGTGCAGCGGCCGTTCGCTGGCGATTGTCCTGCCGTAGAGTTGCCGGCTGAGCCCCACGGCGAAATCGCAGACGTCGATCATCTCCTGGACTTCGCCCAAGGATTCCTGGGTGATCTTGCCCGTTTCCCAACTGACCAGTTCGGCCAAATCCGATTTATGATGCCGCAGTCGGTCGCCGATTCGGCGGACCAATTCGCCTCGGACCGGCGCGGGGACAACGCGCCAAGAGACAAACGCTTCGCGGGCCGCAGAGGTCGCCTGGCTAACTTGGTCTGGCGATGCGACGGTCAGCGACGCGAGTTCGACGCCATCGATCGGCGAATGGGCGGAGAATGTCGGCCCGTGCCCGGCGACCCAGCGGTTGCCGACGGCAAGCCCTTTTGGTTCTGTGTGGATCCCTAAATCGAGCAGGATCGATTGGGCACGTGTATGGATCATCGCGATCAATCTCCCTTGGGTGGTATTATTTATTAATTGTAAATCAATTCTCCCCCAACCGTCCTCTTGACGAAATATGGGAAATTCTTTTATCTTGCTTATTCAGTGCAGTGCAAATCTCAGGCCGATGTAGCTCAACTGGCAGAGCGATTCATTCGTAATGAATAGGTTGCGGGTTCAAGTCCCACCATCGGCTCTTCACGCCCTCGCAAGGCCCGCTTGCCCTTCTGTAGGAACCCAACTCCATGGCTGAAGCTCACATGCTCGATCTGAAGGAGACGTTGCTTTCCAACGCGTCTTTTGGACCACAAGAAATCTATGTGATCCGTCAAGCAATTTCCGATGATTTCACGCATTTCACGGAACTCAAGGAAGGCGTTGGGCTGCTGGAACAAGACACCGAACGAACACCTGCGTCGCAAACGCGATTGGGTATCGGGCAGTTTTTGTTGGGGCGTTTCCAGGACGCCAAGCAGACCCTGCAATCGGCCGATGGCGGTGCGTTGGCTCAGTTCTACATTGGTCGCTGCCATTTCGAGCATTGCGAATACGCCGAAGCGATGGCTTCGTTCGAAGCGGCCAGAACCGCTGGCTACAACGCCGACGAATGCAATTTGGCGATCGCTGCGGTCCATCGTTACATGGGCGATGCGGAACAGGCATTGGCGACTTTGGACAACATGTTCGGTCCCGTCGAACAATCGGCTGAATATCTGTATCAGCGTGGCGCAACTGTCGCCTCGTTGGGTGGTAATCTGCCCGAAGCGGTTGCGTTGTATGAGCGAGCGATTCAAGCGAACCCACAGCACGCAGGGGCTCTGTTTGGTCTGGCCGTCGAGAACGATCGCCACGGCAACGACGATACCGCTTTGGAACTTTACGAACGCGCTTCGAAAGCCTTTCCAACCGGCGTCGGCGTACTGATCAACTTGGGCCTGATGAGCGAAGATCGCAACGATTTTGGCAAGGCTCAATTGTGCTACAAGCGAATTCTCGATTGCTATCCCGACCATCCACAGGCTCGCCTGTATATGAAGGATGCTTCGGCGTCGGGCAACGTTTTGTACGACGAGGAAACTCAGCGTCGAAACGATCGTTTGGCTCAAGTTCTGAACATCTCGGTCGCAAACTTCGAACTGTCGGTTCGCAGCCGAAACTGTCTGACCAAGATGGGCATCGATACGCTGGGCGATTTGACCCGCACCAGCGAAGCGGAACTGCTGGCCAGCAAGAACTTTGGCGAAACCAGTCTCTACGAAATTCGTGAGATCTTGAGCAGCAAGGGGCTGACCCTGGGCCAGTTCGCTCACGAGAAGAAGACCGCCGAACCGCCTGTCGACACGTCGCACCTGTCGCCTGCTGAGCAAGCGTTGTTGGATCGTCCGATCTCCGATCTGAATCTGTCGGTTCGTGCTCGCAAGTGCATGGTCCGTTTGGGATTGAACACGATCGGCGAATTGCTTCGCAAAACCGCCGACGAACTGCTCGAATGCAAGAACTTCGGTGTGACCAGCTTGGTTGAGATTCGCGAGAAGCTCGAACAGCACAATCTCACGCTTCGCGGCGAGTAAGGTAGTCGATTTTGCCTGCCGTCACGATCCAGTTGATCGCCGAAGATCCAAACACTCTGGCTCGCGCTGGTTTGTTGACGACGCCGCATGGCGAAGTCCCCACGCCCGCGTTCATGCCTGTGGGAACTCAGGCGACGGTCAAAGGAGTGACGGTCGATCAATTGAAGCAGTTGGGTGCTTCGATGATTCTCGGCAATACCTACCATCTCGGCCTTCGCCCTGGGCATGAACTGATTCGTTCGCTCGGCGGCCTGCATCGCTTCAGCGGATGGGACGGGCCAATCTTGACCGACTCGGGCGGGTTTCAGATCTTCAGCCTCGCACAATTGACCAAGATCACCGAGCACGGCGCGACGTTCAAGTCGCACATCGATGGCCGGGCGATCGAGTTGACGCCCGAGCATTCGATCGACATTCAAGAATCGCTTGGCAGCGACGTCGCAATGGTTCTGGATCATGTGATCGCGTTGCCCAACGAACCCGCCGTGATCGAAGATGCGATGCAGCGTTCGATCCGTTGGGCGAAACGTTGTTTGGAGCATGCCACGCGTGAAGACCAAGCTCGATTTGCGATCGTGCAAGGCGGGTTGGATCCCGAACTGCGTCGGCAATGTGCCCAAGAGATGAGCAAAGAAGATTTCGAGGGCTTCGCGATCGGCGGCCTGAGCGTTGGCGAACCGCCAGCGGAAATGTACAAGACGATCGAGGCGACGGTTCCCTATCTGCCGAAGGCTAAGCCACGGTATTTGATGGGCGTCGGGACGCCGATCGATCTGGTCGAAGCGATCGCTCGCGGTGTCGATATGTTCGATTGCGTGATGCCGACGCGGAACGGCCGCAATGCATTGGCCTTTACCGCCACCGGGGCGATGAAACTTCGCAACGCTAAGTTTCGGGAAGACGCTCGCCCGCTGGAAGAGGATTGTCCTTGTCCGGCTTGCCGACACAGCCGCGCCTATCTTCGCCACCTATTTGTCGTCGGAGAGATGTTGGGGCCGATCTTGTTGTCGATCCACAATCTGACGTTCTACCAGCGGTTGGTTCGGGAAGCGCGAAATCATATTCAAGCTGGTACCTATTCAACGTTCCTGGATCAGCAGCGTCGAATTTGGACGCCTGTCACGCAGGACTCCTGACGCCGAGCATTTCTGTCTCAGCGTTTTGCGACTGTTATTCATTCGACGACCGGTCTACGATAAACGCTATGATTGACTCATTCTCTATCGCGTTGGCGCTTGGCCCCTTGGCGATCTACCTGATGGTGATCGGTTATCTACAATCGGCCAGTCGACCGACCGTAACGACAGGTGCCCAAGACACGATCGCGTTGGCGATTGGTGTTGGTGGGTTTGTTCTTGCCGGCCCGTTGGTGCTCTTCTTTCCGACGATGGCCTACGGCATGTTGGGCTGGATCGTATGGATGATGTTGGGAGCGTTTTTTTTGCTCTCCCTGCTGCTGGTAATTCTGACGATGCGGCCGCGGATGGTGATCTACGGCGCGACCGCCGACGACGTGCGTGAGCCGTTGTTGCGAGCGGCTCAGTCGATCGACCCAGGTGCCCGGCTCGAAGGCCAGCAGATCTGGTTCCCCGCCGTCGGGACGGCGGTTCGCTTGGAGGTCTTTTCGCCTCAAGACACACCTCAAGTGGTACCCCCGTTGCAAACGATATCCCCCGTTTTCTGGCGACGCTTGGTGCAAGCGACGCGTCGTGAACTGGGGCATGTCGAAAACGCTTCCCGGTTTAGAGGAGTGGGGCTGTTACTTTTGGCCCTGGTGATCTTAGGGTTTGTAGGTCTGCAGATTGCGATGCAGCCCCAGGAGATCGTGTCGGGGTTCCGCGAGTGGTTGCGACTATAGTCGGCGTCCGTTAGTTCACTGTCCTGACGGATGCGGTTGCCAGTACCGCTGTCCAGTCATCATTAAGTAGCAGATGGACATCGCCAGCATCCCCACGGGAATCGTGACTAACGCGCCAGCGATGCACATAAGAAAGCCAAGGATATTCAGTACAGACGAGACAATCCCCAAAACAAAAGTGTTGAGGCGATTTCCTTTCGCATGTTGCCCCGAGAGTCGGAACGCTTCCATCACTCCGCAATCACGATCGACCAAAAAGTAGAAACACCAACAGTATGTCAGGCTAAAGTAGATTCCTGGGACTATTAGCAGAAGAAGTCCTAGATACATTCCCAGTGTAAATAGAATCGATACTCCTATATATCGCAGCACAAATGGCCCTCCGCTGAAGAGCATCCCGAGCTCTACCGCTTGCCCTCGCGCCACTGCGATGCCAAGACGTATCGCTCCGATCCCAATCCAAAGCTGAATTAGTTGGCTTATTAATGACGTCGCGATATTCACAACGGAATTCACCGGAGAATTCGGATCTCCTGTCACGTCGACCATGGCAACTGTTAAGGCCATGGTAGCGAGCATCAGACCACCAGATACACCCACGATAACCAGCACCGATCCAATCAGAAGGCCAGCATTCCTTTTGAATAACTCCCATCCGATCGAAACCGCTCCGATAGGATCCATCGGCTGAACCGAAAGCGTTCCCGAGCCGCCAGTTCCCATCGGTTGTGAAGCCGCGGCTGGCGAGGCGTAGGGATTTTGGTGGGACGCCGCGGCACCGCCGAAGTTGCCCCCGCCAAATCCGCCCGCGCCAAGATTGTCCCCGGCGGGCTGCCCACCGGTTGGCCCGCCGAAGCCGAAGGGATCGTTTGAGGGATCAGTCGCAGCGGGTGCCGGCTCCTCTGTTTGTGAGGCAGGGATTGTCTGAATCCGAGCACAGTTGGGGCACTTGGCTTGTTTGCCAGCGCTGTTGTCCGGCACTCGCAGTTTCTGTTGGCACCCATCACAGGGGAATTCGATCGGCATAACGGCGCTACCTCGCTTCGATTGGAACCTATTCGCCTTCGGGGAAACGTGTCCCCCGCAGGCACTGGACCGATAGCGTAAACGACTGTGCAAACTGTGCCAATTGAATTTCTTTGCGTGCCAAGCCCGCGTAGGTGACTTGTGCTAAAGTTGCGTCGGTCCCTATCGCGGTCGAACTGAGGTGAACCGCCGGGCCATTGTGTTACAAATCCGTCGACGCGCGGCGGCGTCATCAAGTGCTATCCGGCGACTTGATTGCGGCCAGCGTGCTTGGCCTGGTACAAGTATTTGTCGGCCGCGTCGAGCAGCGCTGACCGGGTTTCGATTTCGTCGACCGCTGGGGTGGCAACGCCGAGGCTGATCGTTACTTCGAGCAAGCCTGCCGATGTTTTGAATGCTTCTTCAACGCATGCCCTACGGCAACGTTCGGCGACGTCCAGGGCATTCTCGCGATTCGATTCGACGATCGCGATCGCAAACTCCTCGCCCCCAAATCGAGCCAAGATTTCGTCGCTGCGGAGCACATCGCCCAACCGCGACGAGATTTGCTGAAGCACTTCATCTCCCGCCAGGTGTCCGTGGGTGTCGTTGATCGATTTGAAATGGTCGATGTCTAACAAGATCAACGCGATCGGACGCTTATATCGACGGCACCGCGCGACCTCGCGGTCGAGGCTTTCCAGCAGATAGCGTTTATTGAAAACGCCGGTCAGCCCATCGCGGGTCATCATCGAATAGACGGTCTCGTGGTACTGCGCCTCCAGGTCGTGGTCGGCCAGAAAGCGAAAGATTCGGCTGCCCAATTGGATGTGGTCGCCGGTCTGCAGTTCGTGAGACTGCACAGCTTGGCCATTGATGATCACGCCGTTGGTGCTGCCGAGATCGCGGATCGTGTAGTGGTCATCCCGTTTGACAATCTCGGCATGGTGCCGCGAAACGGAATGGTCGGGCAGTCGCAGGCTGCAGTGCGAATCGCGGCCAATCTGGATCGTCTCCGTGATCTCTATCGGCCCGCGATTCAGATCCACCGGATGGATCTGCACCAACCATCGCTGCGATCCGACAGCATCTTCGGTTGCCGGTTCGACCAGCAAGGTTGGCTCTTGAATCATGGACATCCGGCAGTTCCCGCGGGACAAGTGAAAGAAAACGCGACACCTTCATTCAGCGGGAACGGTATCCCGCTGTGGAAAAATGGTGAGATATGTTTGCCGCCCCTGCGGTGATCGGGTTTGCTGCAGCGAGCAATTTCGCTCGATCCCGACCGGGTCCGGGTGTGTTGTAGTAAGTGGCCGGGCTGTTCCGATTGCTCGGTCCCTAGGATGTCGGGGCGGAATCGGTTTGCCGTTTTGTGTGCGGCAGAGAGTTCTATGTTTATACGTTGCGTCCTATTGGGGACGTCCTCTCGTCCAAGCGTCCAATGGGTACCAGTTCATGATTTATTCACCAGGTTCGGGTGCCACGGATGTTGTTTCTGGTTCCGACCCGCGTAGAGGGGCCGCGCCGGAAGAGCCGCTTCCGTCGGGCTCCGATCGGTATGCCGGAGATCATGAACTGGGGCGTGGCGGTTGGGGCGTGGTGATGCGTGCCAACGACCTGCAGCTGGATCGCGATGTCGCCGTGAAACAGTTGGGGGCTCACGCTGTTGGGAATGCCGACCTCGTCCAGCGTTTCATTCATGAAGGGTTGCTTACCGCCCAGCTGCAACATCCGGGGATCGTCCCGGTGTACGAACGCGGGGTCCGACGCGAGGACGGTCAGCCGTTCTACGCAATGAAATTGTTGGATGGCGTAACGCTTGAACACAAGATTCGCGACTGCCATTGCCAGCAGCCAGGTCCCAAAAAACAGGCGTTGTTGCATGAATTGCTGCGCAGCTTTGTCGATATCTGCAATGCGGTCGCCTACGCTCATCAACAAAAAATCATCCATCGCGATCTGAAACCGGCAAACGTGATCGTAGGGCAATTTGGTGAAACCGTGGTCGTCGATTGGGGCTTGGCAAAGCGGTTGGATGATTCATCGGTGGATGATTCGTCGGCCGATCTCAACGCGATGGCGACCTTGGCTGGCGGGACGCCAATCGCCGGTTCACCCGATCCGGCCGCGGGAACGAATGGACCGGTCGCAACGCGGATCGGAACCGTCGTTGGCACGCCGGCTTACATGTCGCCCGAGCAGGCTCGAGGGGCGACCGATCGGATCGGTCCGTCCAGCGACATCTACTCGCTAGGCATCATCTTGTATGAACTGCTGACGGGGCGAACCCCGTTTCAAGCCGACGACGTTCAAGTGACGCTCGCCAACGTGATCGCCGGACGGTACGAAAAACCACGCGAGATCGATCGATCCGTTCCCAGGCCGCTGGAATCGATCTGCATCAAGGCGATCGCCGCGCAGCCACAGGACCGATACGAAACGGCCCAACAGATTGCCGAAGAGGTCAGTTGTTTTCTAGCGGGTGACAAAGTCGACTCGCATCGCGAAACAGCGATCGAACGCTTCGGTCGAGCGTCGCGTCAGCGCCCTGCATTGGTCGCCGCCATCATTGTTGGGGCGACGGTCTTGGCTGTTTGTGCATCGGCAACTAGCGTAGTCGTCGCCCGCGCCCATCGATCTGAACGGCTAGCCAAGGAGCAAGCTTTGCGGGCACATGCGGAAGAGGTTGTTGTGCGCAAGCAGGCCGAGGATGAACGGCATTGGGCCTATCGGCATCTGCACCAGGTGCAAGACGCGGCCGACGGATGGCTGAACCAATTGAATCGGGCGTTGGCCAACTATCCTGCGGTCGAGCCATTGCGACGCGATCTATTGCGTCGGGCGATTGTCCATTATCAATCGCTATATCACGGGCTGGTCGATCGGGCGCAGCACCCATTGGATGCGGTCCGCTGCTTGTTGGAAGTTGCCAATCTGCAGCGGATGTCGGGTGATTTTCTGTCAGCGGAGCAGACGTATTTGATCGCCCGTGAATCGATCGCTGCGATACCAGACTACGGCATGCCGACGCAGCGTCTGTTGCGAGCTCGTGTTCTCGTCTCGATGGGACTACTGCAATCCGCTCGGCAAACTGGAGTGGCAACCCACGAAATGATCTCCGATCTGCAAACTGCGGTGGCGGGATTGGCTAATCCGTTTGGTTCGGAACCACTCGATTCCGGTTCGCTCGTTGCGATGGCTGAAGGGAATCTTGTGATCGGTCGGTTCTTGATGCGAGGCAGTCGCTGTGACGAGAGCATCGCGGCACTGCGGGAAGCGTTGCGGTATGCCATGTTGTTAGAGAGTCGTCGGCCCAGCGAAGGGCTGCGTCGGTTGTCGGAGATTCAGATCGCGTTGTCCGAAGCCTATCGCAATGCGGATCGGAACCTGCAGGCGGCCGCGACGCTTGGTGAGTTGATCGATCGGATCGACGCGCTGCCTGCACTGTCTCGGTCGCGGACCGATTGGCTGTCGACACGGGCTTGGGCTCAGGTCCGTTGGGGCCAGGTGGAACAAACGCTTGGCGAGTCGGCGGCGGCTGGGAAGGCCTATCGCCGAGGGTTGGAGGACCTCGCCTCGGCGTGGCAGTTGCTGGAGCAGACGTCATCGTCGTCGGGGGGCGTTGTTGCGTCGGATGAACCCGACTTGCGGTGGTTGTTGGATCGCTGTTTAGAGTGCGCTGCGAACGAAGCCGAAGGGGAGGCTTGGGGGAGTCGACGGCCTTGGGGAGCGTTGCTGCAAGAGCTGCAAAGCAACGTCGGCCTCCTTTCGCTCGATTGAATGGGCCCCCAGTGTGGTGATGTTGTGTGTTCTATTGCAACGGAACTCGGGGTGGTCGTTTTCGCATTTGTTTGGCATCCAAAATTGTATCGATCTCCTGGGCAGACAAACCGTTAGGAAGTAGGTACGATGAAATGTTAGAGGTCTCGTCTCCAATCGGAATTCCGCCAGGGTGGAAGCTTGGTGGCAGCGACGCGTAATTATGTTTGGCAGTTGTGACCTGAAGCGGGGCGAGCATGCGGGGCAGCACGAGGGAGTTCGTTTAGTGCCTAAGAAGAAAACGATTGTTCCAGAGAAAGTCAAATCTCGGAGCATCACCAGTGTCCAGCGAAACGCCGCGCTGCGACGCATTCAAGACAGCGTTGCACTGTCGCCGCTTTTGACACAATTGGAGGTCGGCGTGGTGCAACGGGGATCGCATTTTTATCTGGAGTATGATTACGCGGGCGTGCCCCTTCCTGTGGCACGTATCACTCCAATGAAAGGCAGTCCCGCGTTTGCGTTGGAGTCGGAGGCGGCTGACGCGTGGGTGTTGTATGGGCAGGGGACGCCCAGCCGGATCGTGAAGCTGTTGTGCAATGACACGCTGGGGACCTTTCATGCGTTGGGTTCGATCGACCAAACGCTTCGCAACGCTCACGGCAAGATTCCCGAGATCGTTCAGACAACGCCGCGGACATTCGTATACAAAGACACCCGTCTCCCCTGCTCGCTGCAGGAGGCGTTACACTTTTACTACGGCATTCCATTGGTGGTGGTGATGGAACCGCGGGCGTTCTACAGTCAGCACGCCGAACCGTCGCTGTTGGAAACCAGCGATGATAACTGCCAGATCTTGGTTCGATTCTGCAGCCGCAATCCTGCTCGGCCGCAGATTGTGGGGCATGGTTATTACAGGTATCTCGATGGCGATTGGTACGGCATTGGGGTGCCGCCGGAAATAGCCAATACGCTCGATGAAGCGGAGGCTTACTTGATGTTGTCGCTGTGATTTTGATCGATGAAACCAATTGCGACGCGGCGTTATCGAATGCCGCGGCAGCGCAGATCCAGTGGGCTCGTTTGAGCGTACGCCAGCGAGCTCGGCAGATGCGGTCGGTGCAAACGCATGTGGCTCAATCGGCCGACGATCTATGTGATTTGATCACCCTGCCCCAACGCCGCTCGCGGACCGAAACGCTGTCGGCCGAATTGATCCCGTTGTGCGAGGCATTGCGTTATCTGCAACGCAATGCTGCGAGGGTTTTAGCGACGCGAAAACTGGGGATCACCGGTCGCCCACTATGGTTGTGGGGAACGCGCAGCGAAGTCCAGCGAGTTCCGTTAGGCCGTGTTCTGATCTTGGCCCCGTGGAACTATCCACTTCTATTGGCGGGAGTCCAAGCGGCACAAGCGTTGGTCGCTGGGAACGCCGTGCTGTTGAAGCCCGCTCCGGGATGTGAAGCGGCAACGGCGACGTTGGTCGATTGTTTCCAAGCCGTCGTCGGAACTCAATTAATTCAACAGGTTCACAGCGATCCGGCGGTAGCGTCGCGGTTGATCCAATCTGGCGTCGAGAAGATCGTGCTGACCGGAGCGTCGCAGACCGGGCGACGGGTGTTGGCGACGGCAGCGGATTCGTTGACGCCCGCCACGATGGAGTTGAGCGGATGTGATGCGATGGTGGTGTTGGCCGGAGCGGATAGCCAACGCGTCGTTCGATCGCTGTTGTTTGGTTTGAATTTCAACAGCGGTGCAACCTGTATCGCGCCGCGACGGGTCTTTGTTCCCCGGCAGCAATCCGATTACTATCGCAAGCGGTTGACGTCGCAATTGGCCCGATTGCCAGCGGTTCCCGTGCATCGGAGCGTTGGCGAACGGTTGGTCCAGGTGGTCGAGGATGCGATCGCCCGCGGGGCTCAAGTGGTCGGCGGTCTGTGGGATCGTCAGGCGTTCGAACGGACTGGCTGCACGCCGCCGCTGGTTTTGTTTGGTGCCCGCCCCGATTGGCAGCTGATGTCCGCCGATTTGTTTGCACCGATCGCTGCGGTTTGTGATTATTCATCCCCCGACGAATTGCCCGAGCTGGTCGGCAGTTCTCCCTATGCCTTGGCGGCGTCGATTTTTGGGCCGCGAGCGGCGGCGGTCGATCTGGCCAACCGTTTGGCCGTTGGGACCGTCACGATCAATGACCTTATTGTGCCCACAGCCGATCCTCGGCTACCCTTTGGGGGACGTCGCGAGAGCGGATTTGGATCGACTCGCGGCGCCGAAGGGTTGTTGGCGATGACCTGTCCGCGCGTGATCGCCCGGCAATCGTTGCGGAACCCCAAGCATTTGGCGCCGTCGACCGCAGGGGACGAAGAGATTCTGGCCGGTTTGCTGCAGCTGAATTTCGCTGGCGGTTGGCGTCGACGGCTGTGTGGCCTGGGACAGATGGTCCGCGGGATTCGCCACAGCCGAGAATAGAGAAGCACTGAAGGGCCAAAAACGAACCAATGGGCAACGGAACGGAAAAAACGCAAAACGTCGTCGTGGTTGGCGGCGGCTTGGCAGGCCTATCGGCCGCTTGTACGGCGGCGGCCCGCGGTCATCGCGTGACCCTGTTGGACAAGAACGAATGGGTTGGCGGAAAGGCGGCCATCTTGGAAGGTGGCGGGTACCGATTCGACATGGGGCCCACGATCTTAACCCTACCTTCGGTCCTGAAACGCATTTTCAGTGAAGCGGGGCGCGATCTACACGATTACATGGAGCTTGTGCCGCTGGATCCGCAGTGGCGTTGTTTCTTCGATGGCGGCGGCGTCTTGGACTTGGTTAGCGATGTTCAAGCGATGCGGAAGCGGTTGGACGAGTTCACCGGTTCACCCGACAGTGGCGAGGGGTACCAGCGATTCATTCAGGTCTCCAAGCAGCTACACGAAGTCTCCGAACGGTTCTTCTTTTGGCGCAGCATCGGATCGATCCGAGACACGATGGACGCCAGCGGCGCGTTCTCGCCGGCGGTGCTTAGAGACGTGATGAGTCTGCGGATGGGGAAAAGCGTATCCAAGGTCGTCCGGCAACACATCCCCGACGATCGCGCGGCGCAGATGATCGATCACTTCACCCAATACGTCGGATCGTCACCCGAAGCGTCGCCGGCGGTTTTGTGTGGGATCGCTCACATGCAAACGGCCGAAGGCGTCTGGTATCCGGTCGGCGGAACGCGCGCGGTCGTCGAAGGCCTTTCGCGGTTGGCGATCGAATTGGGGGTCGATATTCGCCTCGGGGTCGACGTCGCCAGGATTCTTGTTGAATCGGGAAGGGCGACCGGGGTGTTAACGACGACGGGGGAAGTGATCGCGGCCGACGCCGTGGTCAGCAATTGCGATTCGGTTCGCACCTACAGGGAACTGTTAAAAGATTGCCCCCGGGCGCGATTGAAGCTGCGCAATCCCGAACCTGCCTGCAGCGGCGTCGTCCTGTATTTGGGGCTGGACCGACGATATGAACAATTGCTGCACCACAATTTTGTCTTCTCACGCGATCCGGAAGAGGAGTTCGATTACATCTACCGCCGCGGTGAATTGGCTCCCGAACCGACCTGTTATGTTTGCGCTCCGGCGATCACCGAACCTCAGGTCGCTCCCGAGGGGGGCGAAGCGTTGTATGTATTGGTCCACACGCCCTACTTGCGGCCTGGGCATGATTGGACGGCGATGCTGCCCGATTATCGCCGGCGGATTATCGAAAAGTTGCAGGAGACAGGGGAGTTGGATGATTTGGAGAGTCACATCAAATTTGAACAGGTGCTGACACCGCAAGACATCCACAATCGCTATCGCGTGCTCAACGGAGCGATTTACGGTTTGGCGAGTCACGGAAAGTTTACCGGTGCGTTCAAACCAGCCAATCGCCGCAAGGATATCCGGGGATTGTATCTGGCTGGCGGGGCGGCTCATCCCGGGCCGGGGATGCCAATGGTGATGATGAGCGGTTGGATCGCGGCCGATTCGTTGGACCAAGATGTCCAACGTGGGTAGCTCACCCAACCGAACGCCCCCCATTTGAACAGGTCGTCGAGGAGGACGACTCGCGTTAACGTTGTCGCCAAACCGGCTGTGCGATAGAATTTCACGGTAGGCTTGCGATAGGGGCGGCGTGGTCGCCCTTGCCTTAACGTAACCCTAACCCAATCTTCATTTGACACTAACCACTTCGGGGTAGCCGATTCGTTGGCTGTCGTCGACGATACCAACAATAACTGCGTTGTGCGAAGTAGCCGATCGCGCATTGAGAGCAACAAAACTATCCAACAGGCAACACGAAGGTCTTCACACGCATGCCGAATATCAAAGTTCTCGTGGTCGAGGACGATTTAAGCGTCGCTGAGGTATTGGTCTACAACCTGAAAAAAGAGGGATTTGAGGTTTCGCGTGCCCTGGACGGTCGCGATGCGCTCAACCAGGCACGGCTGAAATTGCCCGACCTGGTGATTCTCGACGTGATGTTACCATCGCTCAACGGGTTGGAAGTCTGCCGCACGTTGCGAGCTGGCGAAGATACGAAAAACATTTCGATTTTGATGCTGACAGCAAAATCGGAAGATTCCGATCAGATCGCCGGGTTTTCGATCGGGGCGGATGATTACGTCTGCAAACCGTTCAGCGTGGCGGTCTTGTTGCAACGGGTCAAAGCGTTGCTGCGTCGCCGCGAACAAGCGGCTGTGGTGAAGAACCAGGATGTTGTCACCTACAAGTCGGTCAGCGTCGACCGACGCCGCTACAAAGCGACAGTTGGGGAGGAGCCGTTGGATCTGACTCGCAGCGAGTTCCGTTTGCTGGACACTTTGATTCGCCAACCCGGCCGCGTGTTTGATCGGGCTGAATTGATCGACGCGGCGTTGGGCGAGGACACGATGGTTCTGGAACGGACGATCGACGTTCATATTCGGGCGCTGCGAAAGAAGCTTGGCCCTTATGCCGACGTGATCGAAACGGTTCGTGGAGTCGGATATCGATTCAGCGAAGCGATGCACGAAGAGGTCTGACCTAACGTGTCCGTCACCGATGCGATAGTTCTGATGTCGGCGGGAGGAACCGCTGACCGGAACCTTGCACCCCTGCGACGGAGAGATCTACGATGGCCAAGTACTACATTGAATCGGGAACTATGAAGGCAGTTGTTTCGGCAGACGATTCGCACAAGGCGGCCTTGTGGGCGGTCCACCGTGCGATGCAGCAAGTCGTGCCGATGTACGACGATCAAAACACCACGGCCAACGACAAGTGCGAAATGGCGACCAGCGAAGGAATGATGGTCTTGGATCAAAAGATCTCGATCAGCGAGATCGGGTTCGATCGCGTCGACGCCCAGGTCGTGAACACCTACGACGTGGTCAGCGAATGGAACCAATTGATGGTTGCCCTGTCGCGACTCGAAAGCCTGCTGTAACGCGGCACCGTTGCAAGCCCTTCTTTATCAACGGGCTTGCGCAGGGGGGCCCCTGAGATATCCGCCGGTACGCGACAGCGTCCGGTTCCTCGGGGAATCGCGACCTCGCGCACTGCGGTTGATTCGTCATACCCCAACGACGGATTTGGCACGCCAGCCGACCGACGGCTCTTGGCAAGTTACCTTCGATTTTCGTACAGTGATCGGTCAGCGACGTGGGGCGCGTCGGTGTGTGCCGGTCAGCCACGATTCGAAAATACAGAGAAGGCCAATTTCTTGGACGCAGCGACCCCGACGACAGCGAAGCCGACGCGATTGATTCATCTATTCACCGATGGCGCCTGCAGCGGCAATCCCGGACCGGGCGGTTGGGCGTTTGTCTTACGCGACTTGCAAAGTGGCGCGGAGAAAGAATGCAATGGCGGCGAGCCGGAGACGACCAACAACAAGATGGAGATGTTGGCTGTCATTCGAGGGCTGGAAACGCTGAAGCGGCCCTGCAAAGTGACGCTCTATTCGGACAGCAGTTACGTTGGACAGGGGATCAGCAAATGGATGCCCGGTTGGAAACGCAACGGTTGGCGCCGCAAGGTGGGCAGCAAGTTCGCGGAGCTGAAAAATGCCGACCTTTGGCAGCAGTTGGATCGTCAGTTGCAGATCCACGAAGTGACTTTTGAGCACGTCAAAGGGCACAGCGGTCACGAGGAGAATGAACGCTGTGATCAATTGGCGGTTGCGGCGTACCAGCAGTATCTGTAGCGGTTTGCGTTACCGCGAGCGGCGAATCGATTCGACGTGCCGCCGCAACCGGCCTTGGCGTTGGTGGAATTTCTGCATCAGCCATTTCACTTCGTTTTCCAACCGCTGTTGAGCGACGTTGGTCAACAACATGTCGGTCGCCGGCGTCGCCGCGGCTGCGGGTTTCGGCATTGCTTGCCGAGGTAGGGGCCGCTGGATGCCAAGATTCCCCCGCACAAACGCCTCTTGCAGTTTTGCCCTGTCCGCTGGCGTTCCCACCGCGATCGACAACGGGTTGGACCACTGTAGCGGGCAATTGTCCAGCATCATGTCGCCCGCTTGCATCCGGGCCTGATCGATCGCCACGATCCGCTGTTCCGCTTCGCCAATGTTGTTGTCTAATAGCAGGATCCACTGGTCGGGATTTCGTTGGTAGATCAATTCGTGCATCTCGCAGTGGCTTTGCAAAAAGCGATCGAGCGATTTGCTCGGTTCGGCTGGCAGCGAATTGGTGACGCTCACGCCGACCATTGCCACGTTGCGGTTGTAGCGGGGCGGTGCCGCTTCGGCTGGCAGCGTTTGCTGTCGAGGTGTTGCCGCGGTGTGGCGCCGCATCGGACGAATGCGTTGTCCGGCCGGCGATGGCATCTTGGTTGCAGTCTGCCGGGGTGGCAATATTGCTTCACGCCAGCGGGCAAAGCTGTCGACGACCGCCTCGGGACCACCGATTGGCAATTCGACACTGAAGCGCGAACCTTGGCCTTGCCCGCTTTCGACCTCTAGGCGAGTGAAGTGAAGCGCAGCGATCTGCCGGCAGATCGACAATCCCAGCCCGTGTCCATCCTGTTGCGTGACTCCGCGTCGGGCCAGCCGGGACCATTGTTGCGGGTCGATTCCCGCGCCACCATCCTCGACCGACAACCGCATCCGATCTCCGGTCTGAGCCAGTTCGGTGCGAACGGTGATCTGTCCCGATTCGGGTGTGACGCGAATCGCGTTGTCGATCAGGTTGACCAGCAATCGCTTGATTTTGTCCGTGTCGGCGAACATCGGGGGCAGATCGGGTTCAAAACCGATCCATTGCAAGCCAACAGATCGGCTGCGACGGGTCGATTCGACCAGCGGTTGGACCAGCGTCGGCATTCTGTCGGCAGGGATCCAGGTTTTGGCGATTCGTGGGTTGCCGGTGCGAACACATTCGAAATGCAGCATGTCGTCGATCAAGCGTTGCATGTCGTTGCAGCGGGCGACGACCGCGTGGAGATGCTGTTTTTGTTCGCTCGAGACGGGACCTTCGACCCCGTCGGCGACCAATTGCGTCAGCTCGCGGGCGGCGGCCAATGGGGATCGCAGATCGTGCGCGGTGTCGGTCAACAGATGTCCGGCGATATCCAAAGCGACGCGCGGGTCGTTTTGCGACGTGGCGGAATTATAGGCGGGGCCGGTCTGAAACATTGACAACTTCGACATCGAATTCATCCCTGATCGATTTAATGGTAGGCGTGTCTGATATTCAGGTTCGACAAAACGTGGCTTCGTGTTGCATGGGAAGGGCGTGGAGAACCCAAACCAATCGATGGGTGTGTTGAAGTAAATCGAATGTACCGGTTGCAAGACTACCGTTGCGGATCTCCGCAGCGGCCGGCGAGAGTGCCGGGGAGAGCGTTTGGGAACGCGGGTTCCCTTGGTCGGGCGTTTCTGAGAAACTGACGCTTCGATTTACCCTTCCTAACCAATCGAGTTGGAGGATGGCCGCGTGCCGCCGGAAATACGTCGAGCGTTCCCTTGGTTCTTGATTGGCATATGCGTTTGCGCGGTGATCTGGGCACTGTCGTTTACATCGCTGCCGCCGGCCGATTTCGCCTTTCAAAATGGCGATGATGTCAAAACGCTCGATCCCGCTCGGGCCACCGGGGAACCGGAGCACAAGATCTTGCAGGCGTTGTTCGAAGGCCTGCTGCGATCGGTACCGACGGGGCCCGTCGATGAGAACGGGTTGCAATCGGTCGAAGTGGTTCCTGGGATGGCCGATCTGCCGGAGATCTCCGAGGATGGTCGAACGTACACGTTCCATCTGCGCGATGGCATGAAGTGGTCCAATGGCACCCCGGTCACCGCTGGCGATTTCGCTTGGTCGTGGCAACGGGTTTTGCATCCAGAGACCGCCGCCGAATACGCTTCCCAGCTTTATTACGTTGTTGGCGGCAAAGAATACAACACGGCGGAGCTGAATATCGGCGATCGTGTCGAGGCGGAATTACGCGACCGTCCGGCGAGCCCCGATCCGCTGCAGCCGTTTCCGCGGGGGACGGTTTTGCATGGCATTCTCAAATCGCTCGACAAGCCCGATCGACCGGAGATCGATGACGAGACGAGCGAAGAAGGAAAGTCGCTGTTGGCCGATTGGGAAAACTCTTGGGTTTACACGGTCGATGTGAAACCGCAGACCGATGCGGGAATCGATTGGGATGCCCAGGGGGACCTTCGCCGCTTCACCAGGCAGACCGACATCCCAAGCGATCAACAGGGGGAACTCGAATCGGTGCACCAGGTGCTGATCGATTTTGCCAATTTTGGCGGCGTGGAAACTCCCGATGACCAAACGTTGATCGTCCGGTTGAACGAACCGACTCCCTTCTTTTCGTACCTAACCGGTTTCTACACGCTGTTTGCGGTGAATCCCGCCTGCGTCGAAAAGTATGGTGCGCCGGCGTGGACCAAGGCGGAGAACATGGTTTGCAACGGCCCTTATGAATTGGAGTTCCGCCGGATTCGGGATCGGATTCGGTTGCGTAAGAACAAATATTATTGGAATTCCGACGCGGTCGAACTCGATCGCATCGATGCCTACAGCGTCAAATCGCAGACGACGGCGTTGAACATGTATCTCAAAGATCAACTGCATTGGGCGTCGGATGTGCCGTTGTCGGTGATCGAAGAGATCCAGCAACGCGACGATGCGAAGGTTGGGGTTTCGCTGGCGGTCTATTTCTACCGTCTCAATACGACCCGCAAGCCGTTGGATGACGTGCAGGTTCGCCGGGCGTTGAACCTGGCGATCGACAAGCAACAGATTGTCAGTGAAGTGACGCGGGCTGGCCAGATTCCCGCGCAAAGCATCGTCCCACCCTATCTAACGCAGTATCAGAGTCCCGAAGGGGAATCGTACGATCCCGAGCGTGCTCGCGAGTTGTTGGCCGAAGCTGGTTTTCCAGGGGGGCGTGGGATGCCAACGCTTTCCATTTTGTACAACACCAGTGAATCGCATCGCGCGATCGCCGAAGTGATCCAACAGCAATGGCAGAACAATCTGAACGTCAAGGCATCGTTGGAGAACATGGAATGGGGAACGTATCTCGACAAAGTCTTCACCATGGACTTTACGATCGCGCGAGGTGGTTGGAACGGCGATTATCCCGATCCGAATACGTTTTTGGACATGTGGACGACGGGCAACTCGCACAATAGCACGGGGTGGAGCAGTCCTGAGTACGACGAATTGATCGCCCGTTCGCAAGCGGCCAGCGGCCAGGAGCGGATGGATCTACTGCGGCAAGCGGAGTCGATCTTCTTGAAGGATCTGCCCGTGATTCCGCTCTATTTTTATACTCGCACGAATCTGTTCAGCCCGCAGTACGCCGGCTTCGAACCGAACGTGATGGACCAACATCCGCTGCACCTGATCCGCAAACGCGACAGTACCGATGAATGACAGTGTGCCTCTTCCCGCGGACCGTGAGAACCGATTGTTAGCCAGTTATGCGATGCACGGCGAGGATTCGCTGGGGCGCAAACATCCCGAGCCGACGCACCCGTATCGAGGTCCCTTTCAGCGCGATCGCGATCGGATCTTGCATTGTTCCGCCTTTCGCCGGTTGGCTGGAAAGATGCAAGTTTTTACCGGCGACATGGGCGATTATCATCGCACGCGTTTGACGCATACGTTTGAGGTCGCGTCGATCGCGCGCACGATCGGCCGCGTGTTGCGGTTGAACGAAGATTTGATCGAGGCGTTGGCCTTGATGCACGACATCGGCCATCCGCCCTATGGCCACTGTGGCGAAGACGTTCTGGACGATTGTATGCGGCAGGCGGGCGGGTTTTCGCACAACCAGTTCGCGTTGACGATTGTCGAAGACTTGGAGCAGCGTTTCAATCGCTTCAGCGGTCTCAATCTGTCGGCAGAAGTCTTGGCCGGGCAAAACGCTCGGGCCAACAAGCATCAAACCGAAAACGTTGCGGCACCGCTGTTGGAAGTGCAGGTGGTCGATGCGGCCGATTCAATGGCTTACGATGCCCACGATATCGACGACGCGGTGCAATTGGGGCTGTTGACGATCGAGGACCTGGCCAAGGTGCGGTTGGTCGACCGAGCGCTGCGTTCGATCGAATCGAAGTATGGAAATCTGCCTCCGAAACAGTTGCGGCCGGCGTTGGTTCACGAATTGGTCGATCTGCAGGTCAGCCATTTTCTGGAATACAACGTCCCACGGATCCATGCCGCCGAAGGGAAGACGGCGGCGGAGGTGCGGGAGGAAGGCTTGCGGGTCGAGGAGGAAGATCTGTTCACCAGCGAGCGGCGCGAACTGGAAAAGTTTCTGTTCGACAACATCTATCGCCACGCCCGCTTGTTGGAGATCCGGCGCTCTGCCGGTCAGCGGTTAGAGCAATTGCACGAGCGGTTGGTCAAGGAACCGAATCGCTTGCCGCTGCGTTTCCGACAGCGAGCTTCCGGGATAGGGCCGATCCGCGCGGTTGGCGAATACATCGCCGGGATGACCGATCGGTTTTGCGATGTGCAACACGAATTCTTGTTCTCCGGTGCCGGCCCACTGGCCGATTGGTAGCCCCCACGGTTGGACCTTGTCGAGGTCGAACGAATCAAGCTTCTGATCGTTTTTGAGGGGGCGGACTGCGAATGCGGGATCGATCTGCCCGAGGGAGTGAACAAAGTTGGATAGCACAACCGTACAGTACCTCATGGGAATCTAACGTAAAAATCAACGGTTTTGCGTTTCTACCCAAGAATGTTTTGGCAGCAATGATTTATGATTGTTGACGAGATATCGCTTTCGCAGAGTCTTCACAACGATTTGGTATCGGCCTCGTTATTTTTGGCCGCGGGCAGCTACCAATCCCCCACCCATGCGATCCATCTGATCGCGTTACCAGATCCAAGGTCTCGGAAGCAGGCGAGTTTATAAACGGTGGAATCGCCCCACCCTTCGAGAAACATATAGATAGGCAAGGTAAACCCCCGATGAGTCTGCTTCTTCTACGCGCCGTCTTCCTCTTAGTGGCTGGCGGTATTTCCGCTCTGATCAATTATGCTGTTCAAGCGGCAAATTCATCGTTGCAGGTGACGACGCCCGCTTGGGTGCCTTGGGCCAACTTGGCGATTGTGATGGGCTTGGCACTGGCGGTGATCGCGATCGATGTGTTTGTTCCCAGCAAACGGATCGATGCAATTTCATCGGTCTATTTTGGCTTGCTGGTCGGCGTACTGCTGACGTATGTGCTGACGATCGCTCTTGCGCCGCTGTTAGCGGAGCATTATCAGACGCCGGTCCGTTTGGTGACGGGGATGGTGTTATGTTACATCTGTATCAGTCTGTTGTTGCAGACCAAAGATGATTTTCGGTTCATCATCCCGTACGTCGAATTTGTTCGCGAGGTGAAGGGATTCAAGCCGCTGATCTTGGATACCAGCGTGGTCATCGATGGCCGGATCGAAGATCTGGTCAGCACGGGGATCTTCGACAACCAATTGATCATGCCGCGGTTCGCCTTGAGCGAATTGCAGGGGATCGCTGACAGCAGCGACAAATTGCGTCGCGCCCGCGGCCGTCGCGGTCTCGACGTGCTCAACCGTCTGCGAGCCAACGACGCCGTCGATTTGCAGATCTTCGATCGCGATCTTCCCGAATTTGCGGGGCAGGCTGTCGATTTGAAGTTGGTGCTGCTGGCCAAGCATCTCGAAGGCAAGGTAGTCACCGGCGACTTCAACTTGAACAAAGTCGCCAAAATTCACAACGTGCCGGTGATCAACCTAAACGAAATTGCCAACTCGCTGAAGCCGATGTATCTGCCAGGCGAGCAGTTCCAATTGAAGGTGATCAAGGCGGGAGAAGGCCAGGATCAAGGGATTGGATACTTGGAAGACGGCACGATGGTCGTTGTCGAAGGGGGCCGCGACAAGATCGCCAAGGAATTGATGGTGACCGTGACCAGCACGTTGCAAACCAGTGCCGGTCGGATGATCTTTACGCGGCACGATGTCTGATCCTGCCTGACGAGAGCTAGTTTAAATGGCGGGGGTGCGTTTGGCGGTTGCGTAAAAGGCGTCGGCGGGGGACTTGCCTGGCCGGCGTAAGCGGCCGAGACATCCCCGCGTGTTGGGAAGTTTGAATGCGAACCATTGGTTTTCGCTTAACCGAATTGTCGCGATGCTATCGCGCGGTTAAGATGCGAAGCGAATCGTTTGGAGTAATGTTTCGAAATATGGTGCCTGGAGACACCCCTTGATGAGTACGGCGACTAACGGCGAAGCAACAACAACCGGAACGGCTCGATTGAGCGTTGGCGATACTCAAATCGAGATGCCCGTAATCGAAGGGACCGAACACGAGCGAGCGATCGATATCAGCAAGCTGCGTGGTGAGACGGGCCTGATTACGATCGATGAAGGTTTCGTAAATACCGGCAGCACGACCAGTTCGATCACCTATCTCGATGGCGAGAACGGAATCCTGCGTTACCGCGGCTATCCGATCGAGACATTGGCGAAGAACTGCGACTTTGTTGAAACCAGTTATCTGTTGATCTACGGCGAATTGCCCAATGCCGAGCAATTGGCGGCGTTCCGGTCGTCGATCCGCAAGCACACCATGATCCACGAGGACATGCGTTCGTTCTACAACGGGTTCCCGCGCGACGCGCACCCGATGGCGATCCTGTCGAGCGTCGTGGGGGCGCTGTCGACGTTCTACCAAGATTCGTTGGATCCGCACGATGCGAAAGAGGTCGAGATTTCGATCCATCGCCTGTTGGCCAAACTGCCAACAATCGCGGCTTACAGCTACAAGAAGTCGGTTGGCCAGCCGTTTCCTTACCCAAACAACGCGTTGACCTACTGCGAAAACTTCTTGGAGATGATGTTCGGTACCCCCGCCGAAGACTATCATCCCGATCCCGATTTCGTGAAGGCGCTCAATCTGTTGTTGATCGTCCACGCCGATCACGAACAGAATTGCAGCACATCGACCGTTCGCATCGTCGGCAGCAGCAATGCGAATCTGTTCGCTTCGATCTCCGCCGGTATCTGTGCCCTTTGGGGACCGTTGCACGGTGGTGCCAACGAAGCTTGTGTGAACATGCTGCAACAGATCGCCGACGATGGTGGCGATGTGGAGAAGTACGTCCGGATGGCCAAGGACAAGACCGATGGCTTCCGTCTGATGGGCTTTGGCCACCGCGTTTACAAGAACCGCGATCCGCGAGCGATCATCATCAAGGAAGCTTGCGACACGCTGCTGGCGAAGATGGATATCAAGGATCCGTTGTTCGATGTCGCACAACGATTGGAAGAGGTCGCGCTGCAAGATCCTTATTTTGTGGAACGCAAGCTCTACCCGAACGTCGATTTCTATTCCGGCGTGATCTATCGTGCGATCGGTATCCCCGTGCAGATGTTTACCGTGTTGTTTGCGATGGGACGTCTGCCCGGTTGGATCGCTCACTGGGTCGAAATGCACAATTCGCCCGGCGCACGCATCGGTCGTCCGCGCCAGATCTATACCGGCCCGACGCAACGCGAATTCGTCCCGATCGAAAATCGCTAGTCGCTAGCGGCCAGCAATTGCTGTCATTAAAAGTTCGGCGAAATCGATACTTTTCTAAACTTTGGCTCAAGTCGACGTTGACGAGTGTGGGATTTTTTTCCCACACTCCCGTCGCTTGAGGTGCTTTTGGCTCGCTGCCGGATCGTTGCGGTAGGCTCCTAAAGCCCCATGTTCTGATCGACCATGTTTCCAAAGTTATCGTGACCGCCCACATGATCGCATACCACGCATCGCATTCCCCTATGGGGTTGCTTAACGCACCCACCGGCCTCCGGTTGCCCATCGGCTGGATTGCGTTTCTGGTCCTCTGCACAATCGGCGTCACAGCGTTCGCCCAGTCGCCGGCGCAGCCCGGGCTCGGCGCCGAGATGTGGCGTCCGTATCGCAAGCCGGGTACTGCGGTCCCCAACCGCGACAGCCAGCCGACCAAGCCACAAACGAGCGACGAATTGCCACGTCGCTTGGTCAATGATCCGTTCGCCGACGAACTGTCGGATGACGATCTGGTTACCGATGACTATGCGGCGATCACGCAGGAGATCTTCACGGGGGATGACGATGATCGCCAGCAAGCTCGGATCGCAATGGCTTCCCACGAAGAAGCGATCGCGGACAAGGATCGCTTGCCGCAAGAGCCCGCGCCATTTCAGATCCCTCCGGGATTAAACGTTCCCGCGGTTCCCAAGATCGTCTATTTCGGAGAACCGAAAGGGGAGGTTGTTCGCGCCAGCTTTGATCCGGTTTTGATCGAACCGATCGAGGGCGAAATATATTCGCACGAAGGGCCGATCGACAATGGATGCCCCAATTGCGGAGGCCAGTGCGGCGCTACGGGACTCAATTATTGCCAGGCGACCTGGACTTTCGGTGCCGAATATTTGCTCTGGTCGATGTCGGGATACGACGTTCCTGCGTTGGTTACCAGCAGCACTGCAGGGACACCGCGAACCGAGGCGGGGATCTTGGGCGAACCGAACACACGGGTTCTGTTCGGCGACCAAACGCTCGCCGAGGGTTCGCGATCGGGGGCCCGATTTTCGCTCAGCCGCGTGCTCGATCCCAGCGGGATGAAGTCGGTCGAATTGAGCTATTTCTTTTTGGGAAAGAGCAGCGATTCGTTCAGTGCTAACAGCGATGGGGCAGGGATTTTGGCGCGACCCTTCTTCAGCGTCGAACCGGGGGCGACCGGCCCCAATGCCGAACTGGTAGCATTCCCCGGCCTGCTGGAAGGGAATATCTCGGTCACCGCCAGCTCGGAACTGCAGGGGGGCGGCCTAGTCGCATACCAAGTGATTTCTCGCAGCGATTGTCGACAAATCCGACTGTTCGCCGGATACAACTACTACGAACTCGAAGAATCGTTGCAGATTCAAGACTTCAAGCGGACGCTCGACGCCTCGTTGGGACTCGCCGTTGGAACGACCGTCGCCGAACAGGATCAATTCAGCACCGACAACCAATTGAACAGCTTTGTCTTGGGGGCCGATCTGATGGCCCGCCACCGTCGCTTGACCGTCGGGTTGATGATGAAAATGGGGCTCGGCAATACGAATACCAAGGCAACCCTGTCGGGACAAACGACGACGACGGTTCCGTTGGCTGGGGGCGACGACGTGAACAGTGTCAACACCGGGCTGTTGGTTCTGGATACCAATCGCGGCGTCTACGAAGGCAACGAATTCACGATGATCCCTCAATTGGGGATCGATGTCGGTTACCAACTCACCCGTGGCTGGTCGGCGCACCTCGGATACGACTTCATTTATTGGAGTCGCGTGATCCGACCGGGGGACCAAGTCGACACAAATTTAAACCTCAGCCAATTGGCGGCTGGCGGAATCGATGGTGTCCCGGCCCCGGCAATGCCTTGGAAAATCAGCGATTTGCGGATTCACGCCCTCGATTTTGGGTTGCAGTTCGCATACTGAGAATTCGTCTTCATTCTATTGACCTGGCGGTCCTGAAATAGCTAACGTGCCAGTATGAAGTGGATCGCACCCCCTATCGAATACTCGCTTATCCTGAGTCTGTTGCTTGGCGCTGCAGCGACCATTGGGTCGCCCGTCGATCTGTGGAGCGAAGATCCCCAGACCGACCGCCCGACGGTGCTTCTGGATAATGACCAAGTTTTGTTTGGCAAAGCGAAACAGGAAGGGGATCGAATCGTCATCGAACAATCCGATGGCGCGATCATTCGGTTACCCGTCGATAGCGTCCGCTGTTGGGGACCCGACATCAAGTCGCTGTTTCAGTTTCGCATGGATCAACGCGAACGCCCTAGTATCCGCAGCCATTTGATCGACGCCCGCTGGTGTTTGAACAACGGCCTTTACCGCGAAGCGGCTAACGAGCTGTTGCAGCTGTACGAGTTGTCGCCGGAGAATGCGGAAGGCAAGCGGTTGGAGCAACAATTGCGAACGCTAACCGAGCGCGTTCAACCGGTAAGTGCGGAAGAACCGGTGGTTGCCGACAAGGTGACCGACCATGTTCATATCTCGCCCCTCGCGACGCAGCAATTCACACGAGTGATCCAGCCGATTTTGATGAACCGTTGTGGTTCGTGCCACGATACGACCGACAACAGCAAATTTTCGCTGCTTCGCTTGCCAGGCGTCAGCCGCGTTTCGGCGTCGATGACACACCGCAACCTGCAGCATGTGGTCTCTTGGATCGATACCAACGATCCGCTGAAGAGTCCTTTGTTGGACTATGCCCAACGGGGCCACGGTGGTTCGGATTCCGCACCGTTGGGAAAATCGCAGGCCCGCGCATTCGAGAGTCTTGCCTATTGGTGCAGCCAGTTTGCCACCGTTCCCGCGGCGATGTCCAATCCCACGGTGCCGATCCCAACGAGCGCGACGATCAGCCCGTTTGATCAGCAATCGGGCGGTTCGCTGGTCGCTGTTGAATCGGTTGCCGCCGCCGATGGATCGCCGTCGCTGGTCGATCCGATCCATGACGCTCCGAATCAACCACAGCGTTTGCCGCAGGTGATCGATCCGTTCGATCCAGAGGTCTTCAATCGCAAGCACCATACTCAATTGCGACGCTAGGCGGCGCGGGAATCGTTCCTTCGCGATGATGGACGGATTCAATGCTTCGGTCTAGAACGCAATGTTCATCCGTGCTCCGGCAACAACTGCGGTGTCGATCGATTCTCGGGCTGGCTTGAGGACTTGAAAATCGGGAGTGAACGTGATGGCCCGCGTCACAGCGACGTTGTAGAACAATTCAACTCCCTGGCCATCGCCGATCGGTCCCTCGACCGCTTCGAGCAACGCCCCAATTTTGTCGCTGGTACCGGCATAGTAGTACCCGACGCCAAACGAATCGTGCTCGCGGCAGGCCAATGGGCTCGATCCGCCGAGTCCAGCCGACAAGAAGTATCCGAGTGGATTCGTGTCGCGGTCGGCGACTCCAGCCCGAGCGAAATAGCCCCATCCCCGCGATGGGTTGCGGCTGTCCGATACGAGGTACTGGTCGCAGTTCCAATAGGCCGACCACGATCCGGATTCGCGAGCGATCGGAATGTTTGGCAAGATCACGCGTGGGTCCTGGCCCAATTCGACGTAATCGCGACTGCTCCAAGTTCCGCCGATCAATTGATGGCCGGGAAGCCCGAAGAAGTTTGTCGGCACGCGAAGTTCGCTCGACAGGGTGACTCCGTCACGAAACAGTTCGCTAAATCCACTGGTGTTCGCGGTATCGGTCGGGTTGATGACCAGGAAGCTCAGCAGGGGGCTCCCTTCGTGCAGGAAGGCGAATCCGGCGCCCAGTGTCGAATAGGGAACGGTGCGAAGCGCGAGCGACGAACTGACGAACGCCATGTTCGAAAATTGGCGGATGCCGCGGCCGTGTGCGAACGCGTTGGCGTCGCCATCCAGGGTGTCCATCTTGCCCGCGAACACGATGAAGCTCTCGGACAAGGCTTGGGTCAACAGGACGTTGGTCAGGTAGACGTGGTCGCTGTCGGGGACCGGAAGGTCGGCTTCAATCGTCGCTGGCATTATTGCTCCGGTGTTCCGTGACACCGAATCGCCCGTCCGATGTTCCGCTCTCAGTTTCAGGAACAGTCCCTCCTGAACTCCCATCTTGCCGAAGTCGAAGTTCATCACATAATCGCCGTGCCGCGCGTATTCGAAATCGCTATTCAAGCCACCGCTGGGGGTTCCCATGTAGAACTGCGTGACGTTGTTCTCCATCGTGATGCCGCAATCGGCAAACGATTTGCGGATGCGATCCAACGATTGGCACATCGAACAGGATTGCAGCCCCTGGCAGGACAGGCATCCACATCCGGTATCCGATGCGCTCATTGCGTCGCAGCTCAGGTCGCCACAGGTATCGCAGGAATCGACCGCACAGCAATCGCATGAGCCGAAATCGACGGCGGCGGCGTGTGAGCCTGGAAGCATACTGCCGGCCAGTAACAACGCGAGACTGCCGATTGAAAAAACAACGTGGTTAGACTTCAGCCCGAACATCCTTGTTCGCTCCGTGATTGCGATGACCCAATGGTTTGGCGATTACGAGTGCATCGATCCGTCGCGTTGCGGTCCACTGATAGCGAATCGCGGATTGCCCCCGGGCTGGGGTGGGTTCCAGCCAAAGATTTCTATCGGTGCTGCGATTGGCAAGCTGCCGGTCGATGATGTTCAGATTGCGAGAAATCCCTTTCTCCGGCCCCTATTAATGCGTGGATTTTACGGTTGTCCGGATTGTGATTCGAACGCAGTCGATTGGTGTAGAAAAACATAGGCTTTGAGATGGACTTGGCGAGATTCGCGTTGGAGAAGCTGTACTGAAAAAAGCGGTTGAAGCGACGATGACGACGGATCGTGCCGGTTGTAGGTTCTCATGCATACGTCGCTGAGAATTACTCGCTTTCATTGCGATCGGTGTTTGACTTCCGCAAACCACGCAAACAGACTCGCCAAGGTCGAGCGTTTATCACCAATCGATCTTATTTGCTTGTCGATTGGTCGCCCGAGCGATGTCTCGCAGTCGGCGAGCGTTCCTAAAAAGTGCCGAAATATTTTGAGCTTGGATGGTGCCAGGTTTGGAATTCGCAACCCTAGAGAATCGGTCGCTCGTTCTGCGACAACCTGTTTTTGCTTACGGCAAGGTGATTTGCATTGCCGTTGCGGCAAGGGTGGCGAGCTGCGCCGCAAAACCCAGATGTGGGGGCGGTGCGGGCACCGAGGTAAGCAAGCCGAGTGCCCGTTGGATTTCAAGTAAGAGGCTTGGGACAGGCGAACTATCCGCGTGTTCCAACGCTTCTTCCGAATGGAATCGCAAACCTCAACATTGAATCAGCATCCCGGGTAATTACGGTTTATTGAGGGGAGTTGTCATTGTTGCGGGTCTTTGGGGTAGTGGGACGCCGGATTGGATTCTCTATTTTATAAGTTCGTCTGACGACGAAATTTGCCATGACTACCATGCTGATGCCATCTCCATCGACCTCACAACGGTCGACGGAATTGCAGTTAGATCCTAACATTGCGTTCTACCTAGGGCGACGTTTGCTGATGCAGCGGATCGTGACGTGCCTTCCGCTTGTTGTGGTGGATGCGTGTGTTGTTTCAGGCCTCCTGGCGTTGCTTGCGGTGGTGGGGGCGATGCCCGCGGCGATAACATCGCTCTCGGCGGGCGTGGTGGTTCCCGTCTCGATCGGTTGGGGCTTGTTGCTGGCATCGTATCGGATGTACCCAGCCATCGGAGTCAACCCGGCGATCGAACTGAAACGCTACACGATGGCGTCGACCATCGCTGCGTGTCTGTTGGCGATTGGCGTATTGGGATTCGTCGCGTTCGATTTGGCTAGCGTTTCGATGATCGTGCTTCTCTGGATCGGCTGCTTGGTCGGGTTGCCGATCGCTCGCTATCTGGCTCGACTCCAATTGGCGAAGACCTCTTGGTGGGGAACGCGTTGCATCGTCGTGGGCGATTCCGCGACGGAATATCTGAACGAACAAAAACCTCGCCAACTGACACAGCTTGGGTATCGCGTGCTCGGATACGTTCGCTGCTCGGAGCCCTATTGGGATCAGGAAGAGGGTGGCGTTGAGACGATCGAATACCTCGGTCCGGCCGCGGAATTGCACGACATCTGTCGCAGTCTCAACGCGGCGACGTTGTTGGTCGCCGCAGATCAATGCGATTATTCCGAAGATGCGATGGGCCAGCTTGGATTGCACATCCCTCGAATAGAGCGGATGGAATTTTGTAGTGTCGGTTTCGGACACGATCGATGCCCCGGCTTGGCTCCCGCATCGCACACCGAAAATGGTCTGTTGCAACCGGGCAATCTGATGCTTAAACGATGCATCGATCTGATCGCTGTGTTGGCTGCGGTTCCCGTGCTGTTGCCGTTGATGGCCGCGATCGGGTTATCGATTCGATTGAGCTCGCCGGGACCCGTCTTTTATCGGCACAGCCGTGTGGGGCGGTATGGCCGCACGATCCGCGTTTGGAAATTTCGCACAATGGTCCAAAATGCGGACCAGGTTTTGCAGAGCCATCTAGCGGAAAACCCCGAATTGCGTCGCGAGTGGGAACTCGATCACAAACTGAAACAAGATCCTCGTGTCACCCGCGTCGGTTCGTTTTTGCGAAAGACCAGTCTGGATGAATTGCCGCAATTGATCAATGTTTTGGTTGGCGACATGAGTCTGGTCGGCCCGCGGCCGATCGTCACTGCAGAGATCGAAAAATATGCGGAAGCCTACCCGCTGTACGTTGCCGTCCAGCCCGGGCTGACCGGACTGTGGCAGGTCAGCGGTCGCAACAACACTACCTATGAACGACGCATCGAACTCGATCGCCGGTATGTCAGTTCGTGGTCGGTTTGGTTGGATTGCTACATCTTAACCCGCACGATCAAGACGGTCGCGTTCTGCGAAGGTGCGTACTAGATAGTCACGCTCGGTCCCAGCTGTTCCGCGATCTTGCAGCGTCGCGGTTTGCTGCTCGCCGTCGCACCTTCGGTCCGGCGAACCCATTCCAACGCAACTCGCGGACGAGGCAACGCGTCGCCGATCGTTTTCATCTGAACGCAGCGATGATAGCATTGGCCGAACGTCTCTCGCCGCGTTGTGTCGTATTGAACCCATACGATGCTCAAGCCGTGGGGATTTTCCTACCGATCAAGTTTCGCAGCGGCATCGCGCGCCGCAACACCCGTCTATTCTACTTTCAGCGGAGCGACGCGAATCGATGCCCACACGAATTGAAAAACTGCGAGATTTGCTAGCCCAGCAATCTGTCGATTGTCTGCTGGTGACCGGCGAAACCGATGTCCGCTATTTGTCCGGCTTCACCGGCGATAGCAGCTATCTTTTGATCTCCGGATCGCGAGCGGCGATCCTCAGCGACCGGCGTTACGAGACGCAGATCGAACAAGAGTGTGGCGACCTGGAAGCGTTTGTCCGCGGTCCCGAGCGGACGATGACCCAATTGGTTGGCCAAGCGGTCGAGGACTTCTCTGTCAAAACGGTCGGCTTGGACGCAAATGATATCAGTTGGGGATTGGCGGAAGGCTTTCGATCGGTCCTGGCGAATCAGACCTTGGTCCCAGCCAACGGGCTCGTGCCGCAATTGCGTCAAATTAAAGAAGCGTCGGAAATCGAGACGATTCGCGAAGCGGTGCGGATTGCGGAGCGAACGTTTTTGGCGATCCGAGCGACGTTGCGGCACGGACAAACCGAACTCGAAATCGCTCATAACGTCGAACACTGGATCCGTCACTTTGGCGGCGAAGGTTGCGGCTTTGCTACCATTGCGGCGATTGGACCCAATGCCGCCCTGCCGCATGCCCAGCCAGGCCAGCGACGGATCGGCGACGATCCCGCGCTACTGCTCGATTGGGGAGCCAAATATAAAGGGTATACGAGCGATTTGACACGGATGACGGCGATTGGTGCCCCGTCGGCCGAAATGGCGGAAATTTATCCTGTCGTTTTGGAGGCTCAAATGGCAGCAATTTCGGCGATTGGCCCTGGCGTTGCCTTGAAAACTGTCGACGCCGCAGCGCGCGACGTGATCGCTGACGCCGGATTTGGGGATTACTTCAGCCACGGTTTGGGGCATGGAATCGGTTTGCAAGTCCATGAATCGCCCCGAATTTCGGCAATCACTGAAGGGGAGCTGCAAACGGGGATGATCGTCACCGTCGAACCGGGGATCTACCTACCCGGGAAACTGGGGGTGCGGATCGAAGATGATGTCTTGGTGACCGAAAATGGCTACGAAGTCTTATCGAGTTTGCCAAAGGGTCTCGATGATTGCACGGTAATCCTGTAAAAAGTGACCCGGCGTACCAATGGGTGCGCTAATGCCTGCGGAGTTCGTCGATTACAACGAGCTCGCGGCTACCACCCCCGTCCATGCCAAATATAGTACAACGCAACGAACTGCGATGCCAATCGCTGTATGAGACGCTTTTAGGTGTCGTTGTGGAACCCATGTTGGAGTGAACATGTCAGGCGACGTTTTTGATATCGAACAGATCCGCAAGCTCGTCGAGCTGATGGAAGAGCACAACCTTGCCGAAGTTGATTTGAAGCAGGACGAGAAACAAATCAAACTTTGTCGTGGCGGAGTCGCTGCAGCCCCCGCTCCGATGATGATGCAAGCGCCGGTCGCTGCGGCAGCGCCGGCACCGGTTGCCGCTGCGGAGACCGATGGCGCGAACATCGCGATCATCAAGGCTCCGATGGTCGGCACGTTCTACGCGCGTCCAAATCCTGAATCCCCCACGTTTGTTAACGTAGGTGACTCGATCAACGCTGAGACAACTATTTGTATCGTCGAAGCGATGAAAGTCTTCAACGAAATCCCAGCGGAGATCTCGGGCAAAGTCGTTGCTGTGTTGGCCAAAGATGGCGAAGCTGTCGATTTTGGCAAACCATTGTTCAAAATCGACACCTCGGCGTAACGCATCGCGATGTCTCCCAAACGCTGACCGCGACGCATTGGCGTCGCGAGCGTCAGTGTCCCAACGCTTCAAATCGCCGGTAGCCGGTCTTCGATCGGCTGCCAGGTTATCCAACAACGCCCGCCTCAGCCCCTGGAAATTTTCAATCGGATGTATAACCGGATCCTCATTGCAAACCGTGGTGAAATCGCGCTGCGAATTATCCGTGCCTGCCGCGAAATGGGCATTGAATCGGTCGCCGTTTACAGCGAAGCGGATCGCGAATCGGCGCATGTCCGGTTGGCGGACGCGGCGTTTTGTATCGGTCCGGCGCGAAGTGCGGAAAGCTATCTGCGGATCGATCAAGTGATCAGCGCGGCCGAAGTGGGCGGTGCCGAGGCGATCCACCCCGGTTATGGCTTTCTCGCCGAAAACGCTGACTTCAATGAGGTCTGCCGCAGCTGTAACATCGATTTCATCGGACCACTGCCCGAATCGATGGAAATGCTTGGCGATAAGAACTCCGCCCGCGCCCTGGCGCAATCCGCTGGCGTCCCTGTGGTTCCTGGCAGCGACGGACTGTTGACCGACACCGAAGAAGCATTGGCCGTCGCCAAGACGATCGGATACCCGGTGTTGATCAAAGCGACTGCCGGTGGTGGTGGTAAAGGGATGCGAGTTGCGGAGTCGCCCGAGGTGCTCGAGACCGCGTTGCAACAGGCCCGTCAAGAAGCCGAAGCAGCGTTTGGAAACGGCGGCGTCTATCTGGAGAAGTTTATCGAACAGCCGCGGCATATCGAAGTTCAGATCATCGCCGATCAACAAGGGAACGTCGTCCATCTGCACGAACGCGATTGTTCGGTTCAACGCCGCCATCAAAAATTGATCGAAGAGGCGCCGTCGCCGTTGTTGCCCGACAAGCGACGTAAAGAGATCTGCGACGCAGCGGTTCGGATGATTCAGAACGCGAACTATTACAACGCCGGTACTGTCGAATTTATCGTCGACAAGAACGATGACTTCTACTTTATCGAGGTCAACGCGCGGATTCAGGTCGAACATCCGGTAACCGAAATGGTGACCGGGGTCGATCTGATCAAGCAACAGATCTGTGTCGCCGCGGGGCAACCGTTGCCATTCACCCAGGATGACATCCAATGTCGCGGGTCGTCGATCGAATGTCGGATCAACGCCGAAAACCCCGATAAGAACTTCATGCCCAACCCGGGTAAAATCGAATCGTTTTTCGCTCCCGGAGGACTCGGCGTCCGCTTTGATTCGCACGTCTACGCCGGCTACACCGTCCCTCCTTATTACGATTCGATGATCGGCAAATTGATTGTCCATCGTCCGACTCGCGAGGAAGCGATCGCTTGCATGTTGCGAGCACTCTACGAATTGGAAGTGGGCGGGATCGCGACGACTGCTTCGCTGCATCGCAAGATCCTGGAGCACCCCGAATTCATCGAAGGGCGTCACGATACGACCTTTATTGCGCGAGAATTCAGTTCCTGATCGTCCAGGTTGAGGTTTACGCCAGCGCGCCGCGACGTCTATACTTCGCCGCCGCTCGACCGAGATGGGATCTCGGTGATGCTGCGTTTTCCTCAGAAATCCTTGGGACGACGAATGTACCGTTGGGTTCTTTGCTTCCGCTACTTGCGGACTCGCTATATCGCCTTGGCTTCGATTATCAGTGTCACCCTTGGGGTGGCCACGCTGATTGTGGTCAACAGTGTCATGGCGGGTTTCTCCGCCGAAATGCATTCACGGATGAACGAACTGCTCTCGGACGTCGTCATCGACTGTCACAGCAGTGGCGGCATGCCCGACCAAGAGAAGCATCTGGAACGCATCCGCCGCGTGACGGGGGACAAGTTGGTTGGCACAACGTGCAGTGTTCACGTTCCGGCGATGCTGGGAATCGAACACAACGGCCAATTGATCACCAAACAGATCAATCTGATCGGGGTCGATCCAAAAACATACGGCGATGTGAGTGACTTCGGTCGCTGTCTGCTGCACCCCGACAACCGCGATACCGCGTCGTTTGAACTGCATGACAGCGGCTACGGCAGCGATCGAAAACACTTCCCCGAATCGGGATGGGTCTATCGTCGGGCTTGGGCCGTCTATCAAAAAGCTTATCAGCAAGAGATCCGTCAGGCCGAAGCGGCTCGCAAAGCGGCCGGTCAAACCTCGGGACCAACGGCTGGGCCGAGCATCGATTCGTTTGGTTCGGATGGCATGTTTTCCCAGGTCGCCGAAGAGAACGCCGCTCGCGAATTCGACCCCGAAAAAGAACAGTTCTGCGGAATCATCCTTGGGATCACGACCTGCAGCACACGTTTCCGGGATCCCGATGGCGAGGTTGGCGATTACTATTATTGCCGTCCCGGGGATGACGTACGCGTGATTTTCCCCAACGCCGGCGATGACACCAAAGCGCTCAACCAACACTTCACCGTCGTCGATTTGTACGAGAGTGGGATGAGTGAATACGATTCGACGTTTGCCTTTGTGCCGTTGAATCGGTTGCAAGAGTTTCGTGGAATGGTCGATCCGACGACGGGTGTTCGCAGCATTACGACGATTCAATTGAAACTGGCCGAGGGAACCAACCTGGCTGAAGTGCGAGACGCTTTGCGAGCGGAGTTTCCACCCGATATCTACGCTTACAACATTCAAACATGGCAGGACATGCAAGGCCCGTTGTTGGCCGCGGTCCGGTTGGAAACGACGATCCTGAACGTGCTGTTGTTCCTGATCATCGCCGTTGCCGGTTTTGGGATTCTGGCCACGTTCTTCATGATCGTCGTCGAAAAGACTCGCGACATCGGAATCCTGAAAGCTCTCGGCGCCTCCAACACGGGCGTGATGAGCATCTTCCTCAGCTATGGCCTGTTGTTAGGGATCGCGGGATCGGGAGTCGGACTGTTGGGAGGACTCACCTTCGTTCACTATATCAATGACATCGCGGGCCTGATCGAAAAGATCACGGGGCAAGAGGTCTTTGATCCAACGGTCTACTACTTCAACTCGATTCCCACGATCATTCACCCGGTAACCGTTGTGTGGGTCATGATCGGTGCTGTGGCAATCGCGGTGATGGCAAGTGTTCTTCCTGCGTTGCGCGCGGCGCGAATGCATCCTGTAATGGCGCTTCGTTATGAGTAATCCAATTATGAACCAAGTCATCAAAACCGAATCGTCAGCGTTTGCCCAAGGTGTGGCACCAGAGGGCGAACCGATCATGTCGGTTCGCGGTTTGGTCAAAAGTTATCACAAGAATCGCATCGAAGTTCCCGTGCTGCGGGGCGTCGATTTCGATATCGAAGTCGGTAGCATGACGTCGTTGGTCGGCCGTAGCGGCAGCGGCAAAAGCACGCTGATGCATTTGATGGCGACGCTGGATCACCCCGACCAAGGGGAGGTGTCGTTCAACGGCGCTCGGATCGATAACGCTTCGGCGCGGCAACGCGATTATTACCGAAATCATCAGATCGGGATGATCTTCCAGTTCTATCATCTTCTGCCCGAACTGACCGCGTTGGAAAACGTGATGGTTCCGACCATGATCGCTCGACGTCTGTTTTCGTTTCTGGGCGTTCGCAAGACAGCGCAAGAACGTGCCGAGCAGTTGTTGGAAATGGTCGGTCTGACGCACCGACGTCATCATCGGCCGAGCGAAATGAGTGGCGGCGAGATGCAACGCGCAGCGATTGCTCGCGCTTTGATGAACAATCCGACGTTGCTTTTGGCCGATGAACCAACCGGGAATTTGGACAGCAGCACCGGCCATGGGATTCTGGAACTGCTGCAAAAATTGAACGAAGACAATCGCTTAACAATCGTGATGATCACCCATGACGATGCGATCGCCCGACAGGCAGATCGAGCGGTCCGTTTGGAAAACGGTTTAGTCGTCGAACAGGACGACGCGTTGCGTGTGGTTCATTGATCGTTGCCGTAAACGCCGCTTGAACTGCGTTTCAGCGCGTTACCAGCCATCGAATATAGAGTTCGCCGCGAAGATAAATTCCGTGGCCGGATGAAAACAAAGCTTCTATATGAACCGGGCAATCCTGCTGCTTCTAACGCTTCCATCGATCGGGCTGGTTCCTGGTTGCGCGAATTGGAAAGAGGCGAATGACTCGGTCGCTGCGTTGGCGACACCGCGCCCTTCCCCCAGCGCTGCCGTCATCGACATCGGATTTGTTTCGCTGCCAATTCGCGACGACCAGGTCGATTGGCGATTGTGGAACGATGTGGATGAACAAGTTCTGTCGGACGATCTACGACGACAATTGGCGGCCAACGGATTGCGAGCCGGGCGGATTGCGGGGCCCATGCCCGCGTTGGTTGCCGAGGAATTGAATGCGGGGGCAAAACAAGAATCGTTGCAATTTCTCGAGCAAGCGAATCTTTTGTCGGAAGTCGCGCATGGCGGCAGACGCGTGTTCTGTCGGACCGCGATGCGCTACGAATTGCCAGTCCGTTCGCAGATGCGGGGCGAGGTTTCTCTTTTAGTTAAGAAAGGGGACAGTCTCACCGGGCGACGATTGAACGATCCGTTGTTCCAGTTTTCGATGGAAACACGGCGCGGCGATCATGGGGAGATTATCTTACGGCTGGTTCCCGAATACAAAGCGGGCGATATGAAGCAGGCGTGGATCAGCAATGAGCAAGCGTTGCGGTTGGAATCTCGCCGCGATGTGCACGCGTTAGATCATCTTGCAATCGAAGTTCCATTGGAAGTTGGCAATGCGGTTTTGATTTCCCCCACGGCAACGCCATGTGGAATCGGTGAAAAGATGCTGATGGGAGAACGTGTCGATGAAGTTCGAGACGTGGTCGCGTTGGTTCTTCGCTTGACGCAGCCCCCATCGATTAAATCGATCTCTAACTGAGACGTCGGCTAGCGTCCCCGGTATCCCTTGGTGGGAGATGCGTTTTGAGGCATCGATGTAGATATCGGTTTCTCAAATAGTGCGCGATTTGCGATCACAATTCGCATTGTGAATGAATGTGTTGCGTCTCACGGCGTTTCCTCGATTCCAACGTTGTGTTGTCGACGCTCGTTTCGCTTGCGCCGCGTGAACGTTCTACGCAAGACTTTGAAAGAAAAGTTTGCTTTCTGTGGCGACATCCGATTTAATGTCGTGTGGTTTAACAGAATCCTCATGATGTGGGGCGAATCGCGACTTTCGACGCGTCCTGTGTCTGCGCAGGATCCTGTTTGCCGCTCTTTTCGGGAGCGTCGTTTCGATCGGTTTACTGTTTCGTTGACGAAGGCTTCGCGGTGAGAGCCTTTTTCTTTTGGCGGTCAACGAACGGCAGTAGGTGGTTTGTGTGAATGGGTATTCAAACGCTCCAAGCGACGAGGATTCACGATTCCAACCTATCATACGGATCGACACTCCAACGGTCTATTTGGTCGACGACGATCTGAACGTTCGTAAATCGCTGCAGGAATTGTTGGATGCGATGGGACTGGCATTGCGTGCCTTTTCGTCGGGGGAAGCGTTTTTGAAGGCGTACGATGGTTCGCCCGGTTGCTTGATTACCGACATTCGGACGCCTTCGGGGTTGGCGGGGCTCGAACTGCAATCGCGGCTTGCAAAAACGCCGGTTTCGTTGCCGTTGATTATTACGGCTGCGGTGGCCGATGCCTCGCTTGCGGTGCGAGCGATCCAAAATCATGCTGTCACGTTGATCGAAAAACCTTATCGCGATCATGAATTGATCGAAGCGATCCAGTCGGCGCTGCGGTTCGATAGGATGCATCGCCAACAGGACGTTAAAACGCTTGAGGTCTTCAAAAGGTTGGCGACTCTTTCGGCCAATGAAATGCAAGTCTTAGAGCTGATTATCGAAGGGGTTACCAACAAAGTGGTCGCCAAACGCTTGGATGTCAGTATCCGTACGGTGGAGAATCGGCGCAAACGAATCTACGAAAAGATGCACACCGATTCGGTCGCTGCGTTGGTTCGGATGGTTGTGGAGGCTCGGATCCGGACCGGGCAGAGTGTGCAACAGCTTTGAACGACCCGCGGTTGATCATGGCCGGCTGTCGAAATATCCAGGCAATGATCGTTTGCCGGTGCGCTGACGTTGGGATTCGGCCACTCTACAATGGTCGGCACCCTCGTTCACGTCGACCTCACTCGTTAAGCGAAGCGTCATGCTCAAGCCCCTCTTCAGCTGTTTGTGTTTGTTGACCGTTCTGCCCGCTTGTGACGCAAGCGATCCGGTCATCGCAACTCCCACGCCATCGGCCGCTGGCAGCGTCAGTAATTGGCCCTGTTGGATGGGACCTAACTACGATGGGATTTCGATCGAAGCGAACTGGTCGGAAGAATGGCCTGCCGCCGGTCTGGAAGTCGCCTGGACCGGTCAGTTAGGAATCGGTTTCAGTTCGATCTCCATCGCCGACGGAAGATTGTTTTCGATGGGGCATGTCGATGGCGAAGAGTTTGTCTACTGTTTGGATGCCGCCACCGGGAAAACGCTTTGGACGCATCGCTACGCCTGCGAATTGGTCGACAACCTCTATGAAGGCGGTCCGGGCAGCACGCCGACGATCGATGGCGATCTCGTCTATACGCTCGGCAAGCAGGGCCAGCTGTTCTGTTTTCGCGCTGCTAACGGGGAGATCGTTTGGCAGAAGGATTTGCAAGTCGATCTCGAGATCCCGATGCCCGAATGGGGATTTAATAGCTCGGCACGCGTGGTCGACGATGCCGTTGTTTTCGAAGCCGGCCGCGTCGTTTCGTACCACAAGCTGACCGGTGAGAAGAACTGGCAGAGCGAACCGCATCGGGCGGGTTATGGTTCGGTTGCCCGCTTCGCCGGTGAGCGTTCGGGTTTGTTAGCGACGCTCGACTGCGATGCGGTCCGGGTTACCGATGCTACCGACGGATCGGAGATCGCTTCGTTTCCCTGGAAGTCCCCGTTTGGTACCAATTCAACGACGCCGATCTTGGCTGGCGATAAGGTCTTCATCTCGACCGGATATCAGGTTGGATGTGGTATGTTCCAGCTGCAAGAGGATGGCCTCGATTTGATCTACGAAAATCGATCGATGCGGAACCACTTCAACAACTGCATCCTCTACGACGGCTTCCTCTATGGTATCGACGGCAATTCGAACCTAGGCCGCGTCGTCCATTTGGTCTGCATGAATCTGGAAACCGGCGAGGTCGCGTGGCGCGAGCGCGGGTTCGGATGCGGATCGTTGATGATCGCCGATGGCAAGCTGGTCATCCTTGCTGACGATGGGAGGTTGGTTTTGGCAGAAGCCAACCCCGAGGAATACCGTCAGCTGGCGAGTTCCCCCTTTCTCGAAGGGCGATGTTGGACGGTTCCGGTACTGGCGGGCGGCCACATCTATGGCCGCAACGCCGCAGGCAAGATCGTTTGTGCCCGCTTGCCCGCCAAGCCGTCGACGAATCCCGACGGCGCTTAAGCCAACAGGCCCGGAATAACTTGGCCCGGCTGGCCGTCGGTGAGCGTTTGGTCGCGGTTGGCGCGATGGAACGTCAGCTGTTCGTGATCCAGGCCAAGCAACAGCCCCTGTGGATGGGCAGTCGTGGGCATCCAAACTTGCCCACGTTGTCGAAAACGTTGGTCAAGCACCATCGTGGATGGTCCGAACCGACTAGTAGATCGATCGTGCCTGTGTCCAATCGATCATCGTCGCTGTCGTCGCGGGGGCTGCAGCCGATCTGACAGTCGGAGCAACAGTGACAGTAACCGAGCGCCGCATCGCAGTTAGGCGGCTTCCGTTAATCGATAAGGCCAATGATGAAAGCGGCTAACAATCAATTTGGGAATCAATTTGGGGACAGCCATACTCTGGGGGAAATTTGGGAAATTTGGGGACAGGCAGTTTTGTTATTGTTATCGAATGAAACACAATGCAAAGCTAGAAGCCAAAGCACGGGAATGCCGAGACTGCGTTACTGTTGAAAGCCATGGAACTGGTGGCTTTTCAGCAAGCAGTTTCACTGTGTGGAGATCGCCAAGGACGCAGAAGGGGACAACCCGAGAGGCCTGGCAAAATGTGGCTGTCCCTCAATCGTGACGCCCGGCCAAAGTATGCCTGTCCCCAATTTTTTTGGGCCTTCATCGAAACGATTCGCGCGGTCGGCTGAAGCCTTCACTCCAGCGGAAACTGGGGGACAGGCAGTTTTGTCATTGTTATCGAATGAAACACAGTGCAAAACAAGAAGCCAAAGCACGGGGAATGTCGAGACTACGTGCCAGTTGAATGCCATGGAACTGGTGGCTTTTCAGCAAGCAGTTTCACTGGGTGGACATCGCCACGCCTTTGGGAAGGACGCGCGGCGGGGTACGCTCGCGCTGAAACGAGAAAATATGATACGACGTGCTTAAGCCAACAGTCCCGGGATCACTTGCCCCGGTTGGCCGTCGGTGAGCGTTTGGTCGCGGTTGGCGCGATGGAACGTCAACTGTTCGTGGTCTAGGCCAAACAGATGCAGCAGCGTGGCGTGGTAGTCGAAGTGGTTGACGACATCTTCGATCGCTTTGTGACCCCACTCATCGGTCTTGCCGTGCACGTGTCCAGCTTTAAAGCCGCCGCCGGCGACCCACATGCTGAATCCGTGGGTGTTGTGATCGCGACCGTATTTCGCGCGACCGGCATCGTTTTGCACGACAGGTAAGCGGCCCATCTCACCGCCCCAGTGGACGACTGTCGAATCGAGCAGCCCGCGCTGTTTCAGATCCCGCACCAACGCGGCACTCGGTCGATCGACCTTGCGGCACGCTGCCGGAAGACCCTTGATGATGCCGCCGTGGCTGTCCCACAATTGGTTCGCGGTGTAGACCTGCACGAAACGGACGCCCCGTTCGATCAACCGACGAGCGATCAGGCAACGGCTGCCGTAATCGGCGGTCTCCTTTTCGTGCATCCCATACATTTCCTGAGTCGCCCGGCTCTCTTGACTCAGGTCCATCGCATCGGTCGCGGCAACTTGCATCTTCGCCGCCAATTGGTAACTGGCGATCCGAGCTTGCAGATCGTGTTGCCCCGGCCGCTGGGCGCGGTGCTGTTCGTTCAATTGCTCCAGAAATTCGAGCGCTCGCGCTTGAGCTTTTCCTTTAAGGTGAGCTGGCGGAGTCAGGTCGAGGATTCGTGGTTCGGTCGGCCGGATCACAGTTCCTTGATAGACCGATGGCAGCCAGCCGTTGGACCAGTTTTCCACGCCTTGGACGGGCAGTTGGCCTGGATCGATCAACGCCAAAAACGAGGGAAGGTTATCCGCTTCGCTCCCCAGTCCGTAGGTCAGCCAGCTGCCAAGCGAAGGCCGGCCGGCGGTGATTCGGCCGGTCTGCAGAGCGCGGATCGATTGGCCGTGGTTGTTGACGCCGGTTTTGGTCGACCGGATCAGGCAGATTTCGTCGGCGATCGACCCGGTGTGCGGGATCAGTTCCGACAATTCCATCCCACATTCGCCCTTCGGCGAGAATTTCCATGGCGAAGCAAAGATCTTGGAACTTGCGTTGGCCGCGTCGTCGTATTTGATCTCGTCGGGGAAATCTTCACCGTCATGTTTGACCATCTCCGGCTTCGGATCGAACATGTCGTGGTGGCTGGGCCCGCCCTGCATCCACAACGAAATCATCGCCTTGGCTTTGGGCGGATGGTGCGGTTGCTTGGGGAGCGTGTCGAAGGATAGCGGTTCCAGGTTCGGTTGCTGTGGATTCGCCTTGGCTTCCTGTTGGTTCATCCATGCCATCGCCAACGATCCAACGCTCATCGCGCTTGAGGCCATGAAGTGTCGGCGTGCCGATACGCTATCGATATTTGGTAGGTTCGTCATTGCGTCTTAGTCCACGTACAAGAATTCGTTAGAGCTGAACAACATCTGGCACAATGTCGCCAGCGCTTCCTGGTCCGGAGTTCGTTGAGGCTTCTTCTTTGCATCGGCCTTGTAAGCCGGCTGCGTCGCAAAAATAGCTGCCTGTTCGGCGACCAAATCTTTTGCGGCAGCCCGTTCGTCGTCGCTGCAATCGCGAGCGAAGATCAGTCGCCAAGCGAGCTGGATTTGCGTGTCGAGATCATCAGCGGCGTCGCGTTGCAATCGCTCGGCAAGCAACCGTGAGTATTCGAGCACTTGATCGCTGTTGAGCATCATCAGCGACTGCGTTGAACTGGTCGAAGGCCGTCGCAGGTCGCAATTCGGAGTCATGATCGGTTGATCAAACGCTTCCAACACGCTCAACGGTTGGCTTCGTCGGACCTGGACATAGACGCTGCGTCGCAGATCTTCACCCTTCATGTCGATCACCGCACCGGGACGGCCAGCGCTGCTGTTTTCGATTCCGATGACGAAGCGTCCGACGGGATCGGGCATCACTGGAATGGCCGGTCCAAACGGCTTGGAATTGATTTGGTCGGCGATCGCCAACATACTGTCCCGAATCGCTTCGGCATCGAGACGCAACAGACGCGCTCCGCCGTAGAGTTCGTTGTCCGGATCGGCTGCGATCTGGTCGGGGGCGACGCGCAATTGTTGTTGCCATGCTGTCGAAGAGAGGATCAATCGATGGATGTGCTTCAGGCTCCAACCGCTGTCGATAAACTCTGACGCCAACCAATCGAGCAATTCCGGATGCGACGGCGGTTGCCCAAGGACGCCAAAATCGTTGGGGGATGTGACCAAGCCGCGGCCGAAGTGATGCATCCAGATTCGGTTGACCAAGGCCCGCGCCGTCAACGGATGTTTGGGATCGGTCAATCGCCTGGCAAATGCCAGCCGTCGCCCTGTGGTTGGCAACGCGGTGTCGTTGGCGGGGACCTCGGGAAGGTCGACGTTCATCGAAACGACGGTCAGTCCTCCCGGTTGTAGTTCCTGCTTGGGTTGCTCGTGATCGCCGCGATAGAACAGTTGGGTCACCGGCACGCGTCCGGGAACCTCGGTCAACGCTCGAACAAATTCCTGCTTCGGCTTCTTGTCGCGAACCTTCTTCGCCTCCGCCGCCATCGCCTTCAATTCGTCCGAGGCCTTGCGATCGTAAAGGTACAGCGAACTGGCCGTCACGTTCAGCTTGGGATACTTTTTGATCAGAGCTTTCTGTTCATCGGTTCGCTTTTTTGCTGGCGTCTTGTGAGTCTCGCGAGCCAGTTCGTGCGTCTCTTCGGGCAGCTTCTCCAGTTGTTTTTCGAACGTAGCGTTGATGAATTCGGTCTGTTTGGCGATTCGCTTGGCGTCGAGCTTTTTGGCTTCGGCTTCCACCTTCGCCGCCTCGGCTCGCATCGCATCGGTGTACAGCGAAACCAAACGCTTCGGCGGGCTACGCCATTTCTGCCAATCGAATCCCGGCTCGAAGATCGCTCGGAAACGGAAATAGTCTTCGTGCGAGATCGGATCGTAGCGATGGTCGTGACATTGGGCGCAACCGACAGTCATCGCCAGCAACGAAGAGGAAACGATCGTGACGGTGTCGGCGATCGTCGCGTTGCGAGCCACGTTGACGTCGTCGACTGCCCCGCCAGTCCCATCGGGAGCCATCCGCAAGAATCCGGTCGCGGTCAGCAATTCGGCGTCTTCGGCGCTTAAGTTGTTCAGCGGCGTGGAGATCATTTCGTCGCCAGCCAGTTGTTCGTGGATGAAACGATCGAACGGCTTGTCGTTATTAAAGGCGCGGATCACATAGTCGCGGTATCGCCACGCATGGGGCCGCGGCGCGTCGACATCGTTGTAGCCTTCGCTGTCGGCGTAACCGGCGACGTCCAACCAGTGCCGGGCCCAACGTTCGCCATACTCATGTTTGCTCAACAAGCGATCGATCCATTGCTGCCAGGCGACCTGATCGTTGTCGGCGGCAAACGCTTCGACATCTTGCGGCGTTGGCGGCACGCCGTGCAGATCGATGAACAGCCGGCGAATCAAGGCATTTGCAGGGGCGCGAGGACTGAATCCAAATCCTCTCGCTTCCAGCTTGGCCAACAAAAAGGCGTCGATTGGGTTGGCAACCGCCTCAGCGTCGGCAACTTGCGGAACGGAAGGCCGAACGATCGGCAGCAACGACCAATGCGATCGTTCCTCTTCGGTGATCAACATCGTGTCATCGATCGATTCGGGCTCGGGGCGAAGCGTTGTCGCTCCCGCCTCGATCCACTGTCGCACGATTTCAAGCTCCTCTTCGCTGCACAGCTTGCTCTCGTCCGGCGGCATCTCGCCATCGCGCATCCGTTGGAACAGAACGCTTTCGTCGGCGGCACCGGGGATGATCGAGGGGCCCGAATCGCCGCCGGAGTGCATGAAGCGAACTAGCCGTAGATCCAACGATCCCTCGGGATGCTCCTCTTCGCCGTGGCAATGGAAGCAGTGCTTTTTAAAGATCGCGCGGACGTGTGTTTCGAACTGCGGAGAATCGGCTGGCTCGCTGCCAGCGACAACTTGGGGCAGCAGGAAACTGATCCCAGCGACAATCAAGCCTAGGGTGACGAAAGGTTTCTGATGCATCGCAAACCTGACGGGAAGGGGTGGGCCGATACGCAGACGCATCGTGCGAAGCGAAACTTCGCAGTCGCGAGGCAGCGGGAATAGGAAGGAGGATTGGAGGCGGGGGGGGGGTGGTTTATTGTGACATGAATCGCAGCGAAATGAAAGACATCTACGCACTATCGCAATGATTCATTCTCGTTAAGCTAGGATCCGAACGTTTGCGAAGACTTTTCAACCTCGGGATCGACGAAGACGATGAACGCTATCGAACCTGGATTTCAGTTTGCCAGCGACAATACTTCGGGAGTCTGTCCCGAAGCGTGGAATGCGATGTTGGAAGCCAATAGCGGATACGCAGCCTCTTATGGGGACGATCCATGGACCAAACGGGCTCGTGAGCTAGTTCGTGAGATCTTCGAATTCGATTGCCACGTCTATTTCATCTTCAACGGAACGGCCGCAAATTCGTTGGCGCTAGCGTCGATGTGCCAGTCGTATCACAGCGTGTTGGCTCACCAATTGGCGCACGTCGAGACAGACGAATGTGGTGGTCCGGAGTTCTTTTCCAACGGCACGAAATTGTTGTTGGTCGAAGGCGAAGGAGGCCGCGTCGATCCGGCGGCTGTGGAAAAAGTGGTCCGCCGCCGATCGGACGTGCATTTCCCCAAACCCAAAGTGCTCAGCATCACTCAAGCGACGGAGATGGGGACTGTCTATCGCGGCGAGGACCTCGACCGGATCTACGAAACCGCGCGACGCTTGCACTTGAACCTGCACATGGATGGTTCGCGATTCGCCAACGCGCTGGCGACATTAAACGTCTCTCCGAAAGAGCTGACTTGGAAGGCCGGAGTCGATGTGCTGTGCCTGGGCGGAACCAAAAACGGGATGGCGGTCGGCGATTGTGTCGTCTTCTTCGATGACGATCTCGCGTATGAGTTTGAGTACCGGTGCAAGCAGGCCGGCCAATTGGCTTCGAAGATGCGATACCTGTCGGCGCCTTGGGTTGGTCTGTTGGAATCGGGAGTCTGGCTGAAAAACGCTCAGCATGCCAACGCGATGGCCCGCCTGTTTGCCGAGCGGTTGCAGGCGTTCCCGGGCGTCAGCGTTCGCAATAACGTCGAATCCAACGCGGTCTTCCTGCAGTTTCCACCCGCGGTCGCCGCGGCGCTGCGGTCCGCCGGTTGGCACTTTCACGACTTCATTGGCGTCGGTGAATCGCGGCTGATGTGTTCTTGGAACACGACCGAGCAGGAGATCGAAGCGTTCCTGAAATCGCTGGCCGACGCGATCAAGCAAAACCCTTGAGATAGCGTTTTCCCGGGCTCTGGGCTATGATGTCGGGCTCGCCACCGCGATCCCCAGCTGGCAAGTTGGCCCGCTTGCCCACCCTTTTTTCCCTCCAATTCGCAGCTTCATTTTACAGTGACTCAGCCCACCCCCCCCGCCGCTGCCGCTGAATCGATCAGCTTTGTGATCCCAGTCTGCAATGAAGAGGACAGTCTCGACGAATTGCATGCGGCGATCAGCGAAGTCGTTCAGGAAAACGGCTACGACACCGAGATGATTTTCATCGACGACGGATCGACCGACGCATCGTGGCAAAAAGTGCAGGGCTTGGCAGCTCGCGATCCCCGCGTGCAAGGGCTACGCTTTCGCACCAACTATGGAAAAGCTGCCGGCTTGGCCGCCGGGTTCGACGCCGCTCGCGGCACCTTCATCATCACGATGGATGGCGATCTGCAGGACGATCCGAAAGAGATCCCGCGTTTCCTGCAGCGGCTGCACGAAGGTTTTGATGTCGTCAGCGGATGGAAGCAGGTCCGGCACGATCCGTGGCACAAGGTCTTGCCCAGCCGCGTTTTTAATTGGATGGTCGGTGCGTTGACCGGCGTCCGCATCCACGACCACAACTGCGGATTTAAGGCCTATCGCCGCGAGGTCTTCGACGAGGTGAAACTGTACGGCGAACTACATCGCTTTGTCCCCGTATTGGCCGCCGCCAAGGGATGGCGCGTCAGCGAGATCGCTGTCGAACACCACGCTAGGAAATATGGACACTCGAAGTATGGTGTGCGGCGATTGGTGAAAGGTTTCTTGGATCTGGCGACCGTCTATTTTTTGACCGGGTACTCGCAGCGTCCGCTGCATCTGATGGGAACGACAGGGATTTTGAGCACTCTGTTGGGCCTGGCCGGATTGGTTTGGTTGTCGATCTCGTGGGTCTTCACGCGGTTGAACGATCTTCCTGAAGACGACATGCATCTGCACACTCGGGCGATCTTCTACTTCTGCATCATGGCTTTTTTAGTTGGTACCCAGTTGATGATCGCTGGATTGTTAGCCGAATTGCTGACCGCAACCTCGCGACGCGAGGTGCAACCGTATTCGATCGCAGAGCGCACCGAGGCGTCGACCGATGTCTGAGATTGCCCAGTCGAAGGAACGCCAGCTGCGGCGAATGATCTATCTGCTGCTGACCGTGATCGCCACGACGATGATCTGCGGACGAATCGCGGTGGTTCGATCGAGCACCGGCGAAGTCCCATTTCTGAGTGCCAACGATCGAAGCCGATGGTGCACGATTTCGTCGCTGGTCGACGATGGAACCTATGCGATCGACCGACAGGTCGATTATCGCGAACCGGTGCGAAAACGCCGCGTTTGGTACACGATCGATATGGTCCGGCATCGCGGCGAGGACGGACAACAACACTACTACAGCAGCAAGCCGCCGCTGTATCCGACGATGTTGGCGGGCGTCTATGCGGCGTTTAAAACCCTGACGGGAGCCAGTCTTTTTGGCGAACCGTTTATGGTTGGCCGTTGGTTGCTGGTGCTGACCAATGCCCTGCCGATGGTCGTCTATTTTGCCATCATGCTCGGGCTGATCGAACGTTATGGGAAAACGAACTTCGGCCGTTTGTTAGCCGCGAGTGTGGTCACATGTGGCACCTTGTTAGTACCCTTTGCGATCTCGTTGAGCAATCATCTGCCGGCCGCGATCAGTTCGGCGGTTGCCCTGGTCTGTGTGCTGGCGATCTGCGATCGACGCAGTTCGCCAGCCCTCGGTTTTGTGGCCGGTCTTGCCGGTGGATTTGCCGCGGCAAACGAACTGCCTGCGCTTTCGATGGCTTGTTTGTGGGGCGCTCTGCTGCTCTGGTCGTCAGGGTTGCGAGCGACTTCGATGTACGCGCTGGGCTTGATGGTTGTTGCTGTCGCGTTTTTCGGAACGAATTATTACGCCCACGGCAGCCTGCGACCTCCCTACACGCATCGCGGCAGCGGTCCAGAGATCGCTCGCATCGAATCGGTTGCCGACGCCCCCGATATCGCAACGATTCGCCCGCTGTTGATTCAAGGGGATCGCGGCGACGATGTGACAATCGATGGCGAGACAGCGATGGAGATCCGCGAGACGACCAAACCCGATCTGCTGGAAGTCTGGCTGCCCGATTCCCAGATGCGTTACGCGATCAACCGCGATGGCGCCGGCTGGATCCTCGGTCAATGGGATGACTGGTACGAATATCCCGGGACGTATTGGCAGCCGAAGTACCGGGCAGGTGTCGATAAGGGAGAGCGGTCGCGCGGGCTGTACGCCTTCCATGCGACGTTTGGGCATCACGGAATTTTTTCGCTGACGCCGATCTGGTTGCTGTCGATCGTCGGATGTTTGTGCTGGATTCGCAGCGAGACGGTTTGCTATCGCAACCTCGCCGCAGCGATCGCTATCGCCACGCTCGTCTGCTTCGCGTTCTACATCGCTCGGCCATTGATCGACCGCAACTACGGTGGTGTCAGCTGTGCGTTTCGCTGGATGCTGTGGTTCATTCCGCTGTGGATCTGGCTGCTGCTGCCCGCCGCCGACTGGATATCAAACCACCCGGTGGGGAGGGTGCTCGGCTGTGGAATGCTAGCGGCCGGGCTGTTTTCGGTGGTCAGCGCCCTCGAAAATCCATGGCAACATCCCTGGATCTACCGATACTGGGACTATCTGGGCTGGCTTAGCTATTAACCCGTCCACTACTATTCGCGGATGTTTCCCATCCGAACCGCATACGTCTTTTCCGCTATTCTGCTCGTCGCGCTGACGGTGCGGTGTGGGACGGCGTATTGGTGGCAAACACGTCTGGATCGACAGGACCAGCACTTTGCCTTCGGTGATTCGGAAAGCTATTGGGCCCTGGCGACGCAGATCGCTCGCGGGCTGCCGTATGAATATGGCGGCCCCGAGGCGAAGATCTTTCGCGTGCCGATCTACCCGTTGATGATCGCCCCTTGGATCGACGACGACGATCCGTATCGAAACATCCTGGGCGTCCGCATGCTGGGCTGTCTGCTGGGGACGATTTCGGTGGCGGGCGTGATGTATTACGCGCATCTTATGTTTGGCCCGATCGCCGCGGCGTGCGCTGGCGGTTTGGCGGCGCTTCATCCCGGCGCGATCTCGATGAGCATCTTGGTTCTAAGCGAAGCCCCCTTCTGTCCATTGATGGTGGGCAATTTGTTGCTGTGGCGGTTGGCCTGGATCGCGCCGACGTTGAAGTCGGGATCGGGATGGTCGATCGCCGCCGGAGCGATCGCCGGACTGGCGGTTCTGGTCCGACCCAGTTGGCTGTTGTTCGCTCCCTTTGTTTGTCTGCTGCAGTTCCTTCGGCAACCGAGTCAGTATCGCAAGACCGCCTGGATGGGCTTGGCAATGCTGCTGGGATTTGCCGTCGTGATGTCGCCATGGTGGGTTCGCAGCTATCAGATCACCGGTCACTTTGTCGTGACGACGTTGCAGGTCGGGCCGAGCATGTACGACGGCCTGCACCCCGGAGCGACGGGAGCCAGCGACACGGGGATGGGATTCAATTCCGAATTCGCCCGTCAACAACGTTTACACGATACGGAAGCCACGGTTCTCGACAGCACATTTGAGTACCGTTTGAACCAACGGATGTCGACGGCGGCGAAGACCTGGGCTCTCGAAAATCCAGGCGAAGTGGTTCGCTTGGCCGCGGTGAAAGTTGCCCGTACGTGGCGGCCATGGCCCACGGCGAGCGAGGTTCCTGGGGTTGCGATCCGGTTCGCGTCGGCGGCTGGGATGTTGTTGGTTGTTGTTCCGGCAGCGATCGGTTCGTGGCGGTACCGCAAGCTCGGTTGGTTGGTTTTACTGCTCTGGATGCCAGCACTCTACTTCACTTCGTTACACGCCGTTTTTATCGGATCGATGCGATATCGATTACCGGCGGTCTTGATCTTGACCATCCTTGCCGCCCCCGTTTGGGCGACTTGGTTGGGACGTTTGGTTACGCGCGATTCCAAACACGCAGCGGATTGAAATGCAAAATGCGGTAGCAACACGACAACGCGACACCACAGGGCGAGTCTCTGTGTGGGTGCTCGTGTTGTTGCTGTTGATCGCGGTTGCCGCAGCCGCTTGGTCGGCGCTTCCCACAACGGCCGGTGAACAGGTGCGACGGCATCTGTTGAGCAAGTTGCGCGAACACTACCGCGAAGCGTATGTCGACATCGGGGCGGCGAGATACGAACCGGGCCGCGGTGTGGTGATCGAACAGTTGGTGCTTGGGGATGCCGCGCGACAGGGGCAGTGCAAGGCGTTGGTTTGCATCGAACGGATCGTCGTCGATACCGATTTGAGTTTGCAACGGCTGGCCGACTTCGATTTCAGCCCGAAGAAGCTGACCATTCGAGGGTTGGAGTTGACGTCGCAGATCGATCCCGAGGGGCATTTGGCGATCGAACAATTTTTTCCTTTGCCTAAATTTGGCCCCGGTGCGGAAACGATCGAGATCGAGCGTGGGGTTTTATCGGTCATCGATCCGGCCAATTCCGACGCGCGTCCGATGGTGGTTCGGGAAATCAAAGGCCGGATCCTGAATCGCCCTCCGAACCCCGCGGATCCAAAGACATTCCAACTGACCGCGGAAGCCGACTTCTTCGAGTTGCTGGAAGTCGTGGGGGAATTCGACTCCGAAAAATGGAACGTTCGATCGCGTTTGCGGCGTGCGGAGTTCAATCGAACGGTGGCCGCCCAATTACCTTTCTGTCTACGGAATCGTCTTACGAAATTAGCGGGGCTGTCGGCGACATTCGATGGCGTCGCTTCGGTCGAAGGAGGCTCTCAACAGGCTGCGCTCAACTGGGTTAGCAAAGTTGATTTGATCGATGGTCGCTACGAGTCGTCGTTCCTGCCGTATCAGATGGAACGCTTGCAGGGAGAATTTTTTCTGCGTCCGAGTGGTTTGGAAGTTGCGTTGCTGTCGGCTCGGATCGGCGATGCTCGTTGCGAAGCGAAAGGGGCGACCCAAGGTTGGCGCTGGCCGATGCCGCTGTCGTTTTCATTGGATACCGAAGAGCTATTGCTGCACGAAGAGTTGGCATCGTGCACACCGCAGAAGTGCCAAGAGATCTTCCAGCGTTTGAACCCCCGCGGTCGAATTGCGGCCAATGCCAACGTTCGCTTCGACGGCCAGAAATGGAGCTGGCAATCGGCGATTCAATGCTTGGGGCTCGATGTCCAATTCGATCGGTTCCCCTATCCGGTCAAAGATGTCCGCGGCACGATCTTTTCCAGCGATCGGGAGACGATTGGCCAAGGGCTGGTCGGGCGTTTGGAAGGGCAACCGCTGCGATGTAACTTGCGGTTGGAAAAACGCGATCCAGCGGCCAACAACCGAACGACGTTGGTCGAACTGTCGACCGAGGGGCCGCTGACGATCGACGAGACGCTGTTGACCTCGCTGACGCCTCGGGGAGAAGAGACGTCGAAGCTGGAAAATTTGGTCCGCTCGCTGAATGTTTCAGGGAAGGTTTCGTTGGCGAGCAGCAAGTTTGAAAGCTGGGCCGACGGTACACGTACCAAGATGATGGATCTGCGGTTTGAACAGACCAACCTCCGCTACGATCGTTTTGCCTATCCGATCCATGACATCCAAGGTCAAGTGTTAGTCGACAACGATATCGTCCATATCTCCAACGTCCGCGGTCAGAGTATCGATTCGGCGTCGATTTCGGCGCGGGGTATCTGCCAATCGCTTCCCGCGGGAACGCTTTTCCAATTGGAGATCGATGGCTATGGAATTTCGATGGATCAATCGCTGCGACGCGTCTTGGCCGCCGAGCACCAATCGATCTGGGACACGCTCGGGCCGTCGGGAGTCTTGGAGCACTTGAATGTGTTCATCGATCTCGCGCCAGGCCAGACCACGCCTCAACTGAAGATTATGGCCGATCAATACCCGCGTAGCGATCGCCCGCCACGCTCGGTCAGCATCACGCCGGAAAGTTTGCCGTACCGTTTGAACATCACTGGTGGGCGGGCCGAATATGTCGACGACCAAGTGGTGATCTCCGATCTGCAGGGTTGGCACGGTCAATCGCGGCTTAACGCCCAGGGACGCTGTGTTCGCCAAGCCGATGGGCGTTGGGTGTTGAGCGTCGATGCTCAACCGCCGACCCGTGTATTGGTCGACAACGATCTGCTGACCGCTTTGCCAGAGGAGGTGCAGGGGACGTTCCACGCCCTGCAATTGTATGGGCCCCCGGTCAGTCTGCGGGGGACCGCAAACTTTGCATTCCCCGATCACGACCATCCCGATCTCGATTTTGATTGGGATCTGCGGCTGCAATTGGAAGGAAACCGGATCGGCGATGCCGGACCGGTTCACGATATCCGGGGCGAGGTGCAGATTGCGGGAGAACGGATCGCTCAAACGACCAACGCCACCGGAAACGTACGGTTAGATTCTTTGCACGTCGACAATGTGCAAGTGACCAACGTGCAAGGCCCGATCTTAATTCGCGAAGATCAATTGTTTGTCGGCCAAGCGGTTCACGATGGCCGCTCGGAATCGGTCGCAGCATCGAGCAAATCGATTCGAGGCGGCCTGTTTGGCGGAATCGCCGAACTCGATGGCCAGATGGATCTGACCAGTGGGCGATTTGACGTCAACGGCCGTTTCGACGGGATCGATTTTGCGACGCTGTTGCGCGATTTAAATCAGCCGGCCCAGCACACCAAAGGAGCCGGACGAGCGGTGATGCGGCTGCGCGGTTTGCTGGGCGATTACCAAACGCTCTCCGGGCAAGGGGCCGCCAGTTTGCAAGACGCCAGTCTGTATGAGTTGCCTGCGGTCGTGCGGTTGTTGAATATTCTGAGCGTGAAACCGAACCACGACGGCGATCTTTCCAACTGTGAACTAAAGTTTCGTTTGGACGGTGAACAAATCAGTTTCGATGACATCCGCATCTGGGGCGACATCCTGGTGCTGCGTGGTTCGGGGACCGCAAACCTACGTCAAGAGCTCGATCTGCGATTTGAAACCGGCGTCAGTCCAAACAACTTGTGGAGTCGGTTGCTGAACCCGTTGAAAGATCAACAGTATACACTTTGGACGATCGATGTGACCGGAACGTTGGCCAATCCGGTGTTCGATAAACGGACGTTGAAACAGATCGAACAGGCGCTCGAAAGGCTGTTTCCTGAATTCGACGGCGACAACTCAAACCGGCGAACCGCCGGACGCACCACGCGACAGGAACTCTTGACCCGATAGCTCAACTCAACAGGGGAGATGATTGCGATGTCCATTGAACCCAGTGCTGCAGTGACCGGATTGGCAGGAACCGCGCGAGCCCAGCAGCGCGGCAGCGACACCGAGACGGTTCGGAATCAACAGGCCGCGGTGAATCAAAGTGAATCCCCAGGGCAGGCCGAAGGAGCGGATCAGTTGACGCTCGAAGCCAGCAGTAAAAGCGGGGATCGCGATGGGGATGGGCGGCGGCCGTTCGAACTGCAAGAACGTGAGCATGCGGACGAAGAGCAAGGCGATCCGCCGTCGAACGTGAAGCCGATCGACGATGACTGTGGCGAGCAATTGGATCTCGAAGTCTAAGTCAACAGCGACACCGAATCGCAAGTTGAGGCTGTCGTCGGCTGGCAACGCATGTTCCGGAATAATGTTGGTCGGCGGTATTTTAGTTCGGCTATAATGGTGCCCCTCACGCCATCTCGCCCCTTCCTGCCGTGGATGAACATGAACCGACTGCTTGCCTGCTCGCTGTTCGTGCTGCTGATCGATCCGCTGATCGCCGAGGATTCGATCGATTTTGTCGAACAAGTGCGGCCGATCTTTCAACAGCATTGCTACGCTTGTCACGCCGAAGCGAAGCAAAAAAGTGGCTTCCGGTTAGACATCAAGGCGGCCGCGTTTGAAGGCGGCGATGGCTATGGTGCCGCGATCGTTCCGGGCGAGCTCGACGAAAGTCCCCTGATCGAACTGATCACCAGTGACGATCCCGACACGCGGATGCCTCCCGAAGGAAACCGACTGTCGCCAGCGGAGATCGATCTGTTGATCCGTTGGGTTCAACAGGGAGCTGACTGGCCCGACGGCGTCGACCTTGCCACGTTGGAAGACCGTACTGATCACTGGTCTTTCAAACCGCTCGCCTTTCCAATCGACGCGGCGGCTTCCGATCCGCACACCGCCGCGGACGGACAATTGGATGCGGCCAACGGTTTGCGGATCGATGCGTTTGTGCAAAACGAACTACAACGACATGGACTGACACTCTCCCCCGCGGCGCCGCGCCGCGACTGGCTTCGCCGCGTCTATTTCGATCTGATCGGTTTACCTCCCACGCCGCAACAGATTGTCGAATTCGAACACGATGATTCGAGCGAAGCCCAACGCCACGTGGTCGATCGTTTGCTGGCGTCGCCGCGCTACGGAGAACGCTGGGGCCAGCATTGGTTAGACGTGGTGCGGTATGCCGACACGCATGGCTTCGAGGTCAACACGCCGCGACCCAATGCTTGGCCCTATCGCGATTATGTGATCGCGTCGTTCAACAACGACACGCCCTACGACCAATTCATCCACGAACAATTGCATGGCGATACGATGCAGCAGGATGCGGCGACGGGATTTTTAGTCACCGCGGCCGCGCTGTTGCCAGGACAAATCGGGAAGGACGACGCGTCGAAGCGATTGGCTCGGCAGGACGAATTGGCCGAGATCGTGATCAATACCGGAGAGGCCTTTTTGGGGCTAAGCGTTGGTTGCGCTCGATGTCACGATCACAAATTCGACGCGATCTCGCACACCGACTATTTCGCGATGCAAGCTTTTTTCAGCGGTGTGAAATATGGCGAACGACCGATCGCGTCGGAGGATAGCGATCGGCGACGTCACCAGGCGGCAAAGCTGGCGACGCGAGTCGACGAGATCGAAAACGAACTGCAGCAAGCGGCCGATATCGCGATGCCGGCGGCGACCGAGGCGCAGATGAATTCGCTGGCGTTTGAACCAATCGATGCGAGGTTCGTTCGGTTTACGATCCACGATTGCAATCGGCATCCTTCGTTGGGGTTGATCGAACCGTGCCTAGATGAGTTCGAAATCTTTGCCGCCGATCCGGTGGAGACGAACGTGGCGTTGGCGTCTCGTGGGACGAAGCTGACCGCATCGGGCAGCCGGACTTCGGACAAACACCGACTCGAACACCTGAACGATGGCCTTTATGGGAACAGCCACAGTTGGATGTCCGATACCGCAGGCCGTGGTTGGGTGCTGTTGGAACTGCCCGAGGTGACGTCGATCGGGCGTGTCGTTTGGAGCCGCGATCGACAAGGGAAATTCAGCGACCGGCTGCCGACTTCGTTCACATTGCAGGCGGGGCCTTCGTTGGACGCGATGCAACATCTGGCCGGGCTGGCCGAATCGCAAGTACAAAGGTCGCAAGCGCTGCGCGACGAGAAACAGTCGCTTGAAAAACAGATCGAACAATTAAACAAGACGCCCCAGTTTTTTGCCGGCAGGTTTACAAAGCCCGAACCGACGCATTTCTTGTTGCGTGGCGATCCCGAACAGCCGCGCGAACTTGTTCCACCGGCGGTGCTTACCGCGTTGGGTGACGTTCGCTTGGCGGGCGACGCTTCCGATCGAGAACGCCGCATGGCGCTGGCCGATTGGATCGCCCGCCCCGACAATCCGTTGACCGCTCGCGTGATGGTGAATCGGATTTGGCAATGGCACTTCGGGATCGGATTGGTTGGCACGCCGAGCGATTTCGGCCGCAGCGGCGAGCGACCGTCCCACCCCGAGTTGCTCGATTGGTTAGCGGCGGAGTTCATTCGCAGCGGATGGTCGGTCAAACATTTGCATCGCTTGATCGTGCTGTCGCAGACGTACGGGCAATCGAATCAAATCGTTCCCGCCGGGCAGGCGGTCGATGCCAGCGTTCGCTTGCTGTGGCGATTTCCGTCGCGACGAATGGAAGCTGAAGCGATCCGCGATTCGATGCTGGCCGTCAACGGTCGTTTGAATTTGACGACCGGCGGACCAGGCTTCGATCTGTTCAAGTCGCGTGGGGGATTGAGTGGTTTCCCGCCGATTGAATCGTTCTCCGATCAAGGTCTGCGGCGGATGGTTTATGCGCACAAGATCCGGATGGAACCCGAAGCCGTCTTCGGCGCGTTCGACTGTCCCGACGCAGGCCAAAGCGCCGCCCGCCGGCGACAATCGACAACGCCGATCCAGGCGCTGAACCTATTCAACAGCCGGTTCACGATCGAGCAGTCCGAAGCGCTGGCTGCACGCGCGGCGGCCGATGTCGGTGGGGACGTGCGCGATCAAATTCGGCATCTCTATCGGCTGACATTGGGTCGCGATCCCGAACGCGATGAATTGGATTCGGCTGAAGCGTTGGTCGGCCAGCATGGACTGCCGACCTTGTGCCGCGTGATCTACAACGCGAACGAATTTCTGTTCATGCCGTGATCGCACACGCCATCGGACGTCCTCCCCGCGGTTCCTGAGAAAGAGCATTGAATTCATGAACAATCGACGACGTTTTCTGAGCGACGCGACGACCGGTATCGGTTCGATTGCGTTGGGCAGTTTGTTGGCTGGGGAGCGAGCAACCGCCGCACGGCCAGCGATCGATCCGGCCCGGCCTTATGCTGCGCGACCGTCGCACTATCCGGCTAAAGCGAAGAATGTGCTGGTGATCTTTTGCGCCGGCGCGGTCAGTCAGTTGGAGACGTGGGACTTCAAGCCGGAACTGATCAGGCAGGATGGCAAGCCGTTGAAGGACGGTCCTGCAGTGACGTTCCAAGGACCCGCGGGGGAACTGGCGCGACCGCAGTATACGTTTCGTCCGCGCGGCGAAACGGGGAAGATGGTTTCCGACATGATTCCTCATTTGGCGGAACTGACCGACGAGTTTGCGTTTATTCATTCGCTGACCAGTAAGAGCAATACGCACGGACCGGCGGAGAACTTTCTTTCGACGGGGTTTGTCGAAGACGGATTTCCCAGCGGTGGCGGATGGGTAACGTACGCGTTGGGTAGCGAAAATCAGAACCTGCCGGCGTTTGTGGCGATTCCCGATCCGCGGGGCGTGCCGCAGGCGAGCGTCAACAATTGGGGAGCTGGATTTCTGCCGGCGGAGTTCCAAGGGACGCCCTTCAGTTCGAAGAATCCGATCCGGCATCTCGCTCCGCCGCCGCAGGTCTCCGCGGCTGCTGATCGCGCGGCGCGGGCGCATCTTGAAAAAATGAATAGGCGGCATCTGGAACGTCATCCGGGCGACGGCCAATTGGCCGCCCGGATCGCCAGCTACGAATTGGCGGCAAGGATGCAGTTGAGTGTTCCGGAGATCAGCGACTTGAGCACAGAGACCGCTCAGACGATGGCGATGTACGGGGCCGATGATACTTCGAATCCGATCAAGGCGGCCTATGCAAAGAACTGTATTTTGGCGCGACGGTTGGTCGAAAGTGGAGTCCGGTTTGTGCAACTGTTCAACGGTGCCTACGCCAGCGGCGGCGAATTGAACTGGGATGGTCACAGCAAACTGAAAGAACAATACGACCGGCATGCCGAGATCATGGATCAACCAACTGCGGCGATGATCCGCGACATGAAAGCGCGCGGATTGCTGGAGGATACGTTGGTCGTTTGGTGTACCGAATTTGGCAGAATGCCCATGTTCCAAAAGGGAGCCAAGGGACGCGATCACAATCCCGATGGCTTCACGTGCTGGTTGACCGGTGCGGGCGTGCGGCGTGGTGTCAGCCATGGCGTGACCGATGAACTGGGGCGCAAGGCGGTGGAAGATATCCATCCGCTGTACGATCTGAACGCGACGATCCTGCATCTGTTGGGGCTCGATCATGAACAACTGACCTTTGAACACAACGGGGTTCAGCGGCGATTGACCAATGTGGAGGGGCATCGGATCGCCGAGGTCTTGGCGTGATCCGCCTGTTTGGTGCGGCAGGCGATCGCACCTATTTCGTGAAACTGGGCAAAAGGTTATTTTGGCGTGCGGGTTCGCTGCGGTTTGCGCACGCACGGCGGGCACCGATTTTGGGACACTTTCCTGTCGGTTGGCAACGCTAGCTAGCGTTCACCCTCACCATTCCAACTAGGCTCGACGCGGGCCCATGAGACTGAGAACGACGATGCAATTTACGAAGATGCAAGGGGCGGGGAACGATTACGTTTATATCGATTGCTTTGCGCAGCCGACCCCCGCGGATGTCGACAAGCTGGCGATCGCGATTTCCGACCGGCACTTCGGCGTCGGTGGCGATGGCTTGGTTTTAATCCAGCCTTCGGAAATTGCCGACGCGCGGATGCGGATGTTCAACGCCGATGGCAGCGAATCGGAGATGTGTGGCAATGCGATCCGCTGCGTTGCCAAATATCTGTACGACCACGACATCCGGCGGACACCAACGTTGAACATCGAAACGGGTGTCGGCGTTTTGAAACTGGAACTGCAAGCCGAAGGCGATCGGGTGCAGCAAGTGACCGTGAACATGGGGAAACCCATTCTGGAAGCTCCTCGGGTTCCAACGACGATCCTGCCAACGGGGGCGGTGGTCGACGAACCGTTCGAGATCGATGGGCACACGTTGTCGGTGACCTGCGTTTCGATGGGCAATCCGCACTGCGTCTGCTTTGTCGAATCGGCAACCGATGAATTGGTGTTGGGACTGGGGCCGAAAATCGAAGTCGATCCGCGGTTTCCCAATCGCACGAACATCGAATTTGTCGAAGTCATCGGTCGTGGTGAATTGCGACAACGGACGTGGGAGCGTGGTTCGGGGGAGACGTGGGCGTGTGGGACTGGTGCGTCAGCCGTCTGCGCCGCGGCGGTGCTGACCGGACGCGCCGATCGAGAGGTTTTGATTCATTTGCTAGGGGGTGACCTTCGCTTGCGATGGGATGAGACCACCGGCGAGATCTTCAAGACAGGGCCTGCGGTGGAAGTGTTTAGTGGCCAATGGAACGCTTAACCATCGCGGCGGCGCAGGTGTTGGGATTCGTGGCGTTGAAAGCCAGCCCGTGCCGAGCGACCGCGTCGCAATTTGAAGGAACGCCGCTGTGAAACTGACTTCGGGATGGATTGGCGGTTCGTTCAGTTTGGGGACGTCGATCGCGGTTCGCGCGTGGATGAAAACGCTGCGGTTTCAGATCTCCTATTACGACCAAAGCCACGATCCGGTGAACGCTTCGTATACCACGCCGGGGATTTATATCTTCTGGCATGAATACATACCGTTCATGTTCTATCTGCGCGGACACAACGACGTGGCGATGTTGTTGAGCCAACACCGGGATGCGGAAACCCTGGCGCGGGCGACACGTTTTGTCGGCTTTGGCACAATTCGAGGGTCGACTTCGCGCGGTGGGATCACGGCGCTACGGAAGATGTTTCGGCAGGGCAAGTCGATGAATCTGACGATGACTCCCGACGGACCGCGCGGTCCGCGACGGGAGCTGGCCGCGGGCTGCGTTTATCTCGCGTCGCGTCTGCAATTGCCTTTGATTCCGCTGGGCCTTGGGTACGATCGGCCGTGGCGGATCCGACGGGCGTGGGATCGATTCGCGGTGCCGCGGCCGGGCAGCCGCGCCCGAGCGATCATGGGGCCGGGGATTCGGATACCGGCCAAAGCTGATCGAGATGACTTGGAAACCTACCGTCGACAGGTTGAAGTCGTCTTGAACCAATTGACGGTTGCCGCCGAACAATGGGCCGAAACCGGGCAAGCCGTCGGCCAACCGTTTGTCGCCTCGCGAGCGCCGCGCGGGTTGCAATGGATGCGCAATCCGTCGGAAGACTAGAAAACCGGACTGCGGCTATCTTGGGCCATGCGGGCTCTCAAAAGTTCCCGAACGGTTGCGAGAGACCACGGTGCCGGGGAGCCCCGATCGGTTTCAAACCAGCATCGAGCTGAAGATCAGCCAACGGAAGGTGAGGATCGTGCAGACGAGGCACATCCACCAACACGCCGTTTGCGCGAAGCGGTGTTTCCGCAATCCAATCAACAGCCCGCAGGCGCCCAGCGTGACGGTGGCTTTGAAGGCGATCAGCGCCGCCGGGGAATCGACGAATTGGGCGCCGACGGGATTGATCTCTCGCATCTGTCCGGCTCGAGATGTCAGTAGCGTCCAGACGAGATCAAGCGAAGCGTGGGCGCAGATCAACGCGACCGAAATGACCGTCGCGCGCGACATCACGTCCAACAGATTTGCCTCGGGGAATAACGCAGGCGTCTTGGGCGTGGTCATCATCAGGTGTCCAAACGCGTAGACGCCTACCATCAAGCCAAACATCGTCATCGGATACGTCAACTGGTTCAATGCTGTGGCGGCACTGACTTGGGCGCGGTTGATTTGATTGGCGCGTTCGTAGCGTTCCACGACGACGGTTGCCGCGTCGATCAGATCTTGTGATGGCGTGTAGCTGGTGAACCATGCTTCCATCGACTGTAGTTGTTCTTGATCGGCGATCGAATCCTGGAGTTCCTGATAGGGTTCCGATTCGCGATCGAACTTCAACAGGTTTGCGCAAAATACATTTTCATTCAGAATCACCGCCGGGCTATCGCTGAAGGCGAAGACCGCTCGATTGCCGCGCAATGATTCGACAACGTGTCGTTGAAGATAGCGGTTGTTGCGGAATTGACGCGAGGGATTGTCGTTGCGTCCACGGGGGCGGGATGTCTGACTGGTCCCAACCCAAATCTTGTAGCCGTTGACCGACAGGTGATCGGTGTTTGGGGTGGAGGTGATTTCAAAGGGCCAGGCGATTCGCTCGCCATCGACAAACAGATACCCCTTCTCGATTCGGGTGACTCGAGATTCTTGATCGAAATGCAAGGGGCGTTCTCTGATCGAATCGCGATGCGAGTCGGTCGGCTGTCGACTGGCAACGCTCATCTCCGGTTTGGGCTCTGCCAGCGCGGAAAACGGAGCGCAAATGATGGCCGAATACAAGATCACCGTTCGTAAAATCATTCTATCCTTCCTTCACGCGATCGTTCACCGGTTGGCGTGGACACGTCGATGTAAAATCGCCGTTCCGAACGCCCTCCGCTCCTGAGCCCCCATCTTTGCGGGGATTATTTGCGCCGTCAACGCATGGCAATAGAAACCCTAGCGGCGATGGGAAGTTTCGGCGGGGCGGCAAGCTTGTCGGGTTTTGCGTCAACCGCGCCCGTTGAGCGGGGCGTGCGGTATTTCCTTTGTGAATCGTCGACGCCCAAGGGCGATCAATTTTCCGCGAAACTTTGTCGGATCTTGTCGGTTTAAAGTTTCTGGGTGACGTAGTTTCCGCAGCGGTCGTGCGCTAGACTGAACGGCAGCACATTCTGCGGATTCTGGCGACCACCTGAGGCCCGAATATCGCAAGTTCTAATTCCTTAAGCCGAAGGACGATTCGACTTTGCCCGTTAGCCCATCGACCGCGTTGCGTTATCAACAATTGGACCCCGATGTCCGTTTGATGCTGCGCGTACGCAACGATGACGCCACCGCATTCGAAGAGTTAGTACACCGATATCAGAACCGTTTGGTGCAGTTGTTGGAACACTTGGCACCCCGCCGTGACATGGCCGAAGACTTGGCACAAGACGTTTTTATGCGAGTCTACCGAGCTCGCAAGAGTTACGAACCGGGAGCCAAGTTTTCCACTTGGCTGTTTACGATTGCGGGGAACGTCGCGAAAAACTCGCTTCGTTCGGCGAGTCGACGGCGCGAGGTTCGCGCCACCGACGCGCCACGCCGCAATGACACCGAAAGCGATGCGACGTTGGAATCGTTGGCGTTGGCTGCCAGCGGCCAAATGCCCGCTCGTCAGATCGAAGGCTTGGAAAGGGCCGAGATCGTTCGGATGGCGATTCAAGAATTAAACGAACGCCAACGGATGGCGCTATGGTTGAGCCGGTTCGAAGAACTGAGTTATGCGGAGATCGCCGACGTCATGAAGATGACTCCGCAAGCGGTCAAAAGTTTATTGTCGCGAGCGCGGGTGAACCTGAAAGAAATTCTGGAGCCCTATGTGAATCAGGGTTCCAATTTGGCGACCGCCAATAAAACCGAAGACCCCACGTAATTCGGGGCTCGACCGCGTCGCGCGTTCCACGGCGCCGCGTCGGTACAGTTTCCGTGGAACAATCACGAGCGATTGAACGCCGCGCGATCTGCGATAGCGCGGCGACATCGCGGCCTTTTTAATGTAAGTGGAATCATGGAAGCAACACGCCCGATCGACGACGGTTCGCCCAGCGACCTCGACGAACAATTGGTTGCCTATCTCGACGGTGAACTCGAAGATGACCAACGGGCTGCGCTCGAAGAACGTTTGATGGAAGATCCCGATTGCAAACGGCGCTTGCGATCGCTGCAGCAAACGTTCGACATGCTGGACGAACTGCCACGCACGACGGTCAATAACGATTTTGCTCGCACCACCGTCGAGATGATTGCGGTCAGCGCATCGCAAGAGTTTGAAATCGTCAAACAACGTCGCCCCTGGAAACTATCCGCCGCAGCGGTTGGTCTCTTGTTCACCACCGCGGTCACGTTCATCGTTGGGGGCGTGATCGTTCGCGGTTACCAACAAGAACAGCAACGCGAACTTGTTGAAGGACTGGCGGTCGCGGAGCATCTACGCGCCTATTCGCAGATCAAGAGCGATTCGGATTTGAAATTTTTCGCCTCGCTGGCCGAACAGCCCGCGTGGCAAGAGCATATTTCGATCAGCCGTGATCTGGAGGAATTGCCAGTTCGCAGCGTCGAGGGGCGGTTGGCGGCGGTTGCCGAACCAGAGCGGACGACTCAGTTGGCAGAGATGCCCGCCGATTTGAAACGGGATCTGCAATTGCAGTACGAACAATTGGTCGCTCAGCCACTCCAACGGCAAACGGAGTTGAAGGATTATGTGCGGCAGATCGAAGCTCGCGACGATGCCGATCGATTGACCGAAACGTTGGTCAGTTACGTCGATTGGCTCGATACACTTTCGCCCCCAAAGCAGACGGAGTTGCAATCGGCCGCTGCCACCGAACGTTTGCGATTGGTCACCGCCACGATTCAAGAGACCCGTCGTGGGGATCATGAACAACTGACGGCAGAGGATCTCGACCAGCTGTATGCAGCGCTATTCAAAATCGCCCAGTCGCGGGTCGACGAATTGCCAGACGCACTTTCGGGCGAAGCGTATGCGACGTTGCAGCGGCGCGCGGAAACCGTCAGTAAGGAATTGTCGTTAAACGCCGACGAGGTGATGGCGCACATTTTGGTCAAGTTGTATGTCCTTCCAGCGATGCGAAGGGGCAGTTCGACCGACGGTTGGTGGGGGAAGGTGAGACCGGTAACGGCGGAAGAGAAGAAGTTGGTCCGCCAATCGCTTAGCGCCAAAGCGACTCAATTCCTGCAGAATGTTCAAGACTCCGGGGACCAATCCAATCGGTTGTTCTACTGGACGATGTTTGCGGCTTGGAAACGTTCGCCGATCGATGGCTCGGGCAACAGTCCGTTGGATGCCTACGAATCGGCCGATGCGATGCTTCGCGAACGGATCGATCTGAGCGATCCCAACGAAGCGCTCAAAGCGCTGCGCAGTCGCGGCGGCGGTCGATCGGGCTTTCGGCCTTGGGATGGTCGCGGCGGCGAAGGGCGTGGCGGTGATCGCCGAGGCCCCGAGGGGCGCGGTCCCGGTTTCGATCCGCCAGGTTTCGAAAACGGAAAGCGAGGTGGTGGTCCGCCGCGCGGCGACAACCGTCCCGGCGATCGTCGAGGGCCGCGAGCAGTCGGTGTGCCACGCGATAACCCTCCCTCGCAACCCGACGCCGACAAATGACCTTGGCGATCGGAAACCTTTGTTGCGTTGGATGATTCCGTCTCTTGGTCGATCGCTGTAGAAATCAAATCGGTCGCGGCTGGGTTACGCCAACGGATCGCTCGACGTTTCGCTTTCGGGCAGTGGATTCAGCGCTGCCAGTTCATCCAGCACGCGCTGCGGTGTCGAGACGCGGCGGACCATCACGTCGCGTCCGACGTAAAGTAGATTCGCGGCAACCGCCAGCAATCCCATCGTCAGGACCATCCATGGGATCGATACCGCAGCGGCACCATTGGCGAACTGTCGCAGCGTCCAAGCCCAATTGGTGATCTGGGTTTCGTCCCAGGTGAAGCTGCGAAAGTTGTTCACGTACAGCCCGATCGAATAGGGGATGATACAGCCCAGCGACATCATCAACAGCGTGGCGACAAGCGACACAAACGGCGTGACGCTTCCTTTGCCGCGGACCATCGAGACCAATAAGTGCGTGATCCCGAGAAAGAACATCATGTAACCCAACAGGGTCAGCCCGAGCGGAACGATCGACTGGTTGTTCGCGACGCGATTGATCACGCCCGAGGCTTCCAACGCATAGATCGCGGCGACGATGCCAGCGAAGCTGGAGATGGCGAAGACCATGCCGGTGCCCGGACCAGGATTCAGCCAGGTTAACAGAACGCGACCGAGAAAGGTTTTGGGGAGCCCGCGTCGAACCCGCGCCGACAATGTCTCCGATTCACCCAACATCAATCCGCCCATCGCGATCCAGTAGAAAGCCGATAGCACGAGGATGACGATGCCTGTTCCGCGGCCCGGAAAGAAGTCGTAGAACATGCTGCGCGAAAAACGGACGCCCAGCTCCGCGGAATACATGAGCAAATAAAGTGCCCAGAAAATGGCCACCGCTTGCAGCACCAGCATCATGATCCGCAATCGCGTCGATCGATTCTCGCTGACCGGCGACAAGGCGGCGGCTGACGCGACGATCAAGAAAATCGAAACGCCCAGGTAGAGCGTAAGGATCGCTAGCAATAGTACCAGCAGTTCGCTGTCGTCGCTGCGAATTCCCGATGTCATCAAAGTCATCGCAAAAGCACCGTGCAGGTATTCCGCCAACAGAACCAACAACAGCATTCCGATCATCAGCAGCGATTGCAACGATCGCGTGTTGGAGATCGATGCGAGGAACAGCCCAACGACGACCATAAAGACCGACGTCAGAAAGGTCGACGCGATCAAGAGCGCAATGCTGGGCAGGTCGATCCCGCGCAAGATGTAGGTGAAGGCAACACACGGAACCAGCGCGGTAAAGTAGATCACCAACTGCAGCACGGAACTGGCCAGTTTGCCTAGGATGATCTGGTAGGACGAGAGTGTCGTGATCGACAGGACTTCGTACGTGCCGTCCTCGCGCTCAGCCACCAACGATCGATTGGCCGCCATCGGCGCGACCAACATCATCGGCACCGCCAGGACCCAGTAGTATCCCATCAGCATCGCGCGGCCGCCGGGAACATAATAGATCCCCGGCATCATCAACAGCGTACCGGCGAACGACCAGATCCAGGCGCCAAGCAACAGCACGGCGAAGGTCCAGATAAATTGACGACTCTTTAGCGCCTGCCGCGCTTCTTTGACAAGGATCGGATTGCACCAATCCCCCGCGCGATCGAAGAACGCATCGATGCGTTGGATCCACAGCGGAGCTTCCGCGGTCGTCGGTTGCGTCGCTTCCTGACTCATTGCACCAACCCTTCGGTAACTTGCATGAAGACATCTTCCAGCGATCGGGCGTGCGATGAAAATTCCGCGACACTCACCCCCGCGGCGATCAACGAAGCGAGCAGCGTCGCCTGGTGAGTGACATCCCCTTCGTATTGGAACCGGACCAATTCTCCATCGACGATCAAGTGGCTGACATGATCGTTGCTCTCCAGCATTTGAACCGCCGTGTCGCGATGGTCGATCACGCGAACGACAAACTCGCGATGCGTGCGCTGCTGGCGCTGGATCTCATCGACGCTGCCGGTCGCCAACAGACGACCCTGTTCGATAATCCCGACCCGATCGCACATCTCGGCTAGCTCGGTCAGAATGTGGCTGCTGACCAAAACGGTTTTGCCATCTTCGGCGAGCGCCCGGATCATCCTTCGCAATTCGATCCGCGCCCGAGGGTCCAAACCGGCCGCCGGTTCGTCGAGGATCAGAACCGCCGGATCGTGAACCAGAGCGCGCCCCAGACACAGCCGCTGTTTCATCCCTTTGCTGAGTCCGCGGATCGGTTTCTCCGCGATGCCGTCCAATCGCGTGAAGTCCATCACCCAGCGGACCCGTTGGTGCCGCTGGCGCCCGGCCAGTCCATAGGCCCGCGCGTAGAAGTCGATGTATTCGTGACAGTTCACACTCGGGTAGGTTCCAAAGGCGTCGGGCATGAAACCCAATCGACGGCGAACGTGATCGGGATCGTTGACGACTGAAAAACCGTCGACGTAAGCATCCCCCAATGTCGGCAATTCGAGCGTCGCCAAGATCCGCATGCTTGTCGTCTTCCCCGCGCCGTTGGGGCCGATGTAACCGAACACCGTTCCACGGGGAACGCTGAACGAAACATCGTCGACCGCGCGGGTCTTGCCAAAGTTGCGGTGCAGCCGCCGCAGTTCGATCACCGAATCGTCGCTATGGTAGGGAATCATTCGGCGCTCTCCGCAGTTTCGTCTTTCGTCACCGAAGTATCTTCGTCGGCTGGGGCACCGCTTTGGGAAACCGGATCGGGGTCGCCGACGAATCGAAGCTCGCCCATCATCAAGTGAATGCATTCGACCGGCTTGGCACCTTCGATCCCGATCGCGTCGGCGGGAACTTCCGCCATGGCGACAAAATGGTTCGCCGGCGGCGTACCCTGTTCAACCATCGTGCTCCGGAACATCGCTTCGACCAGCCCACCCACGTTGGCGGTGGTGAATGACCGTGGTCCGCTCGTGTTTCGAAGCCGCCGCATGTTTCCCAATCGAAGCAGTTCGCTTTGCGATGCGTCTTGATACCCGGCCGGCAGTTCCGGCGCGTGGTCCAAAAAGTTGGTCGTCATCCAGCGCGCCGCATCGACTGGCAACATCGCGACCGCGTCGGCTGCACTCCCGGCGTCGATCGCTTCGGCGAACCAAATGCGTTTGCTAGCGTCCGCCAAGAGGATCGATGCGATGGGGTGTCGGGTTTGGTTTTCGACGCGGACGATCCCTTTGCCGCGACGGGCGACGACTGCTCCGCAATCCATTTGAGGCGTGATCGCGACGAATTGCGATTGGGTGCGCGACGGCATGAACGTCCCTTGCAGCCGGAGTGCGTCGCCATCGATCACGACCTGCGCGGCTCCCGGATCATCATTCTCTTGCGACCGCGCCCCCGGTAGCTGCGGTTCTCGCAATGGGTAGACCGCTGTTTCGCGCGACCACGCGACGCCGTCGCGCGGCCGGAGTCCGGAGAAATAGGTCTGTCGCGACCAATTCACGCCCTCGCCGCTAGCATTCAGTAGCGTCAGGTGCCGGATCCGGACTCGGCTGCCGAACCCGTCGGCGATCATCGCGTAGAGTCCAATCGAGGCGGTACAGATCAGGGCCACGATCGGAGCGAAGACGAAAAACAGATACAGCCGCTTGAGGTACAGGAAGACGTAATACGAAACGGGGCCGACCAGCAGCACAAACAACGAGATCATCCCCAGGAAGGTATAGACCGGGGGCTGCCCCACTTCGGCGATCAACCAGGTCCAGAAGTTGCTGTCGCCGCGAACGATGTCGAAGCCCAGTCGGTTCTCGGTCCCGATCTGCATCGGGGCCGCTGCGGCGATGGTGCTCCATTGCTGAACCGATCCGGGAAATGGAAAGGCATCGTCGATGCAAACGATCTTGCCGGCCAGGTACGGATGCGTCGTGACCCTTTTCTGAACCGAACGGGCCCCTTCAACCAGCAAAAAAGGATGCTGCAGACTGGCGTTGGGTAGGGTTCGTTGCTCGAGCTGCCGCGGGCCAGGGTTCCGTCCCATCCCAGGTGGGTTGTGCGGGAGGCCGGATTGCGATGCTTCTTGGATCTTCGATACCGTCAATCGCTCCCAAGCATTGGGCAACGAGAAAAGGTCGTTTAATTCAGCAGTGCCGGAATCACCATAGGTCCAGAGAACGCCGCCGGTCGCGAGCCATTGACGCAACGCTTCCATCGCCGTCGGGTTCTCTTCTTTGATACGCTGCAGCGCCTTGACCGACACCATCACGGCATCGGTGTCATTATATAATGTCCAGCGGTTGGGCAGCCGATCTTCGTGCACCGTCTTGATGGCAAGCGAGGAATGCCCCGGGTTCTGAATCGACGACTTCGCCGCTTCGTGTTCAAGTTGCTGGGGCCGGAAATAATGTGGCGGCATCCGCTCGCCACGCGACGCCATCCACAACGATCGACAATCCGGAAACCGTTGCCAATCGGGCGGGTCCGAATCGACCGTCCGGGCTTCGATGATCGTGAGCGTCAACTCGGGAATATTGTCCGTGGTCAAAAAGACCGGCGTCGATAAGTCACTGTCATCTCCCGGCAAGACGACTCCATCTTCCAGAACGCGAACGCGGCATTGCGCCCAGGGATAATAGATCGGGACTTCCAGCACCTCGCGATGGATGCTGTCCGATTCGCCCAATTGGATCGTCTGGCGGAAATCAAAAGTGTTCTGACTTGGCAGCACCGACCGCGGTCTCAACTCGATCGTCAGTTTTCGGTCCGCTCCAAAACTGGGACCGATCGCCCGCACTTCGACCGTCACGGGACAGACTCCGACTCGCTTGGTTTCCCCCGCGGTCACCGTCAATGCGATCCCCGAACCCTTGGCGCCATCGACGGGGAAGTCTGCTAGCAATTCGTCGGCAAAGGAAGCTTTGGGTGTCAGAGTGCCGACCGCCAAGGCGGTGGCGATCAACACGAGCAGCGATGATGCCCGGTGACTCAATCGGCGGCGGATGCCGCGGCCACCGATCATGACTTCACCTCGTGTTCATTCCCGGGCGTGGGATTCGCGTCCCTTTGCGTCGACGAGGTTCCCAAGTTGGCCAACGCGTTGGGGGCCCAGATCACCATGAACAGGACCGCGTAGATCGCAAACATTCCGCCCATCACGGCCAGGGTGACCATCGCGGCCGAGGCCCACAGGCTACCGAGAACCGATTGCCGGAAGATCCATGCGACCAGAACCGAGAGGGTGAAGACGATCGAAAACCACCGCAAGGTGAACCGGGGCAGCAAGCCATCGGATTCCACGTTTTCCATAATTGTAGATGAGCCCGCTGGATCACCCGCTGGCGGCGACCGGTCGTTCCGGATCGCGGCGGGCGGAGTGGATTGGATTGTTGGGGACAAGATCGGCGGCACGCTATCCGCCGACCGCGGATCGGGCCGAGCGGCGGAGAGGGTGCTGCGGTTGCTGGTCACATTGTAGGAGCAATCGAAGCGAGGATGCAAACACCCATGCTGGCAATTAGGGCTAATCACTTTTCCAAACTGGAGGCTCTCGGGAAATGGTAACCCGACGCGTACGCGAGGAATTCACGCGGTGCCTCGCTTACGCGTCGGGTTACCAAAATGCCTAAACTCAAACAGTGATTCGCCTATGCTGGCAATTGTCGAACACTGCGTTACGATAACGACCAACGAATAGTTGCTCAGCTTAGGCGGAAGCTGCGACTTCTTTCTCCCCACGTCGCAAGGTCTCAACTCGTGAGCAACGACCGATACCGCTGGTTTGCCGTAGGCGACATCAACGCCTTCTTTGGTTTGATGTTGGATAACGTCGCGGGGCTGATCCTGGTGGTCAGTCTGTTAGCCGGCGTCTTCCAGTTCCCGGCCGAAGTCGCCGTGCAGGCGATGGTCCCCGGAACGGCGATCGGCGTCTTCGTTGGCGATCTGATGTTCTTCGCCCTCGCATTCTGGTTGGCCAAACGGACTCGCCGCAGCGACGTCACCGCGATGCCTTTGGGGCTCGACACGCCCAGCACGTTCGGGATGGTCTTCTTTGTCCTCGGTCCCGCTTTCATCGATGGCAAGGTTCGGCTGGGACTCGACGAAATGGAAGCGGCCCGTTTCGCGTGGCACATTGGGATCTGGGCGATCGTGATGAGTGGACTATTTAAAGTCCTCTGCTCTCCGGTCAGCGGCTGGATTCGACGAAGCGTTCCGCGGGCGGGGCTGCTCGGTTCGCTGGCGGCGATCGCACTGGTGCTGATCAGCTTTCTTCCATTGTTGGATATCTTGAAAACGCCGCTGGTCGGTTTGGTCGCTTTGGCGATCGTATTGACTTCGCTGATCGGCCGCGTGCCGTTGCCATTTCGCGTCCCCGGCACCTTGGGCGCGTTGATCGTTGCCGGCGGGATGTTCTATCTGTTGCGAGCGTTGGGCGTGGAAGGGTACGTGGCGTCGGGGGAGCATACGATCACGCCGACGATGTTCCCGACGATGTGGTTGGAAGCGTTTGAGTTCCAGTGGCTCGAGCGCTTTAGCGAAGCGATGAAGTACATGCCGATCGTCCTTCCGTTCGCGATCGGAACCGTCGTTGGCGGGATCGATTGCACCGAGAGTGCCGCGGCGGCGGGAGACGAATACCCGACCGGGACGGTGATCTTTGTCGAAGCGATCGCGACCTTGGCGGCTGGGCTGTGCGGCGGCGTGGTCCAGACGACGCCTTACATCGGGCATCCGGCTTACAAGCAAATGGGCGGCCGCGGCGCGTACACCCTGGCGACGGCATTGTTGATCGGAACCGCGGGTGTCGGCGGCTACTTCGTCTACTTCTACCAGATCATTCCCGAAGCGGCGGTCTTTCCGATCCTGATCTTTGTCGGACTGGAGATCACCGCGCAAAGCTTCTCTGCAACTCCCACCCGGCACTACGCTGCGGTCGCCTTGGCCTGCGTTCCGGCCCTCGCCTTTTTAGCCAACAGCTTTCCTTCGCAGATCTTTGGCGATCCGTCCTACTCGATCGAAGGGCTCGGCGATCCGGGGTTGCGGGACAAGCTGCAAACGCTACTGATCCTCTCCAACGGATTCATTCTGACAAGTCTGCTGTGGGCGTCGGCACTGGCTTCGATCATCGATCAGCGATTGCGTCGAGCCGGGGGGCTGTTTCTTATCTGCGGTTTGTTGACGGTCTTCGGTGTGATCCATTCCCCCGTTCCCGGCTCCCCGTTGTATTGGCCATGGAGTGCGGAGGCGGCGATGGTTCGCCAGTTCGCGTTGGGGTACGCCGTGACCGGACTGCTGTTGGTCGCGTGGTCGTTCTGGTTGCTGACGATCGCCGCGCCTTCGGACAGTCGCGCCGAAGAGGTCGAATCGGAATAGTCGCTCAGGTTTGCCGAACCGAGGCGTGTGAAACCGGAAGAGTTTGTGCACGTGTTCCACGTGGAACACTTCGGTTTCGGGCAGCGGCGTTTTTGAACGGGCGCGTCTCCTGAAATGGTAACCCAACGCGTAAGCGAGGATTCTTCCACGGATGCCTCGCTTACGCGTCGGTTTTTCAGGAGACGCTATGCCCGAACTGAGTCGCCCTGCGGGCTCGCCCGCCTGGGTGCCACTGGCTATGCCAGTGCTCCACAAACGAAGCACCAAAGGCATCTCCAGCCGATCGTGATGGCGGAACCCTCGCCGTTTAGAATTGGAGAATCTGTATGTTGATTCCAATCTCTCTGCTTCGCTGCAGGAACACTGGCATAGCCAGTGGCACACAAAAACAACGCGTCTGGGTGCCACTGGCTTTGCCAGTGCTCCACAAACGAAGCACCAAAGGCATCTCACGCCGATCGTGATGGCGGAACTCTCGCCGTTTGGCATTGGAGAACTTGTTTGTTGATTCCAATCTCTCTGCTTCGCTGCAGGAACACTGGCAAAGCACCAAAGGCATCTCACGCCGATCGTGATGGCGGAACTCTCGCCGTTTGGCATTGGAGAACTTGTTTGTTGATTCCAATCTCCCTGCTTCGCTGCAGGAACACTGGCATAGCCAGTGGCACACAAAAAAAACAACGTGCGATCCAGCATCAAGCCACTGGCCATTATAAATGACACGCCCCGCTGAGCTGTCACCCGACCGGCAAGCTCGTCAGGACTAATCCGTGTTTGTGCTTAGGCAAATTAGCCGCCACGCGTTAGCGTCCGGTTCTCCAGGTAAACCGGTCGCTAAGCTGATACCTCAAATTGAAACACTGAATAGCCCTGCGGGCCCGCCGCGGCGATTTGTTTCGGTCGTGACGGGGCATTATATTGTTGAGTGCGATTTTTTCCGCTTCTTATCTTTTCCCGGGAACGGCTTTATCCATGATTACCCTTCGGATCGCGTGCGCACTGTTGGTCGCATCGGCGGCCAGCGGCTGCAGCAAAGAGAAACTGAACGAATTGGTCGATCAGGCGAAAGAGACTGCGACGAGTGTCGCGTCGGATGTTTCGTCAGAAGTGAAATCGGCGACCGAAGAGGCGGTTGCCAAAGTGGAAGCGACGACCCAGCAGGTTGCCGAGACCGCAGGGGATGTCAGTGGCATCGGCGACACGACCGGCAAGGGGATGATGACGTTGGATTCACCGACCCAGTTCGCCGCCAGTTATGTGCAGCTGATCGCGATCAACCCGGGCCGACCGGCGGTCTTGAAGATCTCCAGCAGCAAAGATGGCGACGACGAGACCTTTCCCGCCTTCCTGTTGCAGGCGAATCTTTCGACGGCCGGAGATCTCAACGCATTGGCGGGGCAGACAGTTTCAGCGCGGTTGTTCGCGCAGAAGGAAGCTGGCGGTACGATTTGGTTCTCGCCCGAGGATCAACCGGTTCCGGTCACGATCGCCGTCGAGCAAGGGAAGGTGACCGCTCGGATCGAGAATGCGTCGGTGATGAGCAGCAGCTCCTCCCAGGAGACTGCTGTTTCGGGGACCTTCGAATGTGTCCTGCATCCGTAGACGCTCTGGCACGCTAGGTCGATCGAATGTTCCGTTTAAGGATGCCCTACGGTCTGTGCGTGGTATCCTGCCGCCGCTGATCTCCTGCCTTTTGAAAGTCGCTGTTCCAATGAAGTCGATCCTCGAAGAAATCACATTGACCGATGTTCGCGATGGCGACTTCCGCGTGGCCGTGCTCCCGTTTGGAGCCACCGAGCCGCACAACCTCCATCTACCGTATGGTACCGACACGATGGAGAGTCGTTGTATCGGGCGGGCGGTTTGCGAAGCGGCCAATGCACAAGGGGGCCGCGTGGTGTTGTTGCCGACCATCCCCTACGGCACTGAAACGAATATGAACGCATTGCCGCTGGCGATGAACCTGAATCCGTCGACGATGCTGATGGTCGTGAAGGATTTGGTGGAATCGATCCAACGGGCGGGGATCCGAAAGATCGTCTTCTTGAACAGCCACGGCGGGAATGAGCTGAAGCCGATCCTGCGGGAACTGCACGGCCAATGTGCGTCGCAGATCTTCCTCTGCAATTGGTTCCAGATGGTTCGCGACCGGTACCACGAGATTTTCGACGTCGCCGAGGACCACGCCGGCGAAATGGAGACCTCGCTGGCGTTGGCCTACTTTCCCGATTTCGTCGCCCTGGAAGATGACAACAGCCTGCGTGCCGATTCGGGAGCGAGACGGCCGATGCGATTCGAAGCGCTCAACGAAGGTTGGGTGTCGATCACACGTCCGTGGCATCTGTTGACGACCAATTCCGGTTCGGGAAATCCGCATGCCGCAACGGCCGAAAAGGGACGCGCGGTGATGGACTTGATCGTCCAGCGGATCGCTCCGTTTTTGGCAGAGTTAAGCCAAGCGGAAATCGACGACCAATTTCCCTTCGCGTAAAACTTGCTACAAGCGTTTGGGGCGGGGAACGAATCCCGCTTTCCCATCGCTTGCTCGCGGTGCGGGCTGCGACAACTTGGGCCTCGAAGCGTACAATGAATCGCTGTTCTCGACGTTTCATTTCGTATCAGCCCCCGAAGTCTTCATGCCGGAAATTTCCGCGATCCGTGCCCTGCGTTACAACCTTGGCCATGTCGGCAACCTGAGCGACGTCGTTGCTCCCTCAGTCGATGCACTCCGTCTCGAACAGAGAGACATCTTATATAAGCGACATCCGGCCGGTTGCATTCGATTGATTGCCAACCGCGAGGAGCCGGGGGACGTTCGGGGCAGCAGCGACCAACGGGCGGCGAAGTTCTGGCGGCGTTGGCAAACCGAAGGGGTTCTGCAGCATGAAGCGGCTCCCGAGGTCTACATCTACCAACAGACGTTTGCTGATGGAGACCAAAGCGTCAGCATGCGGGGCATCTTGTGTGGTGTTCGTTTTGATTCGCCCGAAGACCGCCGACTCTATTCGGCCAGCGAAATGGATGACGCCATCGTTCAGGAACGCTTCGATTTAGTGCGTCAATGCGCCGCGAACTTCAGCCCCGTGGTGGGCCTTTGTTCGGATCCGGGTGATCGGCTGCAGCATCTATTGGATTCCGCGATTCAGGATGGGTTGGAAATTACGTGCGTCGACGATGCTGGAGTCCGGCATTCGATGTGGCCGATCAGCGACGCTCGGACGATTGGTGCCATTCAAGAGATCGTTGGTCCTTCGCCAATGCTGGTCGCGGCGGGAGAGGATCGTGTGCGGGCGAGCGAAAGGTATTTCAGCTGGTTGCAAGAACATGAGGGTCCGGTCGCAAGCGATCATCCCGCCAATTTTGTGCTGACCCTAATCTGGCGGCTCGAGGATTCGGTCGATCTGCTGCACTCGAGTCATCGGGTGTTCGGCGGCGGCAATCCGATCAGCAGCGAAGATTTGGTTGCACGGATTGGGGAATGTTTCACGTGCAACACGATCGCCGAAGGACCCGATGCGGCCGAAATCGCATGGACGCCGATCTCCACCAGCGATCACCAGGGACGGTTAGCAATCTATTGTGGCACGGATCGGCGTTGGGTTTTATGCGAGGCCAAAGAGGCGGCGATCGACCGTTTGCGCGAACTGTGTCCTGAAGCGAGCGACGAATGGTGCGAGCTTTCGGTCAATCTATTGCACCATTTGATCATCTCCGATCTGTTGCAAGATGCCACGCCGACGATCCAATATCGTCGAACGATCGAAGATCTGGTGACCAAGCTCGGTGGGCCGGAGGCATGTAGCTATGCCGCGTTGGTGCCGCCGATCGATGTCGACGCGATGGAGACGATCGCTGTTCAAGAAGAACAGCTTCCCGCGAACACGTTTCATCTGGCTCGCGAACCCCTGACCGGGCTCGTCTTCAATCCGCTGAATCGACGCTAACGCATCGAGGCTGGAGAAGCTCGCATCGATTGGTTTCGTCGCTTGGGCGATCCAACCGACTGCGTAGGCAATCGCTGTGTGCGGATGGTTGACGAGAAGCACGCACGCAATATGTAGTCTGCTGCGTGCGGTAGCGAGTTGCAGGGACGAGCTAGTCGGCCGCGGGCGCTGGAGCCAATTCACTCTCGTTGCGGTCTTCTTTCAATCGACGTTGGCGTCGTCGCAGCAGAGCCGCTCCGGCAAGTCCGCTGGCCATCAGCGCGAGCGATCCTGGTTCGGGAGCTGCAGCGGTTTGCGCCGACTGGACCTGGATCGGCTGGAAACCGGTTGCGTGCGTAGGTCCGGCCGACAGCGGAACATTGTAGCCAGCACCAAGAACGATATTCTCAAAGCTTGTGAGATAGACTTCGCTGTTGGTGCCGCTGAAGCCGGTGCCATAGTTGAAGCTAAAGTTGCTGACCGTGCTGATCGTTCCCGATTGATTCGCTTGTCCAGCAAACTGGGTCGCTAGAAGCAATCCGGTCAGCATGTTGGCGTTGTCGAATTGTAGGACCAGCGCGGCGCTAGTGTCGCTTGTCGGATTGCTTTCGAATTGAAACGCATTGCTAAGGACAAAGGTTGTCGTGTTGGGGGGAGAAGGGTCGGTAGCGTTGGTGTCCCAATACGCTCTCCCGGCCGATCCAGCGTTTCCAAGCGTTCCAGTGTCGGTCCCTTCGAACGAAAACATGCGGTTGGTCGTATCGAGGAGCAAGATGATATCCGCCCTGGCGGAACTGCTCGAAAGCAAAAGAAATACGATAATTGCGAGACGTTTGATCGACGCTGTAGTCATTGTTGATGGTCATCCTGACTTGCCACGCGGTGGTAAGCGAACTGCCCTGATTCGCTTGCGGAGTGTACATGCGTCACTATGGTAGCCGTGGTAAGGGTTTATGGAAACTGGCCATCGTCCGCATGTGAAAATTATTTTCGATTGGGGCAGATGACTTTCTGTGTCTTGGCCATTTGTGTCGATCGGCGATCGGGTGTCGGTTGAATTGCGTCTGGTTTCTGCAAGGCGACCGCGTGGTACAGCCCCTTCATCCGCTACTGTTTCCCGTGAAACCACCGGTCCTAAAACTGGCATTCTGCATTTTTGTAGTTCCTCGCTAGAATGGGACCTCAGGAGAACACGCATCGAATCGACGAAGCGAGGTTTTCCAAGGGCGGCCAGGATGGCTGCATTCACCAATCATCATGGAGGCTTCGCGTCGAGACTGACCGCTCGGCATTGCGAAACAAGATGGGTCGGATCCTGTGCGTTGCGAATCAGAAAGGGGGCGTGGGCAAAACCACGACCGCCGTTAACCTAGCTGCCGGTCTGGCTCGCGGAGGCTATAAAACTCTGCTGGTCGACATGGATCCGCAGTGCAACGCCACCAGCGCGCTGGGGATCGAACCGGCGAAGCGTCATCCGTTGATCGATCCCAATACGCTCCGCGACAGTATTCGCGAATCGACCGAAACGAATCTCGATCTGTTGCCCGGCAGTCGTTCGTTTCAGGATGTGGATCAATTGGCCAAGGCGACCGGTTCCGAAGCGGCGATGTTGCGTAGGCATTTGGAGACTGGCCTGCACTCTTATGACCACGTCTTGATCGATTGCCCACCGTCGTTGGGGACGTTGACCCGCGCCGCGCTGGCGGCGTCGACAGAAGTTCTGATGCCCATTCAATGCGAATATTTTGCAATGGAAGGGCTGACCCAAATGATTCACGTGATCCGCGAAGCGATTCAAGCCACCGATGGCCGACTGACCTTTGGCGGGATCTTGTTGACGATGTACGATCCTCGTTTGGAATTGACCCACGAAGTCGATTCGGAGGTTCGGGAGTTCTTTGGCGAAATCGTGTTCGACACCGTTGTCCCACGCGATGTCGCGTTGACCGAGGCACCTAGCCACGGCGAAAACATTTTTCAGTATTCTCCGCGATCGCGCGGAGCCTACGCTTATACTCAGCTTTGCATGGAGGTACTCGGCCGTGACTAAAGATCGAAGACTTGGAAAGGGATTAGCCGCGCTGTTGGGCACCCCGATCGAAAACGAACGTGGTGGCGACATTGGGCTGTCGACCGAACCACGGTCGACGCAGACCGAATCGGCAGCACCGGCGACGAATGTTGCACCGGTCTCGCGGCAGGCAACCAAATTGCAACCAAGTGACATCGACGACGGGACCGTTCCCGCGGGGCAAGTCGTTCATTTGAACGTCTACGAGATCGATAACAATCCATTCCAACCACGACGCCAGTTCGACACCGAAGAGATCGCCGCGCTTGCCGAAAGTCTGAAGTCGCACGAACAATTGCAACCGGTGATCGTTCGGCGCGATGGCGAACGATACCAATTGATCTCGGGCGAACGCCGCTTGCGCGCTGCGATCCATGGCGGCATGACAACCGTCCGCGCGGAGATCCGCGAAGCCGACGACCGGATGGTCGCCGAGTTGGCGATCGTCGAGAACCTGCAACGCAAGGATCTCAACGCTGTCGAAAAAGCGATGTCGTTCCGCAACTACATCGATCAGCACGGCTGCCCGCAAAACGAATTGGCGAAGCGGTTGAAGATCGATCGCAGCACGGTTGCCAATCTAATGCGGCTGTTGGAATTGCCCGATGCCGTTCTCGATGCGATCCAAGAAGGAACCCTGACCGCCGGTCACGCCCGCGCTCTGTTGCCACTTGGGGACGATGATCTGCAGTGCGAATTGGCGGAAACGATCGCCAAGGAGCAGTGGTCGGTTCGGCAGACCGAGTCGCACGTTTCGGATATTCTGCAAGCGGAAGAGGATCAAGAGACCGGTGGTCAGGCGGCTTCGGCGGTTCGCAAAAAGCAGGTCGCTTCGCCGCAGATCTCGTCGCTGGAACGTCAGCTACGAATGGATCTCGGGACCAAGGTCGAGATCAAACAGACAGCCAAAGGGAAGGGAAAGATCGTCGTCCATTTCGCCAACCCCGAAGAGTTCGAACGGATTACCGCGGCGATGGCGGGCGAGGGGAGTTACCCGGAAGTTGCTGCGGCGTAGTTCGTTTGCTGCGGATCGAAGCTCTACCGCCGCGATCCGCATTGGCTGTTTGGTGCTTGTTGGTAGACAGTCGGGAAAGGCTGTCGCACGGCGGTAGCCGACCGCCACAAGAATCGATTTAATGGGGGCTCCCGCAAATTTGCCCGTGGCCCCCGGTAGACATCGTGATCGATTCCATTCTGCTCTGCCGATCGCTTCGGCAGTTCGCTCTCCAGTATCTTCAGTGCGTGGAGCTTTCCAATGTCCAATGGTGAGCTGACCCATCCGCGGATCGGGGTGCTGTCTGTCTTGGCAGCGATCACGGTTGTGGTTTTGCAGATTGTGTTTGGACTGTGGGTGCGTTTCGATTACGGATCGCCATTTGGCCAAGCTGTTTGGATCGGGCTGATGTGGCTCGGATGTTCGATGACGGCATCGGTCTGCTTTTCGGCGATGTTCTCGTGGCGACGTCTCTTCTTTGGCGCGGCGGCTTTCGTCTGGCATGTCTTGGTGATGTCGATCTGCTGGCGTGAATCGCCGGTACGGTATATGTTGTTGTTGGGTGGGTTGCTGGTGCTGCAGTCGACCGTCTCGACGCTGCTCGGCGTCCCGGCTTGGTTGGCGTGGCATACCAACGAAGGCGATCTGCCACGACGGTATCGGTTTACGATCCGGTCGGTCATGCTGGGGACCACTCTGGTGGCGGTTTTGCTGTCCGCGGCACGGGCCTATGACGTGCCGGTTGTTGCGGCGCAGTTGCTAGCGGTTCCGTTGTTTGTTTTGCTGTACATCGGTTCGGCGTCAACAATGCTAGCGTATGCGCACTTGCGAATCCGCGCTCTCTGTTTGTTGGCGGTTCTGTTTGGCGGAGTGATCCTCTATTCTTGGGTCGCGACGGCGTTGAGTTTGTCGGTTGGGGATCGCCGGACGCTTCGTGGGTTCCTCGATTCTTTGTCCGACTATTCTTCGGACGCCTTTGTTGTGCAGATGCAATTGGTGCAATTCGGTCTGTTTACGGTCGGCTGCTGTTTATGTTTTGCCTTGGGCCGGATCGACCAGCGCGATTTTGAGCGACAGCAGGTTTTGGAGCGGACGCTAGCCTCGGCAAAGTCGCCGCAGCAGTCATGATCGTTCGATGACAGGCAATATGCGGCGGGTATTGGACCGGGTAGCGTTTGTTTGGTGACAGTCGGTGGGGTGAGATTTCCGATCCGTAAGGTAGTGCGTTAGGAACGGATTCCGCGCCGCTCGACCCGCTGATCAGAGCCGCTGCATGACACGCCTATTGATTCTTTGCACCCTGTTTGCGTCCAGCATTGGATGCGGCAAACACGCGATCCAAACCAACAATTTGATTCGGTTGATGCCCGCCCGGGTGCACGTTTCCGCCGATCCGATTGCGATGCAACCTCAAGTCCTACGCGATCGATCGCCACTGAAGGCGATGCCTGTGCAGGCGGGCAGCTGTCGCAAGATCGCTTTGATCGACGTCGATGGGTTGCTGGTCAACCAGAACCAGGCGGGGATCGGTTCGATGGGGGACAACCCGTTGGATATTTTCCGCGAGAAGTTGGACCAGGTCGAACGCGAAGGCGATATTTCGGCGGTTATCATTCGCATCAACAGCTACGGCGGCGGCGTGACCGCGTCGGACATCATGCGTCGCGAACTGGAAGCGTTTCGCGAGCGAACCGGGATGCCGATCGTGGCGGTCTTGATGGATATCGCGACCGGTGGCGGATACTTGCTGGCTACGGCGGCCGATCAAATCGTGGCTCACCCGACAACGATCGTCGGCGGGTTTGGCGTGATCTTGAATCTGTACAACCTCGAAGACGCGATGGCGCAGTTTAACGTCGCCGGACAAACGATTCGGGCCGGAAAGTTTGTCGACATCGGATCGCCTGAGCGATTTTTGGAAGAGGACGAAGAGGAACTGCTGACCGAGATCGCCGAACAATATAACGAGCGTTTCAAAGACGTCGTGCTGCGTTCCCGACAACGCATCCATTCCGACGCGGAGATTTTTGACGGACGGATCTTCACCGGAACGCAGGCAGAAAAGTTGGGCGTGATCGACCAAGTCGGCTATATCGACGACGCGATCGCTGCGGCACGAGCCTACGCCGGCGATCCCAACGCGTGTGTCGTGATGCTGCATCGCGATCAGGACAAGGCGCGAACTCCTTACGCCACGACGCCAAACGAACCTACTCAATTGATGGCGATGCCGCAGATTCCTGGTTTGATGCGTTCACGCTTGCCAACGTTTATGTATATTTGGCAACCCGATCCCGGCCTAGCACCTTAAACCGCAGCGACCTTTCTCTGTTATGCTCAAACACGAATTATTGCATCCCAAGATCAACGAAGTCCTGGCCCGCGGCGGACATTACAGCAAAGTCTTGATCGCCGACGGAAACTATCCCGCGTATCACACGTTGGGACCCAGCGCGGAACTCGTTAGTCTGAACCTCGCGCCGGGATTGGTTTCGTGTTGCCAAGTCCTGGCGACGTTGTTGACGGCGATTCCGATCGATGCCGCCAACACGATGATGTATCCGCAATCGGGGCCCTACGCATTGCCGGCCGATCCGCCGGTGTGGGATGAGTTCCGCAAGTTGTTTGCCGATGCAAAAAGCGATGTCCAGCTGGAACCGATCGAACAGATGCAATTCTACGATGCGGTGCGATCGCGCGAGCACATCTTGACGATTCAGACCGGCGACCAAGCGATCTTCGCCAACCTCTTGTTGACCATTGGCGTCCGCCGCGGAGCGTAGGATGGCAGCTGTCGACGGCGAGAGCGCCAGAAGGGATCAGTGGTTTCCGCGGGCTTTGACCGGCACGATGACCGTCTTGGCGAGCAGTTTCATGTCCAGCCAAGCCGAGCCTTTGTCGACGTAGCGGAGGTCCATTCGCATCCAATCATCAAACGCGATCTCTTCGTGTTTCGCCGTTTGCCAAATTCCCGTGATCCCCGGTTTGACATCCAATCGGCGACGTTGCCACGTTGCGACCGCACGACTCTCCGACCACGGCAAAGGGCGTGGCCCGACCAGCGACATTTGCCCCAAGAAGACGTTGACCAATTGGGGCAGTTCGTCGATGCATGTCGCTCGCAACACCTTGCCGACCGGCGTGATCCGCGGGTCGTTCTTGATCTTGAATGCCGGTCCGTCCCGTTCGCTCAGCCGTCTAAGTTCGGCTTGCTGTTGTTCGGCGTCGACGCGCATCGTTCGCAACTTATAGATAGTGAACGGTTTGCCGTCGGCACCTTCGCGCACTTGGCGGAAGATGGCGGGACCTTTCGAAGTGCAGCGGATTGCCAGGCAAGCCAAGGTGATCGGCACGGCGGAAATCATCAGGCCGACTCCCGAGCCAACAACATCGACAAACCGTTTGGCGATACCCCGTCGACGAGATGCGATCGGTTGCGGTGGCATCAGATGTCCCGACGGGGGATCGTGATCGTCGTGCCGATCGAACAGTTGTTCCTGTTGCCACGCTTCGGGATCGTAGGCAAACAGCTCCAGTGCACACTTCAGCCCGGCGTTGAACAGCAAATCGCGGAGATCGTCGATCACGATCCGGCCCCCTTGTTCGGGGGTGTCGGTTAGCACGATCCCAACTGTCGCGCGGCTACGATGGCCGAGCGTGTCGGTCAACCGCAAGCGACGATGAAGCAAACGGGCGGCGCGGACGACATCGCTCCGGCGACAATTTTCCGGTGAGAGAACCACGTCGATCAAACAGAATGGAATCTCACGGCGGTCGGATCGCAGGCGCTCGCGGTTCAGTTCCCTAGCTAACTGACGCTCCGACAGCAGCAGAGGCGTTGTCGCTCTGCTGGCTCGATAACCACCCAATAGGTTTGGCATCCAGGTCTGTCTCATCTGTAGTTATGTACATCTAGGGAGAATTTGTTCAGCTCTTATACTAACCAGCGGTGCGGAATGGAAAATGGAGATTCGCCGATATTATTGGATTTTGTGTGCCTAATGAGGGGGCGATGGCCCCTCTGTGGTGTCCGCTGGGCCGTGTCGGTGGTTGGACGACAGGTCTGTAAGCGTTGTGGCCTGCGTTCACGACAAAAGGCCATGTTGTCTTAGAACCTCATAGACGGCGATAGCGGCGGTGTTCGAAAGGTTCAAGCTGCGAACCTGTTCGGTCGTGGGGATCCGGATCGCTTGGGGGGAATCGAGATCGAGAATCTCTTCGGGCAATCCCGCCGACTCGCGGCCAAAGACGATCGCGTCGCCCAGATCGATCGGCGCTTCCCACAGGCTGCGTCGGGCGAAGCGGCTGAAGTACCAGAACTTACGCTGCGGTAGGGCTTGTTGGACTTCGTCGATCGAATCGACAAGCTGCAGATTCAGCATGTGCCAATAATCGACGCCGGCTCGGCGAACACTGTGCTCGTCGATTTTGAAACCCAGCGGCCGCACAAGCCACAATTTGGCACCAACGGCGACACACGTCCGCCCAATGTTTCCGGTATTCTGTGGAATCTCGGGCTGGTACAGTACAACATGCACCGGTGGCTCGTCGACTTGCAAACAGGGGGCGGCATCGGCGAGACTATCGCTCGGCACGTCGGGCTCGCTAGTATCTGACGACTTTTCATTATCCATTATGGCAGCTCGGTTATTGTGGGTTGCTGCTGACGAACCGCGATACGGGACAACCCTTCTTCGACATGGCAATTCGAGTTACCTGTGAAAAGTGCCTGACGCGATTCAACGTCAGCGATAAATTTGCTGGAAAGAAAGGCCCTTGCCCCAAGTGCAAGGCGACGATCCAGATCCCGGACAAAACCGAAGAGGTCGTCGTTCATGCGCCCGTGGACGATGGTCCCAAGGATTCCACGGGCAAGAGCGTTCTGAAGCCGATTATGCGCGAAGAGGTGCGAGTTACCAAGCTCGGCATCTTCTCCGTCGCCGGTTCGATCGTTGCGGCGATCATCGCGGCGGTCGTGATTCGGTCGATGGAATCGGTGCCGGGCTGGATTCCGCCGCTCGGTGCGCTGTTGCTGGCTCCGCCTTTAGTTTGGTCCGGCTACACGTTTGCTCGCGAGCAGGAACTGGAACCCTTCTACGGACGCGAACTTCAAGCCCGCGTCGCCATCTGTTCGGTGCTGTTCGCGCTGCTCTGGGCGCTCTACGCATTTGTTCCCGCTTATGTGATGGACTACGACAGCGTCGCCGAGATGCCGATCGGTGCGGTCTTAGTCGCGTTGGCTGCGATGTTGGCCGTTGGCACTTTGATTTCGGTGACGACTTTCGAATTGGAAACCGGTGGCGGCGTCGTGCATGCCGGGTTCTACATCGTCGGGACTTTGTTGTTGGCGATGTTGGCTGGCATCCCGCTGTTCGCGTGGGCCTGATCGCGCAGCTCTGCTAAGCTCTCGATGCGGTGTCATTGTTGGACGTCGCGGGATTCGTAACAATACAGCCCGCTTTGCGTTCCAAATTTCGATCCTCTGGATTTCCCTGCTTGTTCTTATGTCGCTATCTCAGTTATTTCGTGGCGGTGGATGCCCCATCTCGTTCGAACTCTTTCCGCCGCGAACACCGGCGGGCTTCGAATCGTTGTATCAACACGTCGACAGTCTCAAGCAATTCGATCCCGCCTTTTTCACCTGCACCTACGGCGCCGGCGGCTCGACTCGCGACAGCACGTTGGATGTGGTCCGCGAAGTCAAACGGCGAACTGGCAAACCTGTCGCATCGCACCTGACCTGCGTCGGTTCGACCCAGGACCAACTGCGCAGCTACCTGACCGAAGCGGGAACCCTCGGCGTCGACTACATCGTCGCGCTGCGCGGCGATCCGCCCAAGGGAGAGACCTCGTTCACCGCAGTCGAAGGCGGTTTCCGGTTCGCCAACGAACTGGTCGAGATGATTCACGCCGAGTTTCCCGAGTTTGGGATCGCGGTCGCCGGTTATCCCGAAGTCCATCAGGAAGCTGTCGACGCCGACGTCGATATGGAGAACCTGAAACGCAAAGTCGACGCGGGGGCCGATTGCGTCGTCACGCAGTTGTTCTACGACAACGACGACTTCTTCCGTTTCCGCGACGCTTGCCAAGCTGCCGGGATTGAAATTCCGATCATTCCCGGTCTGTTGCCGATCACCAACTTCGCGCAGGCCCAGCGGATCGCTTCGATGTGCAAGGCGAAGTTGCCGCAAGGGTTGGTCGATCGTTTCAACGAAAACGATTCGGCCGAATGGCAATTGAAAGTTGGCATCGAACACGCCCAACAGCAAACGAACGATCTGATTCGCCGTGGCATCGACGGGCTGCATCTGTATGTGCTCAACAAGAGCCAAGCAGCGGCTGAGGTCTTAGCGGGTGTCGATCGCGGTTAATTGCGCCGCGACTAATTCGGGGCGCGTGACGGGATCGGTGGCAGCGGTGGTCGAATGTGCTTACGCACGGTTCGTGAAGAGTTTATCATCATGGCGATATAACTCACCCTCCAACCCGTTCCCTGGAATTCACGAGCCATGCCCGATTGCATTTCTTTGAAACCGAACGTCGATCTCGGGGTTGTCCCCACGCATCTGAAATTTGTCGGAGGCTTGGTCCCCGACGAAGCGGGCAAGTTGCCACGCGACGCCGATGGGAAATTGGTTGTCGTCGCCAACATGGCCAAGCTGTGCAGCGAATCGTTGGTCCGTATCAGCTGCGTCCAAGTTCCGTTTTTTCCGGGACTCGACGAAGCCGATGTCAAAGAAATGGTCGACGGTTTCCGCGAACTGAAACTGCAGGTCCACTTCATCATGATGGTCGGCGGCGCCGATCCGATGAATCCCAATGACGAAGACGCGGTGGTGGAGATTCTTGTCGGCGGTTTGTCGGCGGCGAAGAAGCACGGCATCGAAACCGTTTCATCGACGTCGGTCGAAGAGTGGTTGAAGCCTGGTGCGACGCGTAAGGAAGGTGACGAGTTCACCGCCGCGGTCGCGCAGAACGTTCGCGTTCACAGCCGTGCTTTTAAAGAAGCCGAGCTGGATGGTTCGCCGGTCAAAGCGTGGCACATCGAATTCCTTCGCGGTGGCGAATTCAAGACCTTCACCGACATCGGTCGGATCTGGACGTTTGTCGAAGCTGTCAACAAAGAGATCGGCAAGTCGTTCTTCAAGGTGATGGTCGATGCCGCTCACTGTGGCGATTCAACTCTGTCGATTCCCGAGAACGAAGCGATCATCCAAAAGATCGCTGATGGGGACGGTTTGGGTATCTTCCACGCATCGGCCAAGACGACGCGCGGTTGTCTATCGACCGACGATGGTTGGATCGGCGCGCTGCTAACTGCATGTGCTCGCACCGGGAAACTGAAGACAGCTTTTGTCGAAGTCTTCCATCACGAAGATGCAGCGCTCGAAGGGCTGCGCAATCTCGATCCCGGCCACGGCTTGGATACCTGCGACGGACGGACCTACGACCAGGTCGTCTTGGATGGATTGACCGATGTCGCGCGACGGTTGAACAACCTATCGGTCCGCGGGATCCTTTAGGTCCGATCGGCACCAGCGCATAAAAAAACCGGTCATCTCCATAAATGAAGATGACCGGCCATATGGTTATCCCTCAGTTATTGCGGCAAAAACGGAGCCGCTGGGAGAATGACAGGTATCGGACGTGCTACTGCACTAGCCCTTAATTGATACGAGTCAACCCGATTAAATTGGTCTCTCTGCCGGAATGCAATCTGAAGGATGCGTAGAACAAATTCATGTCCCACAATCGTAATCTTAGGTCAGCCGAGGCTGACGGCAAAGGTTAGTTCGGCGATTGAGACCATTTTGAATTAGCTTTTTTCTGACGAAGCCGGCTGTGCCTTTTTTGCTCGGTTCGCTTCCCAACATTACCTCCACTTTTCAACGGGCTTTTTTCAAGCGATTCCGTTTGTTTGTGCGCCTGTTTCCGACCATGTTCGACGTTTTTTGCCTCGAAGGAATTTAATGACTCAGTTCAATCAAGCCGCCTTTCAGACCGCCAACGACCTGGAAGAGAACCTCGCAGAATATCGCGTTGGTTCGACGACAATTGGGGGCGCGACGCTGTTCGATCTCGGTATCGAGCACCGCGGGGGGCTGGTCGCCGGCGAGATGCTAGCGGATGTCTGCTTGGGAGCCGCAGCTGACGTCTTCGCCGCCGCCGAACCGGGAGCGATTGGAACCGGAGTTGTTGTGAAGGTGGCGACCGACAACCCTGTCGGTGCATGTCTGGCCTGCCAATATGCCGGCTGGCCTCTTTCGGTCGGCGATTATTCAGCGATGGTCAGTGGCCCGATTCGCCTGTTGCGCGGGAAAGAACAACTGCTTGGAAAACTGGGGCTCTCCGAGAGTGGAGCGATCGGTGTGGCGGTGCTGGAAGCTGACACCTATCCAACCGAAGCTGCGGTTTTGAAGATCGCGGAGGAGTGTTCGATCGAGCCCGAACTGCTGACGATTCTGATCGCACCGACAACCAGTATCGCCGGGAACATCCAGGTTGTCGCGCGAAGCGTCGAGACCGCGATGCACAAGCTGCACGAAGTTGGCTTCGACGTCAGCGATGTCCTCTCGGCAACCGGAAGTGCGCCGCTGCCACCTCCGGCGCTGAAGTCGATCGACGGGATCGGTCGCACAAACGATGCGATTCTTTATGGCGGATCGGTCACGTTGTTCGTCGATGCCGACCAGTCGGTGATCGACGAGATCGGCCCGAAGGTTCCCAGCAACAGTTCCAGCGATTATGGCAAGACGTTTGGCGAGATCTTCGCGTCGTACGAATACGATTTCTTCAAAGTCGATCCGCAATTGTTCAGCCCCGCCGTGGTGACGTTTGTGAATCTGCGCAGCGGGATCAGCCGCACCTTTGGTCAGCTGAGGCCCGACATTTTGGAAACGTCATTCGGTTGCAAGTCGCAATGAAGTTCTTAGTGCTCGGGCCCGATCGCGGTTGGCATGCGAACCAGTTGCGCACCGCTGCCGAGAAGGCGGGCGATTCGATAGCGTTTACCGATTACGAAGCGTTGTCGTCGATCGTCGGTGACGGGGATATGCTGCGTTGTGATTCTCCGGCAGGCGATCTGCATGCGTTCGACGTCGTGCTGACGCGAACGATGCCGCTGGGCACTCTGGAACAAGTGACGTTTCGCTTGAGCATCTTGCACGCGCTGCAAGAATCGGGAATCCGGGTTGCCAATCCGCCTCGTGCCCTCGAGATCGCGATCGACAAATATGCAACGACCGCGCGGCTGCATCGTCTCGGCTTGCCGGTGCCGCGGACCGCGGTATCGCAGACGCGAGCCGATGCGATGGCGGCTTTTGAGCAGTTCGATGGGCCGGTGGTCGTCAAGCCGATGTTTGGCGGCGAGGGACGCGGCGTGATGCGAATCGAAACACGCGAACTGGCTTGGACTACATTTACGACGCTGCAGCAGCTTGGCGCGGTGATCTACCAGCAGGAATATATTCCCTGCAACGGGCAAGATCTTCGTCTGTTTGTCGCTGGCGATTTAGTTTGGGCCGTGCAAAGAACCAATCCGGATGATTGGCGGACCAACGTTTCGCAAGGCGCTTGCTGTGAACAAGTTGCGGTGACGGAGGCTTTTCGCCAGCTCGCGACCACGGTTTGCCGGTCGCTGCGGTTGCACGTCGCGGCGATCGATCTGATCCAAGACGCGGCAGGGCGGATCTATGTGCTCGAAGCCAACGGCGTGCCGGGTTGGAAGGGAGCACAAAGTGTGATCCAAGAGAACCTCGCGGAGCGGATCATTGAAAGTTTTCGTGCGCCGATCCCTCTTGTCGGCTCATGAGCCAACGCCTTTTCAAACCCTCGAACAACGATCGCAACCCCAACAGCTCCCCATGACAGAATCATCTATCGAGGAAACCGTTCGCTGCAACGTCGCCGATCGCTTGGCGACGTTCGCACAATCGCAGCCCGATCAGATCGCGATCGCGTTTGCTAAACCGGGCCGACGGCCACGCTACGACACGATCACCTTCGCCGAATTGGATCGACAATCGACTCGGATTGCTCGTGGGTTGTTGCGGCACGGGATCGAGCCGGGAACGCGGTTGGCGATGTTGGTACCCTTTGGGATCGACTTCATTCGCTTGGTGCTGGCGTTATTAAAAGCCGGGATGGTGCAGGTGCTTGTCGATCCCGGGATGGGGAAGAAGAACCTTATCGAATGTCTCGCCGAATCGAAGCCGCAGGGTTTTATTGGCATCCCCAAAGCGCAGGTCGCCCGGCTGTTGTACCGCCAGCGGTTTCCCGAGGCCAAGCAAAATATTTGTGTTGGTGGACCGATCGCCTTCGGTGGCGTGTCGCTTGCGAAGATCGAAGCGTTGGGCGAACAGCCTGTCGAATTGCCGATGACTTCCGAAGCCGAAGCGGCGGCAGTCATCTTCACCACCGGCAGCACCGGGCCGCCCAAGGGAGTCGCTTACACGCATGGGACGTTTGAGCATCAGGTGCGGTTGATTCAACAGCAGTACAACGTCGCGCCGGGGACAGTCGATCTGGCCTGCTTCCCGTTGTTTGGATTGTTTGACGCGGTGATGGGAGTGACGACGGTGATTCCCGATATGGATCCGACGCGGCCCGCCGATGCCGATCCCGAAAAGATCTTGGCCGCCATCCGCGACTGGAAGGTTACGCAAGCCTTCGGTTCGCCGGCGCTTTGGCATACGGTCAGCAAGCATTGCGTAAGGGGAGGGATTTTTCTGCCGACGGTACGCCGCGTGTTGTCGGCCGGCGCTCCGGTCCCTCCGCAAACGCTGGCATCGGTTCGCAGAATGATCCATTCCGAAGGCGAGGTTTTTACACCGTATGGAGCGACCGAATCGCTTCCCGTTGCGTCGATTGAATCGCGCGAGGTGTTGGACGAAACGGCTGCGAAAACTCGCGAAGGCGCTGGAACGTGTGTCGGCCATCGATTTGCCGACATGATGTGGCAAGTGGTCGAGATCGACGAGGGACCAATTTCGGAGATCAGCGACGCCAAACCTGTTTCGCATGGGACGATCGGGGAATTGATGGTCAGCGGTCCCGTGGTGACGCGGAACTATGTGACCCGCCAAGATCAGAACGCGATTCACAAAGTGCAGGATGGGGCGCGGATCTGGCACCGAATGGGAGACGTCGGCTACTTGGACGATCAGGATCGCTTTTGGTTCTGCGGTCGGAAGGCTCATCGAGTGGAGACGCCGTCGCAGACGCTGTTCACGATCTGCTGCGAAGCTGTCTTCAATGAACATCCCGATGTCTATCGGACCGCCTTGGTCGGACGTGGTGTACGCGGCCAGCAGACGCCGGTCTTGATCGTCGAACCGCACGCCGATCGGCGTCCGAAATCGGCGTCCGAACAGCAAGCGTTGCTCGACGCATTAAAAGCGATCGGCAAATCGCATCCTCACACCGCCGAGATCACCGACATCCGGATCTATCCCGAGCGGTTGCCAGTCGACATCCGCCACAACTCGAAGATCTTTCGAGAACAGTTGGCCGAGTGGGTGAAGTAGTTTTCTTTGCTTGTGTCGGCCTCTGGCCTTCTGGGTTAGTGACCGCTGTAGTTCCGGAGGCTTACACCTCCGGCAGGTCCTATGCCGGCCTTCGGCCTGAAAACTGGATGCTTGCTGGAGGGCAACGGTCCCTGTCTCTGCACTACAGGCCGGAGGCCGACACACCCAATGCTGGCGGTGTAAGCCGCCGGTGGCGAGTGACCGAACCAGAAATGAGGCCGGAGGCCGACACACCCAATGCCGGCGGTGTAAGCCGCCGGTAGCTGGTGAGCGAACAACCACTGAGGCGAGCGCCTCGCCCCGTGGTTCGCTGTTCAATCGCAGCCGAGTCGATACAATCGGTTTCTTTCAAACGATGCACCCCGATTTGGCAAGGATGAAAGCTGATGCCGTTAGAAAAGTTGTTCGTGTCCGACGCTCGAGACGTCGCACATGTTGGCAAGACGGTCTTGATTCAAGGTTGGATCCGCACCCGCCGCGATTCCAAAGGGGGCTTCAGCTTTTTGGAGATCAACGATGGCAGTTGCATGGGGAACATCCAAGTCATCGCCGACGCCGATCTAGCGAACTACAAGGACGAGATCCAGCGGTTGTCGGCTGGTTGCAGCGTCGCGATCGAGGGTGAGGTCAAAGCGTCCGAAGGGAAACAGGCGACGGAGATCCAAGCTTCTCAAGTGACGGTTCTCGGCTGGGCCGACGATTTTCCGCTGCAGAAGAAACGCCACTCGTTCGAAAAACTGCGCGAATGGGCTCACATCCGGGCTCGGTCGAATACCTTTGGCGCCGTCGCGCGGGTCCGAAACCAGATCTGCCAATCTATCCATCAGTTCTTCCACGAGAACAACTTTCTGTACGTGCACACTCCGATCATCACCGCCAGCGATTGCGAAGGTGCTGGCGAGATGTTCAAGGTGACGACGTTGGATCTGGACCGATTGGCCAAGTCGGGCGGGCCGGTCAATTACGAATTCGACTTTTTCGACAAGCCCTCCTTCCTGACCGTCAGCGGTCAATTGGAAGCGGAGACCTATGCGACGGCGCTCGGCCGAGTCTATACATTTGGCCCCACGTTCCGAGCGGAGAATTCAAACACAAGTCGCCATCTTTCGGAGTTCTGGATGATCGAACCCGAGGCGGCGTTCTTCGATCTCGCCGACGATATGGCTTTGGCGGAATCGTTCCTGCGAAAGATCTTGTCCGACGTGCTGAATCACTGCGACGAAGACCTGCAGTTCTTCGACCAGCGAATTCAAAAAGGGCTGATCGAATCGCTGCGGAAAGTCGCTGAAACGCCGTTCCAGCACATGACCTATACCGATGCGATCAAGGTCTTGGAAAACTGTGATGAATCGTTCGAATTCCCGATCGCTTGGGGAACCGACCTGCAAGCCGAACACGAGCGTTACCTGACGGAGAAGCATGTCGCCGGGCCGTTGATCCTTACCGATTACCCATCGTCGATCAAACCGTTCTATATGCGGTTGAGCGACGACGGGAAGACGGTTGCCGCGATGGACGTGCTGGTTCCCGGTGTCGGTGAAATCATCGGCGGAAGCCAACGCGAGGAGCGGTTGGATGTGCTGACGCAGCGAATGGCCGAGATGGATCTTCGCGAAGAGGATTATTGGTGGTATCTGGATCTGCGTCGCTACGGCACGGTCCCACACGCCGGATTTGGACTGGGACTTGAGCGTTTAGTGCAATACACGACGGGGATGGCGAACATCCGCGATGTGATCCCGTTTCCTCGGACGCCCGGCAACGCGGATTTTTAATTGGAGAGGGCCGCTTCGATGTCGCTGGACGCACCGCCGGTTGGTCGCTTGGCTCCGTCGCCCACCGGGGCGCAGCACCTTGGCAACGCGAGAACCTACATCCTCGCATGGCTCTCGATCCGCAGCCGCGGCGGTCGCGTGGTGCTCCGCATCGAAGATATCGATTCGCCGCGTGTGAAGCCTTGGGCTGTGCAACAAGCGGTCGACGATCTCGCTTGGCTGGGACTCGATTGGGACGAAGGGCCCGACATCGGCGGCCAACACGCGCCGTATATCCAGACGCAGCGGATCGATCGGTACCGCGTGGTCTTGGATCGATTGCGCGAGCAGGATCTTCTGTACCCGTGCGCTTGCACGAGGAAGGATATCGAAGAGGCCGCTTCGGCGCCTCATGAATCGCAGGATGGGCCTGTCTACCCCGACACCTGTGCCGGTTGGAACGCGGGGGATCCGCTGCCCGAAGCCGGCCAATTCTGCTGGCGGTTCCGATCGCGACGGCAGCGCGTATCGTTTGTCGATCGCGTCGTGGGGCCGCAATCGAAGATCCCGCACGCGGTGCTTGGCGATTTCCCGGTCACGCGGAAGACCGGCGATGCGGCTTACCAGTTGGCGGTTGTTGCCGACGACATCGCGATGGGAATCACCGAGGTCTGCCGCGGCGACGATCTGTTGCCGAGCACCTTTCGGCAGATCGATCTGTTCGAAGCGTTGGGACACCCGTTGCCACAGTTTGTCCACGTTCCGTTGGTGGTCGGTAGCGATGGACGTCGGTTGGCCAAGCGGCATGGCGACACGCGGCTTAGCTATTTTCGCGAGCGCGGCGCGCGGCCCGAAGCGATTGTCGGCTGGGCGCTCTGGTCGGCGGGACTTCTTCAATCGTGGCAACCGATCCAACCACAAGAGTTTGTCGAATCGTTTACCCTCGATGCGATCGCTTCGGAGAAAACGATTGTCACGGTGGCAGAGTACCAGAAAATTATCGACGCCTCATTTTAGGGAGGTTGTGGTATGATGCGTTTCTGGAAAATCGACTTGCTAAAAATCCGAGGCCTATGAAATGAATTGGATCCGTCGCGTTGCTGTGTTGCTCACACTCTTGGGATTTGTCAGCGTGGGACGCTCGACACTTGCCGCCGATCCACTTTCGTTGAGCCTGCGTTATCGAACCGAAACCGATCAAGATTCGGGCTTGTTCCATACGCTGCATCGCGACGCCGATTGGAATCCGAAAGAGACGGCGATCATCTTGTGCGACATGTGGGATGTGCACAGTAGCCAAAACGCGGTGCGGCGGGAAAAGCAGATAGCACCGCGGTTGCAGCAAGTTGTCGAAGCGCTGCGTCGCGAAGGGGTGACTGTGATTCACGCCCCCAGCGGATGCATGAACTTCTACACCGATCACGCGGCGCGAAAACGAGCCATCGACGCTCCCAAAGCGAGCAATCTTCCAGAGGAGATCAACGCGTGGTGCTACAAGATTCCCGAGGAGGAAGCGGGCGTCTATCCGATCGACCAGAGCGACGGTGGGCGGGACGATGACCCTGTCGAATATGAGGCTTGGGCGAAGGAGCTGACAGCGAAGGGGCTCAAGCCGCTGTCGCCGTGGAGTCGCCAGATCGATGTACTGAAGATCGACGCGGGGCGCGACTTCATAAGCGATTCGGGATCGGAGATCTGGAACGTAATGGAAGCTGCGGGGATCAAGAACGTGATCCTAGCAGGAGTGCACACGAACATGTGCGTGTTGGGGCGACCGTTTGGTCTGCGGCAGATGGTGCAAAACGGCAAAAACGCCGTATTGATCCGCGATTTGACCGACACGATGTACAATCCGGCTTCGGAGCCGAAGGTCAGTCATTTCACCGGGACCGACTTGATCGTCGAGCACATCGAAAAGTTTGTCTGCCCAACGATCACGAGCGATCAGATCATCGGCGGCAAAGAATTCCGATATGCCGAGGACGATCGACCGCACGTGGTGATGTTGGTTGCCGAACGCGAATATGCGACCGACAAGTCGTTGTTGGCGTATGCGGTTAATCCGCTGGGGAAGTCGTATCGCGTTAGTTTTGTCTACGCCGACGCGGAGGACAAAAACGATCTGCACGGTAGCGAGGTGATCGAATCGGCCGATCTGTTATTTGTGAGCGTTCGCCGGCGGACGCTGAAGACGGAGCAACTGGAACGCGTGCGAGCACACATCGCCGCGGGAAAACCGGTGGTGGGAATTCGCACCGCGAGCCATGCGTTTCATGTCCGCAACGTCGACCCGGCCGAAGGTTATGCGGAATGGACGACGTTTGATCCCGATGTCTTTGGCGGCAACTATACGGGACACCACGGCAACAAACTGTTGCCGCAAGTCACCTTCGCCGCGATCACGCATCCGATTTTGGAGGATGTCGATCGGATGCCCTATGTCTCCGGCGGATCGCTCTATAAAGTATCGCCGTTGGCCAGCGGAACAACGGTTCTTATGAACGGTAAATACGAGGGCTTGCCATCGGAACCGCTGGCGTGGACGTTTACTCGCGCCGACGGCGGGCGATCGTTTTATACTTCGCTGGGACATTCGAGCGACTTCGAACAGCCCGCTTTTCGCGTTATGTTAGAAAACGCCATCGGCTGGGCGCTCGATCGTCCCGCCGCATCAAAAGCGACTGCGAAACCTTAAGCTAGGTGAACGCACTGCTTGGTGACGCGGCTTGTCCGTGTTTGGTTTTCGACGAATTGGCCAGCACGTCGTTGGGCGGCGTTGGCCAGAGTGGCCGGCCGCGATCGCGCTGCGGTCGATACCTGAAATTAGATCGTTGATTTGCAGCAGATTGTGGCGACATCTGCGTGCGAAGTCTCGGATCGTTTGGACTCCTTTTCTTTTCTGTGCAGCATGACCATCGAGCCCGTCAACAATATCGAACCCTCTAACCGCAGCTGGTTGATCGGATCCGGCGACGATTGCGACGTCGTGATCGACCATCCGAAGGTTTCCAAGCACCATTGTCAATTGACGCGGACGGGAGATCGGTTGTCGATCCAAGACGTCAACAGCGAGAACGGAACCTGGATCGATGGTGTTCCCTACGTCGGTCCGAAGCCGATTCGCCGCGGGTCTTCGATCATGTTGGGCGAAACGGTAGAGATGTTGTGGCCTGTCGATCTTATCGAGTTTAAATCGGTGATCGCGATCGGTCGTTCGCAAGACAACGACGTCGTGTTGGATAAGCCGAACGTTTCGGGACGGCACGCTCGGTTGATCGACGATGGGACCGCGTTGTGGATCGAAGATTGTGGCAGCACCAATGGCGTGGCGTTGAATCGTCCCGACAACTTAGTGCGGCATCATCGCGTGGTCCCGGGGGACGCGATCTATCTGGGGTCGACGCGGATCACGATCGATCGGATCTTAAAGGTCGGTGTGGCGACCGATAGCGTCAACGGGCAGGTTTTTGCCGATCGATTGGCTGAGAAGATGTTATCGACGACATTGGTCAGCGACGGGGAGCGAAAGCGCCAGCAGAAGTTCCGCAGCGCGCTGCTGACCTGCTTCGCGATCGCCTCGATTTTGATCGGGGCCGCCTGCGCCGTCTATTTTGCAAGGATTGCCGAACCGACCGGCCCGTCGGGCGACCGGGTGCCACAAGCCGTTCGTTGAACGAACGCCGCGGATTGCATTAGGCGATCATCGAACGAACTTTCTGTGTGATCGCATCGGGTTCGCTCATTCGCCCCGAGCCACGCTTTCGGCAACTCAACCAGCCCTCTTCGGGACCGATCTGGTGGACGCCATCGTCAGCTAGTTGGCGGATGTTCCGTTGGACTGCCGGTTTGCTCCACATCTGGTTGCTCATCGCAGGGGCGATTAAGACAGGGCATGTCGCTTGCAGATAAAGCGTGGTCAATAGATTGTCGGCGATGCCGTGGGCAAATTTTCCGATCAGATCAGCGGTTGCTGGGGCAACGCACAACAGGTCGCAACCCTCGGCCAATTCAATGTGTGGCCCCAGTGGCCAAATTGTTGGGGCATAGCCGGTTGTGGCAACCGGATGTCCCGAGAGGGCAGCCAGCGTGTTGGTTCCGATGAACTGCTCGCTGGCGGCGGTCATGACGACACGAACCTCGATTCCACTTTGGACCAATTGGCTGACCAAACTGGCCGCCTTGAACGCGGCGATGCCGCCACCGATGCCGACGACCACGCGCGGCGAGCGGTTGGAGATCGAAGAGGTTGTGTTCATGAAAGGAGATCGCGATCGAGTGCCCCGGCGTTTGCGGCACTCAGGTTCATCGGAGGTTCACGGGTTAATGAAATCGTCACGAATCGACGCCCTTTGTGGCGATTGATGCATGTCTCGACGGATACGCTGGCTTGGGGGGTATTATCACCACAATCCGCAAGATCGTTCAATCCGGCACACTCATCCTATTCGACGAACTTCCCGCTTAACGGCAAGCTTTGTTCAGAAGGAGAAAAGACCCTAACCCCCCCATGAGCCGATGAAAGTGGTGGCCATCCCACCTTGTACGCCTCGCCCGCATCGAGCCGTATCTAAGCAACTACCACCTTTATTCCAGACGCGTAACGCAGTCCAGGTACGGACGGCAGTCGTTAAGACAACACGCGTCGATCCGTCATGGAGGATTTATAATATGTCGCGCAATTTACGTTTATTCCTGTGTACAATCGCTACGATCTATGGGGTTTCGCGAGCCTCCGCTCAATCGTTCTTGGGGCCTGTCGGTCTGGCACCGGTTGCCATTGAAAACGGCGCGCCACTGTCCATCGTCCGTTGGAACAGCCAGTTGTCTCCGCAAGTCGGCACGCATGACACCGCCGGTCCGCGGATTGCCGACGCACCGCAAGCGGATGACGATCAACCGGTCGCTCGCGTTGCGGAACTGGCGCCAGCCGACGATGCCGCGGTTGCGGCGATCGATACTCCCGAGTTGGATCTCGTCGACGCCCCTTCGATCACTTCGGCCCCAGCGAATGCCGGCGAAGCCGTTGCGGATGAATCGGTCTTGATCGTCGAAACAACCGAACTAACAACAGGTGAAAGCGACGCATCGGACGGCGAGGTGTCTCGGGATATCCCTACCGAAGATTTTGCAACTTCTTCGGATCTCGCCGAAGAATACCAACCGTACGACCTTCCTTCGGCCGATATCGTTTTGGTCGAGATCTATCCTGCGGAAGTCCGCGTTGCCAAGAACTTCGTCGAGCTGCCGAGCGACGTTGAGGCGAACGCGACCCAGGATAAAGAAGCCGCAGCAGAGAACGCTGCGGTTCAAGCCCCTGACGACGACTCCATTGATTCGCAACCCGACGTCGCGACCATCGACGCGGTTGAAGAAGTAAACGCTGGCGAATCGAATGTAGAAGCGTTGAACGGGGCCGATGACCAGCCGGTGGCTGACTACAACGATGATGAACTGTTTGAACTCGAGGGTTGGGATCATGCGGAATCCGACAACGACCCAAGTGAAGACTCCATCGTACCGAGCACTGACGACGCGGCCACAACCGATGCCAAAGCTGCATCGCAACAAGCCGAAGAGCTCGGAATGCCACAGCCACCGGCGGCGGAAATTGCCGCAACCGACGATCTGATCGAAAACGACGTCGAATCAATCGACACTCTCGAAATCGCTCCCGCGGCAGCCATCGATCCCGCGGTTGAAGAAGCTGAAGCCCTGTTGGCCCAAGTGCTCGACGAAATCGAAGTCGAAGCCATCATGGCCGCTGAAGCCCACGACGCCGAAGCTTTGGCAAGCGATGTCGCGGCAATCAACCGCGATTTGTCCGACGCTGCCGACGATCTTGCGTCCAACGAAGTGCCCGCCGATGACGCGGAAATCGCATTCGACGAATCGGTTGCCGACGAGAAGAGTGCTGTCGATGAATACATCGCCGACGAGATGCTCGCTCAAGCGGTCAAGATCGACGACATCGTCTATGACAACGTCGGCAGCGACGAACCAGCGGCCGAAGCGATCACAGACGAGAGCGACGCGTATGCCTACAGCATCGATGACGACTACGAAGTCGCTGCTGAAGAAGTCGCTGCGGATGAAGGTATCGAATCGGAATACGACTACGCCTACTACGATGAATTTGATTGGGGTACGGATGTCGCAGCCAGCGATGACGTCGCCGCGGATGAAGAAGCGGGCGAAGCGCTTGTTGCCGACGATGTAGCGGGCGACAGCGACTACGGATATGACTACGACTACTACGACGACGCCTATGGATGGGACGCCGAATTGGCTGAGGTCGACGAAGTTGCAGTCGATGAAGAAGCGGGCGAAGAGCTTGCTGCCGACGATGTATCGGGCGACAGCGACTACGGATACGACTACGACTACGACTACGACGACTATGGATGGGACGTCGAATTAGCTCAGGTCGATGAAGTTGCAGTCGATGAAGTTGCAGTCGATGAAGTTGCAGTCGATGAAGTTGCAGTCGATGAAGTTGCAGTCGATGAAGTTGCAGTCGATGAAGTTGCAGTCGATGAAGTTGCAGTCGATGAAGTTGCAGTCGATGAAGTTGCAGTCGATGAAGTTGCAGTCGATGAAGTTGCAGTCGATGAAGTTGCTGTCGATGAAGTTGCTGTCGATGATGGCTATAACCACGACTATCGGTACTACTACGACGAAGAGATGGCTGCTGCTGCCGCTGCGTTCGACCGAGAAAAGGTCGAAGAAGTCGCATCGGATGAAGCTGCGGATGCGGATGTCGCCAGCGTTGACGCGGATGGCGAAGCGTCGGCCGACGACGAGATGAGCGGGGACGAAGAAATCGCGGCCGAGCTGGCTGTCGAAAAAGCGTCGGGGGACGAAGATGTTGTTGCGGTCAGCGATGCGAACGAAGTTCCCAACCAGTGCCTGGAAGATGAATTGCAATGGCAACTGTCGTTCTTGGCCGGTTCGCAGCCCGAGCTGCAGTGGGCTGCCAATCCGAGCCAACTGGCTTCGCGAATTGCTGCCATCTTGGTAAAGGCAAGCGACGCGTTGTCAAGTCTTGGGCATCCGGTTGTTGCCGCGGCCCAAGGGGAGCAGGCAGCGATCGAAAATGCGACCACTCAGGTGGAAGTTGGCCCCGTATCGGAATGCACTCCAGTTGAGGCTGGCAAGACGGTAAGCAGTCTGGATGCGGAACCGGTTGCCGAAGCGATCGTGGCTCCCCCGATCCAAGAGGCGACGATTCAGATCGCTGCTGAACCATCAGCGGCTACGATCAACCGATAGCATTGTCCGCTGTAGCGGACGCCATTTGAAACTGAAGGCTAGTGCGACAGGCTTGTTGCACTAGCCTTTTTCGTTTGGATGCTCTCCGCTGCATTGGGGCATTTTGTCCGTTCTGGTTGCTTCGTTGGGGCGAAATGATGAAAATACGAGGATTGGCCAGGCAGGGGAGTCTTGATTTTCGGCATACCCCTAAAGCGCTGATCGTATTAGGATGCCGGTTGAACCGGCTGTGCGGATGCCAGCGACCGAATCGGCGATCCGAGATCCTCAACTTTTCCCTTAGAAAACCCCGATTTCATCATGTCTACCGAAGCGATCGAAGCCCCCGACCAGGAATCCGGCGATTCGAGCCAAACCACGCCCGCCTCGTCGGGGCGTCCACCACGCGTCGATATCCCAGAAACGGCCAAGCCGCCGGAGCTGCAAGTTACCTATGCATTGGTGATCGGATTGGTCCATCTTGCCGCGTTGATGGTTGTTATTCCACCGATGGCGGGGTATCTGTTCTCATGGTCCGGGCTCGTTTTGGCCGTACTGGGCCATTTTTTCTACGGCATGATTGGGATCAACGTCTGTTACCACCGGTTGTTGACCCACCGTGGTTTCAAATGTCCGCTGTGGCTTGAACACAGTTTGGCCGTGTTGGGAATCTGCAACCTGCAAGACAGCCCCGCTCGTTGGGTCGCGATCCACCGAATGCACCATCAACACAGCGATCATCAGCCCGATCCACACACTCCCAAGGCGGGGTTCTGGTGGTCGCACGTCGGTTGGGTGCTCTACCGCAATCGGGACCACGACACGACCAGCCATTTTGAACGCTACGTCCGCGATCTGTTGCGCGATCCTTTCTACTTGAAATTGGAAGCGCGATGGCGTTGGTTTGGGATCTTCGCGTCCCATGCGCTGCTGTATTATCTGATCGGATCGGCGGTCGGTTATTACATGACCGGCACGCTCGCTGGAGCGGTTCAGTTGGGACTGAGCTGGTTTTTCTGGGGAGTCTTCGTTCGTGTGGTCGTTGTTTTGCACGGCACTTGGGCCGTCAATTCGCTGACCCACGTGATCGGTTACCGCAACTATGAGACCCGCGACGACAGCCGCAACCATTGGTTGATCGCAATACTGACCCACGGGGAAGGCTGGCACAACAACCACCACGCCAGTCCACGAGCTGCGATGCATGGTCATCGCTGGTGGGAATACGACATGGCGTGGTCGGTGATCCGGATGATGGAAATCGTTGGTTTGGCAACCGATGTCGTTCGTCCGGGCAAGACGGCGGAACCCGCCGATTGGTGATCGCCTCCGATTGGGAATCTGGCAGCCACCGAGTGACGGTTCTCAGCTGATTCGACCAAACCTGTCATCCGAGAAGCGTCGATCGATTCAGCCCCCGACGCGAAGCAAGTGGTTCAATCGTCGCTGCGTTGAACCCATGGCAAGACATCCATGTTGTCGACGACGTTCTGCTTTATAAAGCTGGCGATGCTGTCGAGAACGTCGGGGCCACGCAGGACGAGGTTCGCACCGGATAGGTTGGCTCGGACCCGCATCGCTTTGACGGGCAGAGGCTGAGCGTTGTTGTACTTGCCCGACACTCGGGCTCGTTCAAACAGTTTCGCCAAACGATTCGCTTCGGAATTCTCGCTGATCGAGCTTCCCGAGACGATCATCACGGGCATCCGGCTGACTGCGGGGTGTCGCGTGGCAAAGTCGCCGCTGACACCGTTGACCGATTTCAGTGGTGAAACGAGGACCAACGCCTTGACGTCTTGTCCCTGTTTCTTGCTGCCGATCGATGGCCAGTTCCAATCCATCATCGCCCAGTTCATCGCCAGGATCGCACCCTCTTCGATTCCGATCACGGCCAGCGCGTTGAGGTTCAGTTTTTCCTCGTCGTTTTCGGCGCGAAGAAACTTTTTCGCAGCTTCCATGTCCAACGCAACCACCGCTTCCATGTCGCGCTTGGTCGCTCGTTCGACTTCGATCGGTTTGCCATCGGGGCCGATCACGCGGCTGCGGCCGTGGCCACGAATGTCCAACAACGCGACCGCACAGCCTTCGGCTTGCAGTTTAAAGGCCAACGGGACGTAAGGGCTGGTTTGCCCCGACCATTCGTGAACCAACAGCACGGTCGCCGCTTTCTTGCCTTGATCCGATGGGAAGTATCCGATCTGCAGCTGGACGCCATCTTTGGTTGTGACCTTTTCCAGACGCGGTTTAAGTTCCTCGGGGATCTTCTTTTTGGGCGCATTGTTGGGACGCGTCGTTTTTGGTGGAGTCGATGTTGTGACCGGGCGAGCCGTCGGGGCGGGTTGTGTCGGCCGGGGAGCCGCCGCGCGAGGTCGTGGTTGGGTGGGAGCGACGCCACCGGGGGCCAGCGGATCAAAGGCCGGACCTTGTCCCATGGCGACAACCGACATCGCCGCGATGCCACAGAGAACTAAAAAGAAACGCAACCCAATTTTCTTTGCCACGGTGGCATCGCTGGCAAGGCTGACAGCATGAGGACGTTGTTTCATAAGTTTGGTTCCTGCCTTAGGTCGCATCCTGAAGTTATCGATAAGATTCCTTGGTCTTTTCTAATGCTAAGCGCCCAGACATGCTGGGTCAAACAGTGCTTGGGGCGACAACACGCAAACCCGATTTGATTTATAATCGACGATCGCCCAATCCCCCCAACCCCATCCGCCTACCTTTACTGATAGGAAAGCTCTCTGTGATCCGCAACCATTCCTTGGTCTTTGTGCAGCTGTTGCTTGCGATGCCCGCCACCATTCTATGGGCTCAGCGAGATTTGACCGATATTCCCGATCCCGATCCGCAAGCCGAGATGGCGGCGATGCGATTGGATCCGCAGATCGAGATCAATCTGTTTGCGTCGGATCCGATGATCAAGAAACCGATCCAGATGAACTTCGACAGCGACGGTCGATTGTGGGTCGCCAGCAGCGAAGTCTATCCGCAGATCGAACCCGGCGCCGCGGCGACCGACAAGATCATCGTTTTGCAAGACACGACCGGCGATGGTGTCGCCGATCGCAGCGACGTGTTCGCCGACGATCTTTTGATTCCGACCGGTATCCTGCCAGGCGATGGCGGGGCGTATGTTGCCAACAGCACCGAACTGATTCATTTGAGCGACACCGATGGGGACGGTCGCGCCGATCAGCGTCGAGTCGTGTTGAGTGGTTTTGGCACCGAAGACACGCACCATCTGCTGCACACGCTGCGGTGGGGCCCCGATGGTTGCCTTTACATGAACCAATCGATCTACATCCACAGCCATGTCGAAACTCCTTTCGGAACGCGGCATCTCAACGGCGGTGGGATCTGGCGTTATCGCCCCGAGACACAGTCGTTGGAGGTGATGTGCAAAGGGTTGGTCAATCCGTGGGGGCACGTTTTTGATGCCTATGGCCAATCGTTCGCCACCGATGGTGCGGGCGTGGAAGGGATCAATTACGTCTTTCCGGGGGCTGTGTTCGCGACCAGCCCCGGCGCGGTGCGACACTTGCGCGGACTCAACCCCGGCAGCCCGAAGCACTGCGGTCTGGAAGTTCTTTCGGGGACGCATATCCCCGACCCGTGGCGGGGTGATCTGGTCACCAACGACTTCCGCGGACATCGCGTCTGCCGGTTCACAGTTCGCCCGCAGGCCAGTGGATACAATTCGCGCCAGCAGCCCGAATTGATCGCCAGTCAGCACGTCGCGTTTCGGCCGATCGACGCCCGGATGGGACCCGACGGGGCGATCTATATCGCCGATTGGTACAACCCGATCATCCAGCATGGCGAAGTCGATTTCCGCGACGACCGCCGCGATCGAGGGCATGGTCGGATCTGGCGTCTGACGTTTAAGAATTCACCTCTTATGAAGCCGACGCCGACCGGCGACCTCGCCGAACCGGCGCTGTTGAGTTTGTTGGAAAGCCCGGCGCTCTGGTTGCGGCAATTCGCGCGTCAGGAATTGAAGCACCGTGATTCGGATCGCGTGATCGATTTGCTGACCCAGTGGCTGGGCGACGCTTCCGACAGCGAGGCAAAGTTGAATCGACAGTTCGAAGCGATGTGGGTTCGCGAGTGTCTGGACCGCCCCGATGGGTATCTCTTGAAGACGCTCGCTGTGTGCGACAACGAACACTTCCGTGCTGCAGCGGTTCGGTATATCGGCCTGCGTCGCGATGACTTGCCCGACGCGTTGCAGTGGCTGCAAACCGCTGTCGCCGACCCGAATCCTCAGGTCCGGCTCGAAGCGGTTAGTGCGTTGGGCGAAGTCGGAACGGCCCAAGCCGCAGCGATTGCGCTGGCCGTGCTGGACCAACCGATGGACGACAACCTGGACTTTGCGCTTTGGAGTGCGCTGCGGAAATCTCAGTCGCAGTGGATCGAAGCGATCGCCGCGGGAACCTTCGACACCCAACAGAAGCCGGCGCGGTTGGTGTTTGCGATTCGCGCCGCAGCGACGCCAGCGGTTGTCGCTCCGGTCGTGGCAGCGGTTCGCAGCGATCGGATCGACGTTTCACAATCGATGCCCTTGCTGGATGCTTTGGCTGACGCGGCGGACGCCGAATCGCTGAACGATCTGTTGCAGATCGTGTTGGATCCCGAAGGTAAATTTTCCGACAGCGATCGTGCCGCGCTAATCGCCGCGGTGGTGCGACAGAAAGAAACTCGCAACGTGATGCCGACGCAGGGCCCCGCGATGTTGAAGGCGTTTGCGGAACAGGCATCGCTGGAATCCGATTCGCCCGGCGAGCAAGCGTTACTCAAGGCGATCGGTTTGTGGAAAGCGGCGGCGCTGCAGCCGATCGTGTTGGCGGCGATCGGGCGGGCTCAAGCGAGCGACTCGCTGCCAATGACCGCACTGACCACGTTGGGGCAATTGGCGTCGGAGCCTTCGTTGAAGGCGTTGACCGCGATCGCCAACGACGCCCAGGCCAAGACTTCTTGGCGGATCGCTGCGATCGACGCGTTGGTCGGTCCGCGTCCCAACCTGGCGGCGCGTGCGGCTTGGGAATTGATGGCTTCGCGCGAAGCAGCCCCTTGGGGAGAGCAAGCGATCCGAGGGACGCTGCGCCGCAAGGGAGGGCCAGGCCGTTTGCTCGAAACACTTGCGACGGTGAAGTTGCCCAGCGACGCCGCCCGCGCGGCGATCCACGAGGTCCGGGCCGCCGGCAACCATCCGAAATTGGAATCTGCGATTCGTGAAGCGGGCAAATTGGATGACGCCAGTTGGAAGATGTCGGCCGCGCAAACCGAAGAACTGACCGCCGCGGTCCTTGCCTCCGGCGACGCCGCCAAGGGAGAGACGATTTTTCGCCGCAGCGAATTGCAATGCATCGCTTGTCATGCGATCGGTCCCGCCGGCGGACGCGTCGGACCCAACTTTGTCAGCTTGGGTGGAAGTGCTCAGATCGATTATTTGATCGAATCGCTGATCGACCCGAACGCCAAGGTAAAAGAGAACTTCCATTCGGTGATTGTCGTGACCGACGATGGATCGATCGTGCAGGGCATCCTCGATTCGGAGACCGAGGAATCGTTGACGGTTCGCCTGGCCGACGGCAGCAAAAAGACGATCCCTCAAGAGACGATCGATCAGGTCGGCGAAGGGCGTTCGTTGATGGCAGCCGGTCTGGTCGATTCGCTCACCCGCGACGATCTGGTCCATTTGGTCCGCTTTCTATCGGAACTAGGGCGGACGCCAGCCTATACGCTGAAGACCGAACCGATCGTCCGCGCCTGGCAGAAATTGATCCATTCTCCCGAGGCGAACCATCTGCTGAATCGCACCAGCGTCGATGCGGTCGCCACCGACAATCCCGTTCTGGTTTGGGAGAATACGACGACCCGTGTCGATGGCCGCGTTCCGGTGGCCGAATTGCCGCAATTCAAGCAGCATCACACCGCACCGCCGACCTCGTTCATCCGGTTCGATTTCGAATCGTTCGACGATCAACCGATTCGGATCGTGTTGCCCGAGACCGACGCGCTGAAGATGTGGGTCGATGGCAAACCGATGCCGATCTGGAACGCCGCGGAATTGAAGCTTGCCAAAGGGAAGCATCGCGTCACGCTGGCGATCCGCCGCGATTTGATCGGCGAAGATTTTGCCGTCCAGATCGATTCCAAAACGCCCGTCGCGATCCTGGATCACTTTTAACGCAGTACCGTTCAACGAAGCGTAGTGGACGAGGTTACGAGTCCTTTTGCATCAGACCAAATCGCTGTGACTCGTAACCTCGTCCACTACGTCCCGCCGCTAATTCTTTCGACGGTCCGATGCTCCTACGTTGAACGGTATTGACTTTTAACGGCGCTCGGCAGGAAAGGGCTTCAAGGGCGGGCGCTTTGCAAACGCCCGTTGCCGGTTTGCAGCCCGGTGGGAAGTGCTGGAAGTCGCCTGGTGAAGAACGACGAGCGGACGGCGGTCGGTTATTCAGAAGAGGGTGGCGGTGTCAGTAGCCCCTGCCGCGTCCGTTCTTGAGCGAACATCTGCTTCAGCAGTTCCATCTCCTCTTCGTCGTCCAGTTGGCTCGATTCGAGTTCCTTCAACGTCTGCTGCCGTTGATGCGACAGTTCGGTGCCGCGGAAGCGATCGATCACCGCCTGCATCCTCTCTTCGGGAGGTCCGTTGACGGTTGCCGCTTTGTCATCGACCGACTGCTGGAAATTGACCAACACGCCTTTCAGGTGGGCATCTTCGACGGCCAGCAGGACGTTTTGGATGTCCAGGTCGTGTCCCTCCAGTTCCAGATCTTCGTAGACCGTCATCAGCGCCCGGGCGGTATCGGTTGCTAGCCAACGCGGTTCGATCGCTTCGAGCGCTTGAGGAACCAGTTCCGACATTTCGATCATTAGTTCGAACAATTCGCGGTCGATCCCGGTAATCGGTTGTCGCCGGACCGGTGCTGGTGGTGCTGCCGGTTCGGGTTGTCGCTTGAACTCGCGTCGTTGCCGAGGGTCTTGGCGATGTTCGTCGATGCGTCGCTGCAGCGTTTCGGCTGGCAATCCGAAGGTCCGTGCCAACCGCATCACCGTCTGTTCGGTTCGCAGGGTGTTCCCGTTTTGCGGCGACTTGGCGACCAAGCGAAGCATCGAATCGAGGGCGGCCGATGCGGCATGCGTATCGCGGACCAGATCGACGCCATCGGTCGCGCGGGCCAATTTGTGATCGATCGCATCGGGGGCTTGGGCGACCAATTCCTTAAACGCATCAGCCCCTTGTTCGTTCAGGAAATCGGCTGGATCTTGGCCTTGAGGGAGTGTGAGGACTCGCATGTCGACGTCAGCGGCGACAAACAATTCAACGACCTCGTCGGCGCGGCGTTGTCCCGCCGCATCGCCGTCGAGAACCAGCACGATCTGATCGACAAATCGCTTCAGCAACCTGACGTGACTTTCCCCCACCGCGACGCCCAAACAGGCGACTGCGGTTTCGATGCCGTGCTGGCGAGCGGCGATCACATCGGTATAGCCCTCCATGACAAGCGCTTGCCGTTGCCGCTGCATCGGTTGGCGGGCCATGTTCAACGCATACAGATGCTGACTCTTGGAGAACAGCTTCGTCTCCGAAGTGTTCATGTATTTGCCGCCCGATTGATCGCCGATCATCGGGACGTGGCGGCCACCAAACGCGATCGGACGATCTTGTAGATCGTAGATCGGGAACATCAACCGGCCGCGAAAGAAATCGTAGTGGCCGCTGCCGGAATTACGGGCCAGGGCGAGCCCCACGGCTTGCAAAATCTGCGGACTGAAACCGGCGTCCAGGGCGGCCCCTAACAGCCAGTCCCACTGGTCGGGGGCGAAGCCGATCCGGAAGCGGACGCGATTCTCTTCGTCGATGCCACGCTGCTGCAAATAATCGCGGACGACCGCAGCGGCGGGCGACTTTTCCAGATAGTTAAAGAACCGCTCCTCGGCCCATTTCATCGCCGACAGCAGGGTCGCTTTATCGTCGACCGATCCCTTTTCGACCGGGGTGCCGCTGCGTTGGATCTCGATCCCCGCGCGGTCGGCCAAAATTTTCAGCGCTTCGGGAAAGCTGACGCCATCGCGGCGCATCACAAAGCTGAAGACATCGCCGCCGATATCGCAGGGCCAGCATTTCCAAGACTGGCGGACGGGGTTCACCGATAGGCTGGGCTTTTTATCGTCGTGCCAGGGGCAGCGGGCGACAAAGCTGCTTCCTTGACGGCGCAGCTCCAACGAACTGCCCACGACATCGACGATATCGTTGGCCTCGCGCACGCGTTCGCGGACATCAAAATCAGCCGGCAGAGACATCGATCACACCTGAAAAGGTTAAGCCGCCGCGGCTAGGAGAATCGTCTCGAGGACGTCGATCAATTGATCCAAGCGGAACGGCTTGAAGAGGATCGCTTTGGGGTGCAGTCCGTCCTGCCGCGCTTTGACGATCGAGTGCCCCGGATCGTAACCAAAGCCGGTCATCAAGATCATCGGGACATAATCCATTTGATTCTTCAAACGCAGCATCAACTGGTAGCCCGAATAATCGGGCAGCCGGATGTCGCTGATGATCGCATCGTAGCTGGCCGCCCCTTGGCTGCAACGGACCATGCGGACCGCTTCATCGCCGCGTTGGGCCGTTTCCACGATGCATCCGTAACGCTCCAACAACGTATGGGCGTCGTCGAGAACCTGGGTGTCGGCATCGACGACCAAGATCCGTTTGTCCATCAGGTTGGGGTACTGCGGTTTCTTTGCCGATGCCGGAACGGCTTCGACCGGCGTCAAACGCTCTCCGATCTGTTGGATCGTTTGCTTGATATCGCGGGCGTTTTTCAAGATCCGCCGAACGCGTTCGGCGAGATCCGATTCGTGGCCAATGTACTGTTCCAGAACGTTGACCGCGTCGTTAAGAATTTGGTCGACCGGCAGGGCGACGGCGCTGTGAATCGCTTCGCAGCTCTGTTGGGCGGTGTTTGCTTTCTGAGCCATCAACAGTTCGAGTGTATTGAGGGCTTGGGCGACATCGCGAGCAAAGATCTCGAGGAATTGAACGTCGCTTTCGGAGAACGCACGGACCTCGGGGCTTTCGATGTTGATCGTCCCAAGAACTTGATCGTGCAGCATCAACGGAGCGGTCAACGAACTGCGAGCCCCTTGGACCCCTTGGATGTACAGCGGGTCGACCGAGACGTCCTCGCAAAGATAGCTTTCGGCGGTCGCTGCGACGTATCCTGTGACTCCATTGCCATTGGGGGCAGCTTGCAGTTTGCGATCGGCGGCCGCTTGGTCGATGCCAACACTGAACAACGGTTGCAGTTCGCCGGTCGATTGTTCCAACAGACGGACTTCGACGACATCGAAGTTCAGCAGGTCGTGAAGGTAGTGGTGGATGTTTTGCTTCAGCAGATCGATCCGCTGGCTGATATCCATCAAGAAGATTTCGTCGGGCCGAATATCGGCCAATTCGCGGCCCGCGCTATGGATCGCTGCAAGCTTCTGCTGCTGCAAGATCTCCTCGGTCACGTCGCTGACCGTAACGATCAAATTGCGGCCACTGCCCGATCCGCGCAGCGGGGCGGCGTGGACCTGATAGTAGTTGTTGTTGGCGGTGTGCAGTGTCGTGTTGATCGCCAAACCGGTCGCTAGGGCGGTGTGGAAGGGGCAAAAATCGGGCCCCATAATCTCTGGATTGTCCAGCGCGTCATAAAACAGCGTGCCAACCAGCGAATCTTTACCCGACCATTCGTGTAACCGACGATTGGCCCACAAGATTTCATGGTTTTCGTTCAACATCGCGATACCATCGGGCATATCGCGCAACATCGCTCCGCCATGCTGCAATTGGATCAGCTCATCCCGAGCATCCAACGAGGTCAGCGGAATGTAGACGCCGTCAAAATCTTCCTTGCTGAGTGCCGCGAGCGCTTCGGTTGCCGTGGCAACCGATACGACCTCGGCTCGATCACTCGTGAAGTCCGTTAGCGGAGAACCATTGTCCCCGCCAATTCGTAATATTCGCGATGTGTTGGTCAACCACTCATCTCCCGCCGCTGACGACAATTTGATGTGACCCAGTCCTCTTCCGCCAGTTTCAATATAGGACAGTAATTCGGAACTTGGCAATGGTAGTCAACGTTTCGGTTGAGCCGTGCGGATCAGTTGCAACAGTCGTTTTTGTGAGTTGGGGTCCGCTTTGCGATCGGTAGGTCTCGGACGAAAGCTGGCTCAACGGTCGATTCGACTGCCGTGTAACGAGCCATGGACGATCCGGCGTCGATGGGGAAACGCCTAGCATGGCTCGGCTGCCTATGGGGCTGTGAGTGGTGTTGCGGGCGCGTTATCGGAGCCTGGGACGCCGCTGCCTTCGGTGCTGATGCCGCCGAAGGTGGGGTGATGGTCCGTCGGGATCGGCTCTGCCTATCAAACGTGAAGCATCTGCCAGCCAGAGGAACCGAAGGCCTAGTCTATCGTGGTTAAAGAGCTCGGCAACGGGGAATGGCAAGCGGAAAAGATGAAAGAGTTTAAAAGTGTTTTAAAAAAAATTAAATCGTGCGGGAAAAAATGGATTTTACGCTTGCTTTGCGTTTTTCTTGAAATCTGACATTCTCCCACTTTCCCTCCCCTCGCATGTTGACTTCCCCCTACCTCAGTGTAGATTCTTCCAAACGCACTGCTGGGGCAACATAGTCAAGCCTGGCAGGATGCATCGAACATGGTTTGCCTGAGGGCGAAAACACTTTTTTTGGAACATGTGGAGGTTAACCTACATGAATGTTAAAACTTTGGTTGCGGCCCTAGGCCTTGTCGCTACGTTGACGTTTGCGACACAAGCTCAAGCTGGCTGCGGACTTCTTGGATGCAAGAAGTCTTGTTGTGAAACTAGCTGCTCGTCGTGTGGTTCGGCTAGCGCTTGCGGTTGCGAAGCAGCTGCACCTTCTTGCGGCAGCAGCTGCGGTGGCTCGGCTTCTTGTGGTGGCTGTGCCCCACAAATGGTTACCGAAACACGTATGGTCACTTCGACCGTCATGCAACAAGAAACACGCACTCGCATGCGTAACGTTGTTCGCTGCGTTCCTGAAACCAAGACCCGCACAGAAACCTACACCGTAATGGTTCCTGAGCAACGCACTCGCACCGAGTCGTACCAGGTCGCCGTTCCTTACACCGAAGAGCAAGCCTACACCGTACGTGTTCCAGTCGTTTCGACGAAGACACAATCGTACACCGTAATGGTTCGCAAGCTGGAATCGGTTGAGCAACCTTACCAAGTACAGGTTCCTTACACCGAGAACATCGAACAAACCTACACCGTTAACGTGCCTTACACCGAAACACGTCAACGCACCTACAACGTCTCGGTTCCTTACACCGAAAACGTTGAACAGACCTACACCGTTAACGTGCCTTACACCGAAACACGTCAACGCACCTACACCGTTAACGTGCCTTACACCGAAGACGTTGTTACCGACTACACCGTTCAAGTTCCTTACACTGAACAAGTCGAACAATCGTACACCGTTCAGGTTCCAGTAACCGAAATGGTTACCCAAACCTACACTGTTCAAGTGCCACAAACCGAAACTCGCACTGCAACACGCACCGTTTGCAAGCGAGTTCCTGTGACCACTTACAAGAGCGTTAGCAAAGACATGGGCAGCTACCAATGTGTTGCTCAAGAAGTTGCATGCGGCGGATCTTGCGGCAGCAGCTGTGGCAGCGCTTGCGGCAGCAGCTGTGGCGGATGTGGATCTTGCGGCAGCAGCTGCGGAAGCGCTTGTGGCGGATGTGCAACTCGCACCGTCATGAAGAAGGTTTGGGTTCCTAACGTTGTTTGCGAACAAGTTCCTGTAACCACTTACACGACTCAAAGCGAAGAAGTTCCTTACACCTACACGGTTCAAACTTGCACCACCGAGACCAAGACTCGCGAAGTGCCAGTAACCAAGTACACGACTGAAACCAAGACCCGTATGGTCAACGTTCAGAAGTGCCGCACTGAAACTCGTCAACGCACGAGCCAAGTCACCAAGTGCCGTCAAGAAACTCGTACTCAGGACTACACCGTTCAATTGTGCCGTCAAGAGACTCGCACCAAGAGCGTTCCTGTGACCAAGTACCGCACTGAATCGCGTACTCAGGACTACACAGTTCAACTGTGCCGTCAAGAAACTCGGACCAAGAGCGTTCCTGTGACCAAGTGCCGCGTTGAAACTCGCACCCGCACCGTTCAGGTTGCTAAGTGTGTTCCTGAAACTCGCACCCGCGAAGTTCAAGTCACCAGCTACACCACTGAACAACGCACTCGCACCGTCAACAAGACTCGTTGCGAAACTCAAACCCGCGAAGTCGCTTACACCGTAAGCGTTCCTCAAACTCAAACTCGCGAAGTTACCTACACCGTAAACCGTCAAGTTACTGAGCAAGTGCCAGAAACTTACACCGTTTGCGTTCCTGTTCAGGTTCAACGCGAAGTTCAAGTCCAAGTTCCAGCTCCAAGCTGTGGCTCGGCTGCTCCTAGCGGATGCAGCAGCTGCGGTTCGGCTGCACCAGTCGCTTCGAGCGGCTGCAGCAGCTGTGGTGGCTGAATTTAAGACCTCCACGCATCTTGCAAGATGAAAGTGTGCCCCAGGGTGTCTTCGGATGCCCTGGGGTTTTTTTATGCCCTCACCGACCGGTATCGATCGAACCACCGATTCCCATCCCTTCGCGATCTCACCATTCTGCGATATCGTGAACGATTCCCGCGTCGATGACGCGTTGGATGCTCCCAGAACCCTCGCGAAGCTCTTCTGTTCACATGTCTGATTCCCTCGATTTAATTGCTACCTGTGCCTTTGGTCTCGAAGCCGTGGTCCGCCGCGAACTGGCCGATCTGGGGTATGTTGGCAAAGTGCTCACGCCCGGGCGAATCTTGTTCGTCGCACCGCCGGAGGCGATCTGCCGTGCCAATCTTTGGTTGCGGTCGGCCGATCGTGTGTTGGTCCGTTTGGCCAGCTTTGAAGCCGGCGACTTCGACGCCCTGTTCGATCAAACGCGCGATCTTCCCTGGAGCCAATGGCTGCCCAAGGACGCTTGTTTTCCGGTTTCTGGGAAGTCGCACAATTCTCAATTGGAAAGCGTTCCAGCGATCCAACGGACCGTGAAGAAGGCAGCGGTGTTGGGGATGCAGCGAGAATATGGGACCGAACTGTTGGACGAATCCGGGGCCCAATACAAATTAGAAGCGTCGTTGATTCAAGATCAGATGACGCTAACGCTCGACACGACCGGACCGGGATTGCATAAACGCCCTTATTGCGAACGTCCAGGTTTGGTTCAGATCAAGGAAACGCTCGCCGCTGCGTTGGTGATGCTGAGTTTCTGGAACCGCGACCGGCCGATGGTCGATCCGTTTTGCGGCAACGGCACGATCGTGATCGAAGCTGCGATGATCGGCCGCCGGATGGCACCGGGGCTGGGACGCAGTTTTTCCTCGCAACAATGGCCCACGCTTTCGCAAGCGTTGTGGGAACAGGCGACCGACGAGGCGTTGCAGCTGCAATTGCCCGAACTGGAGGGGCGGATCATCGGTACCGATGTCGATGGACGCGCGTTGGCGGCGGCTCGCGAAAACGCACACCTGGCCGGCGTGGAGGGTTCGGTCCATTTTCAGACCAAGTCGTTCGATGCGCTCTCCAGTCCCAAGCAGTACGGTTGCTTGATCACCCACACGCCCTACGACATGAGCGGCCGCCGGAATCCCGGTCAGGACGCGCTCTACCGTTCGATCCCGTTGGTTCTGCGGCGGCTGACCACGTGGTCCCATTACGTGCTGACACCGCACCCGCGGTTTGAACAGATCGTCGGACGCGACGCCGACCGCCGGCGGAAACTGTACAACGCCCGTACCGAATGTACTTATTATCAGTTCCATGGACCGAAACGGCCGCGGCAGGGGGGCGATGCCGATCCATCGGGTGCCGCGGTATCGGTCTCTGACGATCCAAGCGGTCAAGAAATCGAACCGGGGACAGAGTCGGAAGTGGCAGCCAAGATTCAGCCGTCGCCGGTCCCCTCGCGGCCGGTCCAGGCGATTACCCCTGCCTTTGGGCACCTGGACGCCAAGGCTCACGAACAGGCTGCACTGTTTCGCACGCGGTTGACCAAGCGGGCAAGGCATTTGCGCCGACTGCCGACCCGCCAAGGTGTGACCTGTTTCCGACTGTACGAGCGGGATATTCCCGAGATTCCGTTGGTTGTCGACCGCTATGGCGATCATCTACATATTAATGAATACGAACGGCCGCACGATCGCGATCCGGCCCAGCATGCCAACTGGTTGGACCTGATGGCGCAGACGGCAAGCGATACGTTACAGATTCCCAAAGGGCAGACCTTCTTAAAACGACGTTCGCGGCAATCGGGATCGAGCCAACACGAGCATGTTGCCAGCGAGCAATACGAGACCGAAGTCGACGAGGCGGGGCTGCGTTTTATCGTCAACCTATCGGATTACGTCGATACCGGGCTGTTTCTGGACCACCGGCTGACGCGGGGGATGGTCCGTGGCGAGGCGGAGGGGAAATCGATGCTGAATCTGTTTGCCTACACCGGTTCGTTTTCGGTCTACGCCGCCGCCGGGGGGGCGTCGCGGACGACGACCGTCGACTGGTCGAACACTTATTTGGATTGGGCCCGGCGGAACATGGCGCTTAACGGATTCAATGGTTTGGAGCACAAGTATCATCGCGATAGCACGCTCGATTTCCTTGCCAATCACGTTCCCAAACCGACCTATGACCTCGCGGTTGTCGATCCGCCAACGTTCTCCAACAGCAAGCGGACCGACGATGTTTGGGAGGTACAGCACGGGTATGTCGATCTATTGAATTCGGTGCTGAAGCTGATGAACCCCGGAGGCGTGGTCTACTTCAGCAGCAATTTTCGGCGTCTGAAGTTTGACCACGGCGCGATCGAAGCGACCGATATCCGCGAGATCTCGGCGCAAACAGTCCCCCCAGAATACCGAAACCGCCGTATCCATCGCTGTTGGCGGATCGTAAAGCAGCCGTAGCGCGGTCCCCGGCGTGAGAACGACCCGTTGCGGAACTCGTCAACGGCCTGTTGATTTAATCGCATGCGAACTTCTTGGATTAGCCGTTTGGGCGTTAGCCCAGGTTTAGCAGTGCTTGAACCGGGGCTAACGCCCAAACGGCTGATTAAATCAACAGGCCGTCAAGAGTTTCGGGGGGCATCGGCGGTGGATCGAAAGACTTGACGTCTTCCGCTACGCTGAAAAATGGCCAACGCTATGAGGGGAAAACCGCTTCTCGGTTAAATGCCCTGTGACTCCTAGAGGGAAAGGGGTATATTCCGGCATCTGCGGGATGCAGAAACGAATACCTGCGAGCCGTATGGCGAATGGGACTTACAGCAGGCCCCTTCATTGCTCCGTTCGATTCGGTGTATTTACTTTTCTGAAACGACGGCAAGCAGCTGAATGACCTTTGACAAAACGACCGACCAACGTGGGGATCCGCGGTCTCCCAAGCAGCTGCTAATCGCTAGCAAGGAATTTGCCAGTGAGCATCGCCTGCTCAGTTGGTGGCATCTCTGGTCGACGCTTGCCGTTTGTTTTGCGTTGATCGGCGTATCGATCAGCGATCTCTCGCTGTGGCTGCGGATTCCGGCAAGCATTGCCGTCGGTTTGGTCACCGTCCGTCTATTTATCATCTACCACGATTATCAGCACAGCGCGATCCTCGCCAAGTCGGTTTTGGCGCGTTGGATCATGGCGACCTACGGCATGTTGGTGCTGGCCCCGACAAGCGTTTGGAAGCATTCCCACGATGTGCATCATCGCAAGAACTCCCAGACCTTTGGTGCCAACGTCGGTTCGTATCCGATCATGACGACACACGCTTATGCCAACGCGTTGGCTTCGGAGAAGTTCTCCTACGCCGCTTCGCGTCATCCGCTGACGATTGTCCTGGGCTACTTCACCGTCTTCATTTGGCGGATGTGTTTGCAGGCATTCATCTCCAACCCGCGCGAGCACTTCGACGGGGGCGTTGCGATTTTGTTGCACGTTGCCCTAGCGATCGGGCTGTTGATGTTCGGCGTCGACGTCATGATGTTGGGGCTGATCGTCCCGCTGTTTGTCGCTTCGGGCTTAGGAGCGTATCTGTTTTACGCACAACACAATTACCCGTCGGCGAAGATGCACCCCAGCAGCGAGTGGAGCCATGTCGATGCAGCGCTTCAGTCGTCCAGCTTCATCCCGATGAACCCTGTGATGAACTGGTTCACTGGCAACATCGGTTACCATCACGTTCACCATTTGAACGCGCGGATCCCTTTTTACCGCTTGCCCGAAGCGATGGCCGCTCTGCCGGAATTGCAAACTCCCGGCGTTACCACGCTTCGTCCCGGTGACATCGCCGCATGTCTGCGGCTGAAATTATGGTGTCCCGACCAGGAAAAGTTTGTCGGCTTCAACGGCATGTAAACTAGACGACGCTGAAGCGGCGCGTTTGTTGTCTAGAACGAATCCTGAGCGATCATGGCGATAGCGGCCGGTCCAACCAGCACGACAAAGATGCCGGGGAAAATGAAGATGACCAGCGGGAAGATCAGCTTCACCGCACTCTTGGCTGCCTTTTCTTCGGCGATTTGACGGCGTTTCACACGCATCGAATCGGACTGAACTCGCAACGCCTGGGCGATGCTGCTGCCGAATTTGTCGGCTTGGATCAAAATCGACGCCAGCGCCTTGAGATCATCGACGTCGCTGCGGTTGCCGAGCAATTTGAGGACTTCGTTTCGTGGTCGGCCCAGTTGCAATTGCGCGTTGGCGACGCCAAATTCTTCGGCGATCACCTTGTAGGTTTTTCCCATTTCGGTCGAAACCTTCCGCATCGCTTGATCCAATCCCAAGCCCGCTTCGACGCATACGACCATCAAGTCCAACGCATCGGGCAAGCCGAGGAAGATGTTCTGTTTACGGCAGCTGATGATCCACGACAGCGCCAACTCGGGCAGGAAGAACATGATCCCGCCAGCGATCACCAACTTCAGCAGCGCGTCTTGGCTGAATCCTTGGGCGATGACCGCGATTCCGCCACCGATCACGAGACCGACGAGAGCGGAGATGACTTTGAGGGTCAGGAACATCGTCGATGCGCCTTGGTTTCGGAACCCGGCTTGCATCAACCGCAGTTTCAGTTTGCCTTGACTGACTTCGTCTTTGGGTTGCAGCGAATTGGCCAACGGCGCGGCGCGATTTAGCACCGACGCCAAGGCTTCCTTCTTTGTGGCATCGGGATCGCCTTGTCTGCCGTCGCCTCGCTGGGCTTGGCGGAGTTCATCAAGACGCGATTCCGCGCGGTTCGATTCGTCGCCTCCACTGACCCGTCCCAGGATCAGCCACGCGACGGCTGAGACGCCAACGAAGATGGCACCCAGGACGATAAAGCTGGTGGTTTGTATGTCGGCTTCGAACATCAAAATATCCTTGTACCAAAATCTAATTTGACGTGCCGCATTGAGCGTGTCGCGGCGGGTTGCAATGCATTCATGCCCGGATCAAAGGCCACCAAACGTTAGACTCGAATCGTGATAATCTTGCGGATCACCAACGCACCCAACAATTGCATCACCAACGCTCCGGCCATCATCTTGCGGCCCATCGGATCGGTAAACAGCATCATCGCGTAGTCGTAATTCAAATACAGCATTGTGAGGAACAGGGTCGGTGGCATCGCCAACAACACGATTCCGCTCATCCGACCTTCGCCCGTCAACGCGGCGACTTGGCCTTGGATCTGCAAACGTTCGCGGACCAGATGGCTGATCTTGTCGAGGATTTCGGCAAGGTCACCACCCGTTTCACGCTGCAAGATGATCGCCATCGCGAAGAACTTCAGGTCCATGTTGGGAACGCGTTCGGTCATGTCGTCGAGCGCTTCTTCCAACGCGATACCGAGGTTTTGTTCTTCGAAGCAGCGGGCGAATTCCTTGCGGATCGGATCGCGCATTTCGCTGGCGATCAAACCGAACCCTGCCGCCAACGAGTGGCCGGCTCGAAGGCTGCGGGAGAGCAGTTCGAGGGCTTCGGGCATTTGGTTTCCGAACTTCGACATCCGTCGGTTCCGCATGAACATCACGTACAAAAACGGAATCGACGCTAACATGCCGCCCAACAATGGGCCCAGCAGGACGGGGATCGGGGTCACAAAACAGACGCCGATACCTGCCGCAAACAAGCCCGCAACAAGTGCGAAGAACTTGCCTGCGTTCAGATTCAAATCGGCCTGTTCGAGGTACAACCCCATGCCGGGAAGCGATTTCAGCAGCGCATCGAGTCGGTCTTTCCCTTCGTCAAAACCGCCTGCGTAAAGCGCCGTCGCTTGTGCCGGATCATCGGGGCCCTTTTTGAGCCGAGCCAGGGTGTCGAGCCGATTTTCGGCGGTCGATGGACCTCCGGCTTCGGAGTCGACCATCAACCAGGCCCCGGCGATCAACGCCGAGATGCCAACGCCCACGGCGATTACGATTATCAATGTTATCATGCTTGGTTACCTCAACGGCGCTATGCTTCCATCATCACGCGCTCACGGAACGCACTGGCTGGCAAACGAATTCCCTTGCCTTCCAATTTCTCCATGAACGTGGGACGCACACCGGTGCAGATAAAGCGACCTTTTGCCTTACCGTCGGCACCAATGCCTTGTTGGTCAAATCGATAGATGTCTTGCATTACGATCGTGTCCTGCTCCATCCCGACGATCTCGGTGATGTACGTGACACGTCGCTTTCCGCCTTGCAGACGGCTGGCTTGGATCATCACATCGACGGCGCCGGCGATCTGCGATCGAATCGCTTTGACCGGCATTTCGAAGCCAGCCATCATCACCAACGTCTCCAGACGCGCGATGGCGTCGCGTGGATTGTTACTGTGGATCGTCGTCAACGATCCATCGTGACCGGTGTTCATCGCTTGCAACATGTCCAATGTTTCACCACCACGGCATTCGCCGATGATGATCCGTTCAGGACGCATACGCAGAGCATTCTTGACAAGATCCGTTGCCGTCACCGCGCCGTTGCCTTCGATGTTTGGCGGCCGCGTTTCCAGACGCACGACGTGATCCTGTTGCAATTGAAGCTCCGCCGCATCCTCGATCGTGACGATCCGTTCGTCGTGCGGGATGAAGCTGCTGAGCGTGTTCAGGAGAGTCGTTTTACCCGAGCCCGTACCGCCCGAAATGATCATGTTCATCCGAGCTTTGATGCAGCCTTCCAGCAGCATCACCATCTCGGGCGTGAACGCTTGGTAGTTCAACAGATCTTCCAGCTTCAGCGGGTTGCTGCCGAAACGACGAATTGAAACCGCCGCACCGTCTAGGGCTAGCGGCGGGATGATCGCATTCACACGGCTGCCGTCTTCCAAACGGGCGTCGACCATTGGGCAGGTCTCGTCGACACGACGGCCGACCTTCGAAACGATTCGGTCGATGATCTGCAGCAGGTGTTTGTTGTCGCGGAATTCGACCTCGCTCTTCTGCAGCTGGCCTTCCTTTTCGACATAGATGTTCTTGGGACCGTTGATCAGAATATCGCTGACCTTCTTGTCCTTGAGGATGATCTCCAACGGGCCCAGGCCAAACGTCTCGTCCAGAACCTCGTCGACGATCCGTTCGCGCTCCTGACGATTCAGCAGCGTCTCTTCGGCGTCGCACAAGTGCTCGACGACCATCCGGATTTCGCGTTTGAGCGTATCGCCTTTGAGATCTCCGACCTTCGAAAGGTCCAGCTTGTCGACCAACTTGCTGTGGATACGCCCTTTGATCTGCTCAAACTGTTCTTGACGGCTCTGTTCTGGGCGACCTGCCGTAGGATTCATCGTTCGTGACATTTCAGCTTTCTCAGCAAAATTGCTTGTTGTTCTCAGTTTGCCGCCAGTGTCGATAGACCGTGGCCGCAAAGACTGGGTTTGCTTGACACGTTGGCCCCGTTGCGTGGTGTCAACCAAATCTTCTCAGGGAAACTTAGCTTACAAATGCATGTCGCTGCGCCGGTTGTGGAAAAAATGCAACATCGCGCAACCTCGCCCGAGCTACTTGAACTGCGGAGTCGGCAAATCCGTTATATCCCTCAGCCTTTTCCCCGAAGCTCCGTCTTTGGGGCGGCGGTACAATCGACAAATCAGGAATTCGTACCCTCCAACGCGGGCAAATTTTGTTTGCCGGCCCACTCGCGATTCACTAGGCTCAGTCGATTCCCCACCGATTGGTGGGCGGAACGACAGTCCCGACGCGTCTGGAGAGAGGGGATGATTCGAATGCACCACACACTTTTGGCGGTCGCGCAGTTGCTGGTGGTCTGCTCTTGGGGATTTGCACAAGGAGCGCAGACAACGCCGAAAGGGGCCGACAGCGATCGGTTACAAGGTCTTTGGATCGCCGATCTGGCGCCGGGCTTGCAGGGGAGGATCGAATTTGAAGGCGACCAGTTGCGTTTTGCGCACATCCACCAAGACGACCACAAGCGAGTAATCTGGGACGGCTATTTTGCCTTGAACGAGCAAGCCGATCCCCAACAGATGGATTGGCTGCCGCGGAAGGGCTCGCAGCCAAAGTCTGGGGGGAAATCGGTGCCGGTGAACCGCGCCATCTATCAATTGCAAGGCGAGCTGTTGTTGATCATTGGCAGCACGCAAGGGGGACGCCCGACGGCGTTCTACAGCGGTGGGGGGGAACAGCGTCCCAAGACGATCATTTTCCGCCGGGCTCCGGATCGGCCAGATCCAGTCGCCATACCGTTGAATCTAGGCTCGGTTCCGCTGAGCCCGACCCCCACGGGGCGATGATCTCCCGGTGGGAAGCCTGCTGTGCTTCGACTTTTGTTCGCTAGAATCATTATAAAAATCTAGAAAGATCTGAATTTACGATGAAGAAGGGAGCCGGAAGCGATGGCGGGGACGAAGCCCTTGGGTTCGAATTTTACTGGAAAAACGGGGGTGGAATGCCAGCATTCGCCGTTATGGCGAGGCATGGCTGACCGCCAAAGTGATTGACGAAGCGGATTGGGGTGGATTAAGCTGAGTCCAGTCTTTTACGCGTCTTTATTGATTCGCTGGAACGTGATTTACGCTTCCGGCAACACGTTTTTGAACGCCTTGTCTACATAAGTCTTTATTCCAACTGATCGTGCCGAACCCCCACCTTCTGTTCGGCGAGAGGCCAAGTGAAATCCTATGACGGCTACGCTAGAGTCCAACGAGTCGACGCTCGGCTACGACGACGTATCCGACGAACAACTGCTGCTGACCTACCGCAGCAGCGGCAATCGCGCCTTGTTCGAAGCGCTGATGCAGCGTTATCAGAGAGAGATCTACAGTTACCTGCGGCGGTACCTCGGTGACGCCGAGCAGGCCGAAGATGCCTTCCAGTTGACCTTCCTGCAAGTTCACTTGCGAGCGGAGACATTCGAAGAGGGACGAAAATTTCGTCCCTGGTTTTATGCGATTGCAACGAACCAAGCGATCGACTTGCAACGTAAGAACCGTAGACATCGAATGGTCAGTCTGGACCGAACCCGCAATGTCGACGACGACGAATCGAAGTGGACCGAGAAATTAGTCGGCAGCGATCCCGATCCGTGGTTGGTTGCTTCGGGGCGTGAAAACCAGGAAAGCGTTCAAGGGATTGTCGCCCAGTTGAGCGATTCGATGCAGAAAGTCGTTCAATTGGTCTATTACCAGGGGTTGAAATATCGCGAAGCTGCCGACGTGTTGGGAATTCCCGTCGGGACGGTCAAAAGCCGTCTGAACGCCGCCGTCTCGCGATTGAATCAACTCTGGGAAGAGTCTCAGTCGGTGAAGTAACGCACCCGCGCGATACTTCATCTGCACCCAGGGCAATGTGAAGAGGGTTCGTCGACGATGCGCGAAGATCTGCTTGGATATTTGTTAGGTGCGCTGGAGCCCGAAGAGGTTCTGCGTGTCGAAGCGCTGTTGGATTCGGATCCCGATGCTAGGGCGGAATTGCAACGGATCAAGGAATCGTTGCGTCCGTTGGATGAAGAGTCCGAATCGTTTGAACCGCCAGCCGATTTGATCGGCCGCACGATGGACTTTATCGAGGCCTCCAAACCCCAGCCTGCCGCTACCCCTTCGGTCGATTCGGCGATTCCATTTTCGGAAACCGGGCTCTCGCAACGGGGGGCATCGACGCGTCGTTGGCGAATTCCCGATGCGTTGGTTGCGACGGTCTCGATGATCGTTTTGGGAGGTTTGGTCTTTCCGGCGATTCTCGAAGGGCGTTACGAGGCGCGGCGGACCCAGTGCCAAAGCAATCTCCAGGAACTAGGGACCGCGTTGGCGCAGTTTGCGATCAGCGAACCCGATCAACGATTGCCCAAGATCGATCTCCGCGGGCCGCTGGCGTTTGCGGGGGTCTATGCGGTCGATCTGAAGGAACACGATCTGCTCGACCGAGAAAACGCGATCTGGTGTCCTTCGCAAAACCAGCCGTCGACGTCAACTATTGTGCCCAGCAAGCTTCAATTGCAGGAGGCTTCGTCGGCCGAGTTGTTGCGTCTGCAAAACGTTTCCGGGGGCCAATTGGCTTACACCCTCGGCGTGATGGACGATCAAATCTACCACGCGCCGCGATATGAATCGCGATCGACGTTTGCGATCCTGGGAGATGCGCCGGTTCGCACTGCCGATGGCACTCTATTGGCTCACGATGGTCGCGGCTTCAATCTGCTCTACGAGGACGGCCGAGTGCGGTTTGTCTCCAGCACCGCGGCTCTGGGAACCCAAGACCAACCGTTTGTGAATCTCGAGAATCGGATCGAAGCGGGGCTGAATGTCAACGACGCTTCGCTTGGCGAAAGCGACCGAGCTCCGTTTGTTTGGGTCAAGCAATCGCTCTAGGCGATCGTTGGCCAGCGTCGATGCTTCGGTCGCTGTAATGCATCCGTGAAATCGGCTGGCTCGTCCAATCAATAACGCATTGGCACTCTTCGCGATGGCGCTTCCAAGCCACGGCCCGTGGCGTCACCAATCTCTTTGCCAGCGGAACGTTCTCCAGTGTCGCGGTCAGGACCATGACTAAGCTGGCCCAAAACGATAGGGGCAGCATCTTTTGGAAATCCGGTACACCGCCGGAGGTGATCTGTAGCTGCGCGATGAGCCTGTTGTGTTAGTGCATGGATATTCGCGCCGGAGAGGAGGTCTGGAGATTCGCGGCGGAGAATTTGGGGGATGAAAAGTTCGCAATCGCCTCTATGAAGCGATACAATCCCGTCACTGTCCTCACCCCGCCCTCAATCTCCCGCCTCGAGGTAAAGCACTATGGACATGGGAAAGATTCGTATCGATCGCCGCACCGCAATCGTGGCCTCTAGCGTTGGATATGCCGGGATGCGGTTGCCGTCGGCGGCGACGGCCAGCCCTGGTTCGCCGGCGACGCGATCGGCGGGGAAGGCGAAATCGACGATCCTGTTCTTTTTGTGTGGCGGGGCGTCGCATGTCGACACTTGGGACATGAAGCCCGATGCGGGGAGCGCTTATCGAGGACCGTTTGCTTCGATCCAGACCGCCGCCGCCGGAATCCGGCTGTGCGAACATCTACCGATGACCGCCAAGGTGGCCGATCATCTGGCGATCGTCCACGGTGTCAGCGATCGCGGCCGGGCAACGGGTGACCATCACGCCGGTTATTACTACAACCTGACTGGACACGCCCCCGACAACACGTTCCGCACGCAGGGCAATGACCGGCGTCCCTACGCCGACGACTGGCCTTTCATGGGATCGGTCGTCGCCTCGCGTCGCGAGCCGCACGAGTCGTTGCCGCAGGCGATCACTCTGCCTCATAAGCCCAGTCGACCTCCCTACACGCGGCCGGGCCAATTTTCGGCGCGATTGGGAGCCGAGTTCGATCCGTTTTATTTGAGTAGCGATCCAGGGCAACCGCTCACCTTCCAGGCCCCTTCGCTAACATTGCAAGATGGCGTCACGCGCGACCGGTTGAGCGATCGTAAAGGATTGCTGAAATCGATCGACGGGGCGCGGCGAACGTTTGAGACCCACGCGGGTGCAAAGAACTTTGAGATCCAACATCGCAAGGCGTTTGAGCTGTTGGCATCGACGGCGACCAGCCGCGCGTTTGATGTCTCCGAAGAACCGTTGGCTGTTCGCGAAAGGTACGGCCAGACCGTCAACGGCACCAGCCTTTTGATGGCTCGCCGCCTGGTGCAGGCGGGCGTTCCGTTTGTGACCGTGTTTTGGAAAGAGGACACCAGCATTCAGGCAAAGTGCAAAAGCGCTGGCGGGTGGGATACGCATGGAAACAATTTTCAGTGCCTGCAGGAAAACCTTCTACCCGAATTCGATCGTTGTTATTCGGCCTTGCTCGAAGACCTTGCGCAAAGCGGATTGATCGACGACACGTTGGTCTTGGTCTCTAGCGAGATGGGACGCAAACCAAAGATCGGCGACGTTCGATCGGGCGGCGTCGTCGGGGCGGGACGCGATCACTGGACCGCTTGCATGAGCAACCTGTTTGCCGGCGGTGGCATCCGCGGTGGCCAGATCTTCGGCGGGACCGACAAGCGAGGCGAATACCCGGAACATCAAACGATTGGTCCGGAGGACATCGTGAAAACGGTCTACAAGGCGATGGGAGTGAACGACCTCTCGGCGATCGATGCCAGCGGCCAGCCGATCAGTTTGTTAGCCGAAGGCGAGCCGCTTCACGAGCTGTTTTAAAAGTACCTAACAAGTTTTATCAGCTCCCTCGCCAACCAGGGCGTTGGTTTCGTTGTATCCGCAGCGTCCTGCGACTATCTTTTACGATCGTGGATTGATACGATTTTCGCTTGCGATGTTCTGGTCTTCTGACGCTACAGCGATGTTTGGTTGCCCGCATCTTTCCTCATACTGCGTTAAACCTTCTGAGTCGCAGACCGCTAGGAACACGAATCATGAAGAAACACGAGTGGCGTGAGACAACCGACGAAGGCGAAATTCGTCTAGCCACCGCGACACGACACGCGGGGAAATGGAAACTGCGGTCCCGCCTGAAATCCGAAACGGAATGGACCGAATTTTCGGTCATCCCACTCGACGATCTCCAAACACTTCACGACCTTGTCTCGAATAAATATCAGCGTAGTCGTGCGCCTTACGAGCACGTCTTGGAGCTCGAGGCCCTAATTGCAGCGGCGGAACTCCGGAAGTAGTTGGCGAGCGTTTGCGGTAGACGTTTCCCGCAACTTGTGTTTCTGAATTGTCAGATGCCAACGATTCGCCACGACAGTGCCACGTCATTGGCGACCGAAAGAAAGCCGGTTGGTTTTTTCTCGCTGAATCGATCGATTGGCTGATGGAAACTTGTGTGGTTTCTACACGAATGTTCCTTCAATAGCGTTCCGACAATGCCATTTCGGTTTCTTATGCCGACAGACCAAAGAGGTTTCACGATTTCGGCATTGAAATGATTTCATATGCGATCGTTGGAACGGTGGTACTTACGGATGACTTTGGCCATGCACAAGACTTGCTTTTACCTTCTCGCGTTTCAATTTTGCTCCCTTGCTAGTTTTGCTAACGCCGCCGACAACGACTGCGGCGATTTCGGAGCCTCTTCATCCTGCAACAGCAATCTCTGTTGCAAGTCCAACAGTGGCTTCTTCGCAGACGCGGAATTGACATTGTTGACACCGCATTCGGGGTCTGTGACGATTGCCCCGCTCAGCAGCACCGCGATTTTACCCGAACGCGATTTGGGTGTCGGTGGTCGTTATTGGTTGGGCTATCGGGCGGAAACCGGTTTAGGATTTCGATCGCGGTATTGGTCTTTCGACCAAGAAGCGGTTGGAGGTCCTACGTTGGATCCAAGTTTGACAGCACAGACTTGGGATGCTGAATTGACCCAGCTATTCACACGTGGCCGCTACTCATTCGATCTGTCCGGTGGTGTCCGTTGGGGCGAAATCGATGATCAAGTGGCCCCCGTGCTCACCGAATCGTTTAACGGTTGGGGATCGACCGTCGCTTTGTCGGCAAGTCGGCAACTTGGTAACGGTCCTTTTTCGCTGATCGGCGGAGCACGCGGATCGCTCCTTTTTGGTGATCATGTCGTCAACATCGTGGGGGCTCCGATTGCCTCATCGCAAGAGGTGATGCCTGTGTTGGAAATGCAATTGGGCGGCGAGTACTCCCAGGAATTGTGGGGAACCCACGCCTTTGCACGGGCTGCTTTTGAAACACAGTTGTGGGAACTTCCTCCAACGGCGCTAGGGCTGCTGGATCAAAACATCGGCTTCGTTGGCGTGACTTTCTCGACAGGCATTCGCTTCTAACGCGAATTCCGTTTGACGAGCACTTTGAAATTGAACCGGTAACGCATCATGCGTCTACCGGTTTTTTTATGGAGTGATCGAGGAAGAATCCGTCTTCGATTGCTCCGTCGCGACGAGGCGCCAGTCGTTGGTTGGCGCCAGATTCCGCCGAGTTCCATATTGCGGCGATTGCGCATTGGCGGCGTGAGACTATATACTTGAAGTTTCCATCGTTCCGGTTTTCGCGCTATTGTGTTCAGGTAAACGGTTCATGAACGACGACAACTCTCGTCTTATCGCCGATCGATTTCGCAACGACCCGCGGGTCGCTCAGGCCAAGGCCTTGTTGGCTGAAACGCTCCGCGAATATTCTGGTTCGCTGACCGAGGTGCGCTCCGCCAATCCACAGCTTGCGGAAGCTTATGCGGTTCAATTGGCGCGGCTGACCGAGGCCCGCGGCGCGGCCCCCTATTTCCCTTACATCGCCAGCGGCATTGGCAACGGTCCGTGGGTCGAATTGGCCGACGGTAGTGTCAAGCTGGATTTCATCGGCGGGATCGGCGTCCATGGGATGGGGCACAGCCACGAACAGATGTTGGACGCGGCGATCGACGGCGCTTTGGAGGACACGGTGATGCAAGGCAACTTGCAACAGAACCGCCCTTCGATCGAAATCTGCGAACGCTTGCTGGCCATGGCGAATTGCTGCGGTTCGGACTTGGGGCACTGCCTGCTGTCGACAAGCGGTGCGATGGCGAACGAGAACGCACTGAAGATCGCTTTTCATGCGCGTCGCCCAGCGGATCGGATCATCGCCTTTACGAACTGTTTCGCGGGGCGATCGCTTGCGTTGGCGGCGTTGACCGACCGACCAAGCTACCGCAGCGGACTTCCGGAAACGATCCTCGTCGACTATTTGCCTTTCTATGATCCGGCGAAACCGGGCGAGAGTACGCAAGCGGCTGTCGATCGATTGCAGGAATTGTTGGCCCGATATCCGGGGCGGCATGCGGCTTTCTGGGCCGAACCGATTGCGGGCGAAGGGGGCTACGTGGCGGGAAGTCCCGAATTTTTCAAGACGCTGTTGAAACCGATCCGGGAAGCGGGAATCCTGACGGTCTTCGACGAAGTGCAATCGTTTGGGCGGACCACCGCGCCGCTGGCCTACCAATCGTTTGATCTGGATCGGTATGTCGATATCGTCACGATTGGCAAGATCACGCAGGTTTGTGCGACGCTTTATCGCAAACAACTGCAGCCGACCGCGCCGATTCTCAGCCAAACCTTCACCGGGGCATCGGCGTCGATCGCGACCGGTCAGCGGATGTTGGACCAATTGGCGTCGGCGGGATGTTTTGGTGTCGACGGCCGAAATCAACGCAACCACGATCATTTTGTCAGTGGCTTGCAGTCCCTTGCCCAGCGGTACCCAGGGCAGGTTCAAGGTCCTTATGGCAAGGGGATGATGATCGCGTTGACGCCCGGCGACGGCAGCTATGAAACAGCCAATCGCTGGGTTCGCGAACTCTACGACGCGGGGCTGATCTGTTTCTTGTGCGGCGGGAATCCCTACCGAATTCGCTTCCTGCCGCCCCCAGCTATTACGACGCCCCTGCACATCGATCAAGCGATCGCGATCATCGATCGGATGTTGCAGACTTCAACCTCGACACCGGCAAGGTAACGATGGAAATTGTACGCGCCGCAACGCTCGACGATTGGGAACCGCTGTACGATTTGATCGGCCGAGCCGGAGTCGGTTTGACGTCGCTGCGGTTGACGAAAAATCAGCTGCACGAACGACTGGAGTGGTCGCACTTTGCCTTCACTCGCAAATCGGAACGTCCCGGCGGCGAACCGTATGTGTTTGTGATGGAAGATCTGGCATCGGGATCGTTGGTTGGAACGTCGTGCATTTTCGCCAAGACCGGCGGCTATGAACCGTTTTACACTTATGAAATCGTCTCGGAACCGAAATCTTCCGTCGAACTCGACGTTAGCGCGGACGTGCAAAGTCTGCATCTGCAGCGGATCCACGACGGTCCGACCGAAATTGGCAGCCTTTTCTTGCTGCCCGCATTCCGCGGTCGGGGACGCGGTCGCTTGCTGTCGATGGCCCGGTTTTCGATGATCGCGCAGCGGCCGGGGCGGTTTGCAAAAGAAGTGATTGCGGAGATGCGTGGTGTTTCGGATGCCACGGGGAAAAGTCCGTTTTGGGAGGCGATTGGACGACATTTCTTTCACGTCGATTTCCCCGTCGCCGATGCGTTGTCGACCGTTTCGAAGAAGTTCATCGATGATCTGATGCCACAGCATCCGATCTACTTGGACCTGTTGCCGGAAGAGGTCCGCGAGGTGATCGGTCAAGTGCACGAACAGACACAGCCGGCTCAAGCGATGCTCGCGAGCGAAGGTTTTGTGTCGCGTGGATTGGTCGATATATTTGATGCCGGCCCTATCCTGCATTCGGATCGCGATTCGATTCACAGTGTTGCCAGTTGTCGCAATCCAAGGGTTCGGGCGGGAGAAGTCCCCAGCGATGCAAAGCGACAGATCGTGACAACATCCGCCGCACGGTTTCGAGCTGTCAACAGCCAGGTGCACTGGATCGATGAAGGGACCGTTGCGCTTCCCGAAGCGACCGTCCGGGCGTTGCAATTGAGCGCTTCGGATAATGTCTGGACGCTTGGTTAACGCTGGGGCAATGTCGATGCATCGGTTAGTTTTCTTCGGGTGCGTCTTTGACCGATGTGGTCGGACTCGGTGGGGCGAACCAACTGCGAGTTGGTGACGGAACATTGCGGGCGATGAAATAGCCGATCAGCACGACGAGAATCGTCCAGGACAGGGTGGCCGTCGTGCGTTGGCCGGTTCGTCCGCGTCGACGTTCTCGCCAGATCAGCCCCAGCACGACCGGACTGCCAAGAACGACCAACGGGTTCATTCGGATGGCGGTCGTCACGTCGCCATGCAGGATCGCCCACACGGCCCGCGTGGTGCCGCATCCTGGGCAATGCAGGCCGGTCATTTCATGCAGCGGACACTTTGGGTACCAAGACGTTTCGTTGGGTTCAAAGTGGTGCAGGAGGAACCCACCCGCAACGATCAGCACTGTGGCTGCGGCGAACATCAGCAATGTTCGCCTATGGCGATAGGCCGTGGATCGCGGAAGTTCGGGGGGATTGGCCATGGCGGAGAGGTGCGATCCGTCGTTTCGGAGATCATTAAAAAACGACGCCGCGGTTCGCCGGAACTCTCTTGGTGATTGAAGGGCCATGCCCGCTCGGATGCCTGGTACGGCGAGTCCATTTGTATTTGCCGCAGTCCCGATGGGAAATCCTCTCACCCGCAAGGAAGCATCGCTGGCGCCGGCGACGCTCGCTTCAAACGAGTTTAGCCGTCGGGCGAGGATAGGGGGAGAGTGCGGGCGACCGGCCCCAGGTTTGCTAACGATCGACAACTTTGTTGTAGACATCGGCAACGCCGCGGGCCATCGCCATATCGGAGAATTCAGCGGCGTGGCGTTCCGATGCGGATTCGGCCAATTCATGCCAGGAAACCTCGCCGCTGACCAACCGCGTGATCTGTGCCGCCAAATCTGCGGGATCGTTCGGAGCGGCCAGCAGCCCTTCGTGATCGTGTCGGATCGCCTCGGGAGTTCCCTCGACGCGGGTGGCGATCACCGGCACTGCCGCAGCCATTGCTTCGAGGACGACCATCGGCAGTCCTTCGCCAAACAGGCTCGGTAAAACCATCGCGTCCAACTGGGCCAAGGCAGCGGGAATGTCGTCGACAAATCCGGTGAATTCGACGTCGGGGCCCAGTTGCAATTCATCGATCCGCGAACGAATGCTCGCTTCGTAGGCGGGGGTTTCGAAAGGGCCGACGCATCGCAGGCGGACGTCATATCCGGCATCGCGGACAATACGTTGGGCGTCGAGCAAGGTCTCAAGTCCCTTGCGAGGGCGATGCAGGGCGACGATGCCAAGCGTCCAGACGCCACCAACTTGCGGGAATTCCGTGCGTGGAGGACGAATCGTCGGTACCCCGTTATGAACTGTCGAAACGTTTGCAGCATCAAATCCGCACCCGATCGTGTGCTCCCGCAAGCTGTTCGAGACTGCGATCTGATGCGAGACCGAAAACAGGCAGAAACGCTCGGTCATCGCGTTGATGCGGTTCTGAATCGGACGGGTCGAATCGGCGGCGGCGGGGCTGTGAACGTGGTATACCCAAGGTCGCCGCGCTTGCCGCGATGCGTACGCCGCGATCATCGCCGAACGTGGCGTATGGGCATGCAACAGCTGGTAATTGCCATCGCGAGCCAGTTTGGCAACTCGCCGCGCCGCAGCGATGTCCCAGCGGTTTCGCATCTTCATGTCGAACAACTGGCTCGTTTCCACGTCGAAGTGCTTGGGGAAACGATCGGGGGTCAGGCAGGCGAAATCGACACTGACTCCAAATTCCGGCAGACAGCGTGCCAAATGGGTTTGAACGCGTTCGGCTCCCGAGAAATGTTCACCGTTGACAACGTGCAACACGCGCAATACCCGCTGACCGCGGCGCCCCGGATTGTGGTGCGCGGGCTGCTTGGAAAGATCGAGGTGCGGAGTGGCGATCGTCGCCTGGGGTGTGTGTTCGTCGAACAACAATTCGTTGGCCACTTATAGGCTCCTTGGCTAGCGAAACTAGGTTGCGTCCCCTGAAGCATAGCTCTCCCCTGCAGGATGGGGGAGAAAATTTCGCAGCAAGCCATTCGACGACGCAAACACCCGTTTTCCGGTGCCGTCGTTGGTTACTTTTGGCTGACAACAGCAAACGAAAGCTGCTGCAATTCGCTCGCCAGATCGACGTTCACAACGCAAACGCCGGGGAATTTCTGCAGCGTCCGAGGGGCAAAGTTCAATATGCCCGCGACTCCCGACGCGGCCAGGCGTTTCGCCACGGCATCTGCGGCATCGACCGGTACCGCCAGGATGGCCAGCGTAACACCTTCGGTCGCGATGGTCGTTTCAAGTTGATCCAGTGGTAGGATCGGAACCCCTCCGATGCTGCGGCTGCAGATCGCGGGGTCGGTATCGAAGGCGGCGACCAATTGAAAGCCTTGCTCGTCGAAGCCGCGATAGCGCAGCAACGCGTGCCCGAGGCTGCCCGCACCGATGAGAGCAACCTTCCAAGAGAGGTTGGTCCCCATCGTCTGACGGATTTGTCGAATCAGCGGCACGATTTCGTATCCCACGCCGCGCTGCCCCATCGATCCCAGATGGCTCACATCGCGGCGGACGACAGCGTCGCTGACCGACAACAACTGCCCCAACAACTTGCTGCTGACGTGCGATTCTCCCTCGCGGCGCAAGCGTCCCAGTTCGCGTGCATAAAGAATCAAACGGGCGACAGTCGCTGGGGGAATGGCGGGATTGATAGCACTGCCGGGTGGGAAATCCGGCTGGCTGTTGGGTTCGGTAGGTTCTGCGGCCATTGGTTCCCCGGAAACGGTTGCGAACGGCCCCCATATCGTTATTCCGGTTGGTGAACGATGCTCGCCAACAACGGGTTGCCTGTCCCGATTCTAACGATTGGGGGATTGCGTTTAAACAACGAATGTTGGCTGAAGGCAACGGTCGCGGCGTTTGATAACCCACACAATCGTTAAATCTGACAAGGAATGAACCAGCCAAACACCGCAAACCTTCTAATTTTACTTTGCGTTGCTCTTTAACTATCCCACCTTTGTTTCGCAGTCGATGAAATTGATGCACCGAGAGCGGTCTACCCTGCCTGGCTATTTTGCCACGATCTGGGTCGCGTCTCATTGTTGCCACTGGTTTGCATATTCCCCGCGATGTGTGGCGAGACCAATCTCGAGCAGACCAGATTCAAGCGTATGTCAAGCAAGGTTTCCGTTAAGCAAGATCCGAGGAGAGTGGGAAATGAGAAAGCTAATGCTTCTGCCAGCGATCGCAGCTATGTTGGCTGTCGGTTCGGCAAAGTCGGCTGATGCGGCGTATTGTAATGCCATCAGCTACCAAGATTGTGGTGGGTGCGCCAGCGCATCGGATGTTGTTCCAGCCGCATCGGGCGGTTGTGGAACACACACCGTCATGAAGACCGTTCGCGAGACGGTTTACGAACAGGTCCAAGAGACCCGTTACCGCACACGTTATGTTCGTAGCACCGAACAACGCGAAGTTCAAGCGACTCGCATGGTTCCTGTGACAACACAGAAAGAAGTTCAATACACGGTCATGAAGCCTGTGTATGAAACTCGCACCAAGGTGATCAACTACACGGTCAAAAAGCCTGTGTACGAGACCAAGACTCGTGTCATCAACTACACGGTTCAACGACCTGTGTACGAAACCAAGACTCGCGTCATCAACTACACAGTTCAAAAGCCTGTGTACGAAACCAAGACTCGCGTCATCAACTACACGGTCAAGCGACCTGTGTACGAGACCAAGACTCGCGTCATCAACTACACAGTTCAAAAGCCTGTGTACGAGACCAAGACTCGCGTCATCAACTACACGGTTCAAAAGCCTGTGTACGAGACCAAGCAACGCACGATCAACTACACCGTTTATCGTAACGTTCAAGAGCAAAAGACACGGACTGTAAACTACACCGTGTACAACACCGTTCGTGAGCAACGCTCTCGCACGGTCACCAAGAGCCGCATGGTTCCTGAGACCTACACTCGCACGATCCAAGTTCGTGGCGGTCACTGGGAGACTCAGACCTACGAAGTTCCCGGCCCAACTCGCACCCGCGTGATCCGTGAACCAGGTACTTGCACTTGGGATCCATGCCAATGCAAGAACGTTTACACACCAGGTTGCTGCCGCACCGAAACCTACCAATGTGCTCCTCGTACTTGCACAAAACGGGTTTGGCACCCAACTTGCGAAACCAAGGAAATCACCTGCACTCGCTACCGTCGCGAATGCTACACGGTTGAAGTTCCTTACACCGTTTGCCGTCAAGTTGCTGAATGCCGCACCAAGGAAGTCTGCTACACGGTTTGCCGTCGCGTTCCTGAATGCCGCACCAAAGTTTGCAACTACACCGTCTGCCGTATGGTTTGCGAACCACGTCAAAAGACCTGCACCTACAAGGTCTGCCGTATGGTCTGCGAACCACGTCAAAAGACCTGCACCTACAAGGTCTGCCGAATGGTTTGCGAACCACGTCAAAAGACCGTTTGCTACAAGGTCTGCCGCATGGTTTGTGAGCAACGTCAGAAGACCTGCACCTACAAAGTCTGCCGTATGGTTTGCGAACCACGTCAAAAGACCTGCAACTACACCGTCTGCCGCATGGTTTGCGAACCACGCACCAAGACCGTTTGCTACAAGGTCTGCCGAATGGTTCCCGAGTGCCGCACTCGCACCGTATGCTGCACCACGATGCAGAAGGAATGCTACACCAAGACGATCTGCGTACCGAAGTGCGAAAAGGTTTGCGAACCTTACACCGTCACTCGTTGCGTTCCACGAACGATCTGCAAGCAAGTTCCTGTTCAGGTTTGCTGCCCAGCACCAGCGAGCTGCGGCGGATGCAACAGCGGTTGCGGATGCTAGAACGTTGACTGGACCACTTAGGGTCTGCTAACGAAAGCCGAAGAGGGTCGAAGCTGTAGCTTCGGCCCTCTTTTTGTTTGACCAGGCTGCTCCGTTTGGGCGGGCCTTCGGTCAGACCTGCTCGCGGAACGTCATCCAGCTCATGACACCAAGGGCGATGCTGAGTATTAAGAAGGCGATGTCCATCATCATACTGGCCCCTTGGAAGGGCGCAACATCATCCATGCCTGCCATACTCATTCCAAAGTCGGAGGCAAATAAGATAAATAACAGAGCAGCCACCACAAGGCTGATCAGGCATAGTGCCTTGGGCATCAACGATCCTCGGCTTATTATCGCGGTACTGACGTGCATGTTGGGAAGCCAAGTGCATCAGTATAGTTAAAGAAAAGTGTTTCACCTAAGCCGATTAGCACGAATCTGGGTTCGTCCTACAGGCGGCACGTATTTTAGTGATTATGCATGTCAAACCAACCACTATCCACCGAATATTCGCTGCAGTCCGATCCTTGGCTGTGGTGGCGGTCCAAGATGCCAATCGCACAGCGGTGGGCCTACTTTGATCACGCGGCCGTTGCCCCACTTTCGGAACCGGCTCAATTGCGGATGATCGGGTTCGCCGACGAAGCTGCACAAACAGCCACTACTCTCTGGCCGTTTTGGGCCAAGGGGGTGGAGTCGTTCCGTAGCGGTGTTGCCCAATGGTTGGGCGCATCGACGGCGGAAATCGCGATGATTCCAAACACATCCCATGGAATCAATCTCGTTGCCGAAGGGTTTCCCTGGGAATCCGGAGACAATGTAGTCACCTTTGCCGGCGAATTCCCGTCGAACCGTTTGCCATGGGATAATCAGAAATCCAAAGGAGTCGAAGTTCGCACCGTCGAGTCTCCCGGCGGCGAAGTTTCGTTCGACGCGATCGCCGAACAGATCGATGACCGAACTCGCATCGTGGCGATCAGTTGGGTCGGATATGCATCGGGGTTTCGAGTCGATCTCGATGCGCTGACCGAATTGGTCCACTCCAGAGGTGCGTTGCTGTTTGTCGACGCGATTCAAGGAATGGGAATCTATCCGATCGATGTCGCCAAGACTCCGATCGATTTCCTTGCCGCCGACGGTCACAAATGGATGTTGGGCCCCGAAGGAGCCGGTTTTGCGTATATTCGCCGGGAGCACTTGGATCTGCTGCGCTGCACGCATGTCGGTTGGCACAGCGTCCGCAATTCCGCTGACTTTGCCAACGCGCAGCTCGATCTACGCCCCGAGGCTTCCCGTTTTGAAGCTGGATCGGCGAATATGGTGGGGCTGTTGTCGCTAGCGGAAAGCGCTTCCATGTTTTGGAAAGTCATCGAAGCGCACGGACGCGATGCGATCGCCAATCGGGTCCTTCAGACAACCGCTACGTTGGTCGAGCGTCTGCAGCAAGCTGGCGCAAACGTTCTGCACGATTGGCCCGCAGCCAACCGCAGCAGCATCGTTGTGTTCGACGTCCCGGGGGTCCCCCCAGCGGAGGTCCGTGGGATCGGATTGCAGCAAGACGTTGTACTTAGTTGTCGCGGCGGAGGCGTGCGAGCCAGCGTCCACGTTTACAACAACGAACAGGATATCGATCGATTGATCCAGGTCGTTGAGACCGCTCGGACGCTGTCGTCAACTTAAGTTGCCTTCCTCTGCGACGCATCGCTGGGGCGTCGCATGATTTTTTCTACGAAGCCGGTCCGGCCGCTTGTCGGATCGTAGATCCCTAGGATTTGGCGGGGTCCAGATCGTTCAGCGATTTGCCCAGCCGTTTGCGAGCGCCGCCGCGTGCGGTTCGGCTGCCGACTCGCTTGGTTTCCCCGTCGCTGTCGTTTTTCAGAAACGCCAGGATATCGGGATCCATTGTTTCGGTTTCGGCGGGCGTACCCATGGTTTCAATCGCATCGCTGACACCCAGCAGGACCGATTGCTTTACACCCTGACGCATCCAATCGAAGAAATTCACGTTGACCATTGCCTAATTCCCTTTGGCAAAATTTTGGATCGAGCAAGTCAGGCCATACTGCGAGAGCCTGGCAACGACCTGGACGTTAACGATCCGCCGGAGTGCGTGTCCAGACAGAACCGCACCGCAGCAATTTTTTTGGCAAAGAAAAGACGTCGGCAACTTGCCCTCGACTTTTCGCAAGTTGGTCTTGAGCCAAAATGAACTTTTTTTCTAATCTCCCGCCATCGGTTGAGCAGTCCGAGCTTGTGCTCAGTCGAACGAAGGATTTCGATTCAATGTCGCTCGATGGTTAAGGAGAGGCCAGATGACGACCCTGAAAACAACATTACTAAACCCAACCGCCTGCCGCGGTTTGGTTTTTGCAGCGGTTTTGCTGTGCATTGCCAGTCCCGCCGTGGCTCAACAGGCCGCAGCGACTCCAAGCGAAGTGGTCGCTGTCGTCAATGGAACGTCGCTCTCGCGGAACACGTTGGGCGAAGAAGCTCTGCGACGCCACGGCGAAGACGTTCTGGAAAGCATGGTCAATAAGTATCTGATCCTGCAGGCATGCAAGCAGCACAATATCACGATCACGAACAAGGATGTCGAAGACGAGATCGAGCGGATTGCCGGGAAGTTCGGCCTGTCGGTCGATCGCTACCTGCAGATGTTGCAGCAGGAACGCAAGATCGCTCCGGCCGAATATCGTCGCGATATCGTTTGGCCAATGATCGCGTTGCAAACCTTGGTCGCTAAAGAGACCCAGGTGACGCCCGAAGAATTCAATAAGGCGTTTGCCAGTCAATACGGCGAATCGGTCAAATGCCGGATGATCATGGTGGGCAAGAAGCAGGTCGCCGAGCAGTTGCACGCTCGATCGACCGCCGATCCGGCTCAGTTTGGCCAACTGGCGAAAGACTTCAGCGAAGACGAAGCGAGTGCCAGCGTGCGAGGTATGATCCCGCCGATCCATCGTCACACCAGCGATCCGAAATTCGAAGAGATCGCGTTTTCGCTGAAGCCCAACGAAATCTCCGCTCCTTTCCAGATCGCCGATCAATGGATCATGCTGCAATGCGTGAAGCACTTGCCAGCGATGCATCCACCAGCTCAGCAGATCGCAGCGATTCGTCAACAGATCACCGATCGAATCCGCGACCAAAAGACTCGCGTTTCGGGAACCGAGCTGTTTCAAAAGCTGCAACAACAGGCGCAGGTCGTCAACGTTTTGGCAAACCCCGAATTGCGTAAGCAATATCCTGGGGCGGCTGCTTTGATCAATGGCCAACAACTGACGTTGGCTCAAGTGATCGCCGAAACGGTGAAGCGACACGGTCTGGATGTTCTCGACGGCGAAATCAATCGAACGTTGTTGGAACAACAGCTTAAACGCCAGAACCTGCAGGTCACGCAAGAAGAATTGGCTGCCGAAGTCGCCCGCGCCGCCGAGTCCTACGGCTTCATCACCGCCGAAGGAAAGCCCGACGTGAAAAAGTGGTTGGCCAATGTGACCGAGGAACAAGGCGTTAGCGAAGAATTGTACATGCAAGACTCGGTGTGGCCCTCGGTTGCACTGAAGAAGATGGTGCAAGCCGAAGTGAACGTCACCGACGAAGACCTTCGCAAGGGGTTCCAAGCAAACTTCGGCGAACGCGTTGAGGTCTTGGCGATCGTGTTGTCGGATCAGAAGAGTGCCCAGCAGGTTTGGGATATGGCTCGTGCCAACCCAACCGAAGAGTTCTTTGGCCAATTGGCCGAACAGTATTCGATCGAACCGGTTTCGCAAAGCAACCTCGGACGCGTGCCTCCAATTCGTCGTCATGGTGGCCAACCGGCTGTCGAAGACGAAGCTTTCCGGCTGCAGCCAGGTGAGCTCAGCGGGATCGTCGCAACCGGCGAACGTTACATCATCATGCGATGCCAGGGGCGAACGAGCCCGATCGTTGCCGAGATGGACGCTCAAGTTCGCGAACAATTGGTCCGCGACCTGACCGAAAAGAAGACTCGGATCGCGATGGCCGAAAAGTTCGACGAATTGAAAAGTGCCAGCCAGATCGACAACTACTTGGCAGGCACGACACAAGACGGTCGCTTGGCCGCAGCTCCTGCTGCCGCGGCGGCAGAGGCTGCGAAGCGCTAAGCGATCCAGTTTGCCTGGAATGAGTTGCCGCAGGTTTCGTCAATCGATCCTGCGGCCCCAGACCGATTCGCCAAAGAACGATGTGAAGCCGAATCGTTCGTAGATCTGTTGGGCGGGATCATTCTTCTGGTCCACGCCCAGGTTGACCGTCTGCAAGCCTCTTTGTTGGGCGATCCGCCCCGCTTCGCTCACCAACGAAGCCCCCCAACGATTTCCGCGGGCACTTGGCACCACGCCCATGTAGGTCAGTTCCAGTGCGTTTGAATCGACAAACGGCAAGGTCAGCACGCATCCGATCGCTTCCCCTTTGTGCTGAGCGATTCGCCAAGCGGTGGGATCGTGTTGCGGCATCGCCCGGTACGACGCAAGCGTCTCGCTAGCAATGCGATATTGGTTCATCGAGGGGCAGTCGCGGGTGTCGATGTAGGTTTGCTCGACTAGTTCGACTATCTGTTCCTCCGACAATTCCGTTGCGTCGACAAACGTCAGTTCGGGCGACACTTGGGCGTTCAGCGCAGACGCTTCGACCGACAGGTATTGAAGGTCTGCCAGGTGTTGGAACCCGACGGCCATCAATTCCGCCGGGGGACTTTGGGTGTCGCACGTCGATTGGATAAAGCGAACGTCCAGCGCGTGCAGATAGGCTGTCAGTGCCTGGAACAGCGGTGCCGCGACTTCGGCGGCTGCTTCGGGTGTCAGTTCGTCCTGTTCTTCGGTCGCGATCCGCAGGCCAACCAGAACGCCCGTGCCCCCTGGGAGAGCCGACCCTATCACCGCCCCTCGCATCTGATCACCGCAAGCGGCGACCAAGCCTACCGTTTTGGCGTCTGGGTTTTTTAGAGCGCCGGCGACGGATGAAGTGATCAGGTGCCGACGCATCTCCGATTCGCCAGCAGTTAGCAGCGTGACGATTTGGGCTGATTCCGCTGGCCGAGGGGGACGGACTTCAAGTTCGTTCAATGGTTCGCTCTCCGGGGTGACCGCTAGGGTGGTTATGTGCAGGATACCGCTTGCGGCGAATCCCATCCTTTCCGCTACAATGTAATGGTTACACTTCAAATCGATCAGAGGGAGATCACCGATGTTCAGGCGATTCAAAAAGTCAGCCGTCTTTTTTACTTGCCCGATCCCGTTGGCTGTGATGTTGTTATTTGGTCGTGCCGACGCACAACAGCTGCCTGCACCGACGCAAGATGCGCCGGTGGTGATCGGTGAAACCCCGGGGCTTCCGCAAGCCGTGCCGACGCAGCGGGCCAACGCGTTGCCGGAACCCTATCTTTTGCCACAACAGGATCCACAATCGGATGCCCCGGCAACGGCTTCCAAGCAGCGACCCTCGCTGGGTGTGGTTGCCGAAGAGCGTTCGGATCGTGCCGGTTTGACGGTCCTTAGCGTCCGTGAACTTTCGCCAGCCGAGCAAGCGGGTGTTCGTGTCGGCGACATCCTGACTGGCCTTAACGGACGACAGGCAACAACGATTGAAGATGTCTCCGACGCGCTCAGCCCGTTGCGGGCTGGGGATCCGGTCGCGATCGAGGTCTCTCGCGACGGCAAGTTCTTTGAGCTGCGAGCAGCGATGTCCGATGCTCCGCCCCCCGTCTCCGATGTCGTGCCGGTGGGGCCCGAATCCGAACCGGGTGAGATGGCAAATGGAGAATCTCGTGGTGTGTTGGGAGTTCGCGTCGAAGACGCCGCCGCACCGCGAAGCGGTGCCCCTGCGCTGCGAGGCGCACGTGTGGTCTCGGTCTCGGCGCATTCGCCAGCCGAATCGATCGGCATTCGTCCAGGAGACACGATCGTTTCGATCGATGGACAGGTGATGTACGGCGCTCGTGAATTGACGAACTTTATGGTTACCGCACGGGCCGGCCAAAGCGTTGAGATCGGTTATTACCAAGACCGCGTGCTTCGCCGTAAACGGATCACCTTGGCTGATTCGGGCCAGCCGATGTCCGCGGACGCCGAGTACGGTGAACGCGACATAGCTCCGGGGATCGTGATTCGACCAGGTGCCAACGTCGGCGAAATTCTGCAAGACGTTGGGCGATCGATCGACAGCTTCTTGGGCCCTCGTCGAGCTCCCGCGATGCCGCAACCGGCTCCGTTGAACTCATTTGCTCCGCGAGGTCCAGCTGCGATTCCGGCACCGCAATCGATGGCCCCCAAGCCGCAACCGACGATCCCAACTCCCGCGTCCAAGCCGGAACCGGCAGAAGAGATTACGCAGTCCGACGACGCCAGTGAAGTGGTGCGGTTGCGTCAGCAAGTTCAGGAATTGCTGGAGCGAATGCAGCAGCTGGAAAAGCAGGTCGAACAAGCGGAGCAACCGAAGGCCGACGCAGACGAAACCGAAGCGCCGTAGCTGTTGCTCGGTTTGCATGGCAGGGAACGAGGGGGATGATTCGCTGCGGAGCAATCCCCCGGTGTTTCAAGGCTGCCGGCCTCTCGGAGAGCCGTCATTTCTTGCCGGGCGGTTGAGTTGAAGAAACGTTTCAACCTTCGGGCTGCATGCCCTGGAATGCTCCATCGGGCTTGGCGAATTTTGCCGCGGCTGACGAGACGCGTCTGCCGTAGAGAATTGTCGACGGGGAGCGCTCGCTGGACGTAAGGCGGATGTTCCGCGTCGAGCGAACTTCTTGCGATGGTATCCCGCCTCCCAAAGCGTATCGCCTGGTGAGACCAGGCGATTGAGGGACGGTTGCTTAGACTTGCAGTTCGTCTAAAAGATGCCCAGTTGGTCGCGGGCGTCGTCGGTCATGCAGTCGGGGGTCCATGGCGGATCCATCACGACTTTGACCTCCGCCGTTTCGACCCCTTCGCATTCTTCGATCGCAGCTTTCGCTCCGGCGACCAATTGCGGGCCGGCTGGGCACATCGGGCTGGTCATCGTCATGTCGATTTTGACGTCGTACTTTTCGTTTTCCTTCTCGGTGATGTAGACCTCGTAGACGAGGCCCAGATCGACGATGTTAACGAACAGTTCCGGATCGATAACCTTCTTCAACGATTCGCGGACGGTATCTTCTTGTAACGGCATTTCGGTAAGCTCCGCCGAATATTAGGGTGAATGGACGTCGCTTACGCGTAGTCTCGTACTTGTTTTGCAATCGCATCGCCCAGGGCGTCGCGAACGCTTTCGATCGAGATCCGGTCGAAGATCTGCTGGAAGAATCCGGTGACGATCATCCGTACCGCTTCCTTCTGCGTGAATCCGCGGCAGCGAGCGTAGAAGATCTGTTCGGCGTCGACTTGGCTGGACGTGCTGCCGTGGGTGCAGCGGACGTCGTCGGCTTCGATCTCCAAGCCGGGGATCGAATCGGCGCGAGCCGAACTGCTGAGCAACAGGTTGTCGTTGCGTTGGTAGCCGTCGGTCTTTTGAGCGATCTTGTCGACCTTGATCATTCCCTTCCAGACCGTTTGGCTGTTGTCTTGTTGAGCCGATTTGTACAGGAAGTCGCTGTGGCAGTTGGGTGCCGAGTGATGCTGCAGGGTGTGATACGCCAAGTGTTGGCGTCCCTCGGTGAACATCACGCCGTTGACTTGGCTGTCCGCTCCCGGGCCGACCAGTTGAACCTGCTGGTTCACCTTGGCAAAGCCGGCCCCCATCGCACTGATCGTCCATTGCAACGTCGCATCGCGGTCGACGATCGCTTGTTGGTGAGCGAAGTGGAATGTTTTGTAGCCCCAATCCTGCAGGGTTACAAAACGCAAGTGCGATCCGGGGCGTTGGATCAATTCGATTGCGCCACAGTGGAAACCGCCCGCCTTGCGATCGAAGCTGTTCGATTCTTGCAAGACCGTTGCTTCGGCTCCTTCTTCCAACACGACAAGCGTGTGGGAGAGATCGGTTGCGCCGTCGTTCATGAACGACGACATGTGCAGCGGTTTGTCGATCACGACGCCACGCGGAACATACAGGATCGAACCGCCGCTCCAGAACGCAGCGTGCAACGCGGCGAAGCGGTCGTAGGTCGGATCGACTGCCGAAAAGAGCAGCGGTTGGATGATCTCGGGATGTTCGTTAACCAGGCGGTCCAGGCTGCCGAAGATCACGCCTTTGGCTGCCAGTTCCGGATCGAGCGATTCGCTGACCGTGTGGCAATCGAGCGTGTCGACGTGGCCGGCCAAATCGACGCCCACGTTCAGCAACGGGTGTGTTTCGGCAGCGGCTGGAGTGTCGGTGGGGACGGAGAATTTGTCGAGGTTGAACAGCCGCAAATCGCTGCGAATCCATTCCTCGTGCCGACGATGCGGCCATTCCATCTGCTGGTAGCTTTCCCACGCTTTTCGCCGCGCGTCGACAACCCATTGCGGTTGCGACTTGGTAGCGAGGAACGCTTCAAAGCCTTCGGTATCAAATTTGGTTTGCGTCGCTGTTTGTGTCATGTCTGATTTTGGTGACGTCTAATTGGTTTTTCTAACAAGGAAAAGCGAGCAAATCGGAGACGGGGCCTCCAGCAGCACGAAGCGCTAAAGGCCCTTGGGGTCGATCCGATTGCTTAGCCGACGCTGCCTTCCATCTGCAGTTGGATCAGCTTGTTCATTTCGACGGCGTATTCCATCGGCAGCTCTTTGACCAACGGTTCGATGAACCCGTTGACGATCATCGCGCTGGCTTCCTGTTCGGTCAGGCCGCGGCTGAGCAGATAAAACAGCTGCTCTTCGCCGATCCGCGAAACGCTCGCCTCGTGTCCGATCGAGACGTCTTGTTCCAAGATCTCGATGTAGGGATAGGTGTCGCTGCGGCTGATGTCGTCCAGGATCAACGCGTCGCAGACGACGTTGTTCTTGCTGTGGTGAGCGCCCTTTTCGACGCGAACCAGCCCGCGATAACTACTGCGGCCGCCGTTCTTGCTGATCGATTTGGAGATGATCTGGCCGGTGGTGTGCGGCGCGGCGTGGACCAATTTGGCACCCGCGTCTTGATGCTGTCCGGCACCCGAAAACGCGATCGACAAGATCTCGCCGCGAGCACCTGGTTCCATCATGTGAACCGCAGGGTATTTCATCGTCAGCTTGCTGCCCAAGTTACCGTCAACCCATTCCATCGTGGCGTCGCCGTAAGCGTAAGCTCGCTTGGTGACCAGGTTGTAGATGTTGTTGGCCCAGTTTTGGATCGTCGTGTAACGGGCGCGAGCACCTCGTTTGACGATCACTTCCACAACCGCACTGTGCAAGCTTTCGCTGCTGTACATCGGCGCGGTGCAGCCTTCGACGTAGTGGATGCTGGCCCCTTCGTCGACGATGATCAACGTCCGTTCGAACTGACCCATGTTCTCCGCGTTGATGCGGAAATAGGCTTGCAGCGGGAATTCGATCTTCACGCCAGGTGGAACGTAGATGAACGATCCGCCCGACCAAACGGCGCTGTTGAGCGCTGCAAATTTGTTGTCTTCGGGCGGAATGATCTTACCGAAGTACTCGCGGACCAAATCGGGATGTTCGCGAACGGCGGTGTCGGTATCGGTGAAGATCACGCCCTGCTTGGCAAGATCCTCTTCCAACGAACCGTAGATCACTTCGCTCTCGAACTGCGCCTTCACACCCGATAAGAACTTGCGTTCGGCTTCGGGAATGCCCAGCTTTTCGAAGGTGTCTTTGATCTCTTGAGGGACGTCGTCCCAAGTCTTTCCCTGATGATCGGTCGGCTTCAGGTAATAAAAGATATCCTGGAAATCGATATCGATCGCACCGCCCCACTTGGGCATCGGGCGTTCTTCGAACGTCTTCAGGCTCTTGAGCCGGAAGTCGAGCATCCACTTCGGCTCGTTCTTGATCTCGGAAATCTGGCGAACGATCGTTTCGTTGATACCCTTTTGGGCCTTGAACACTCCGGTCGTTTCGGTCCGGAAGTTGTACTTGTTGATCTCGCCAATTTCGGAGTTGTCTGCGATATCGATCGCCATGGGAAATTCCTTATATAGGTTAGCCGCCTAAAATCGAGCGCGGCGTTTTTGTTCGTCGTTTGCGTCGAGCAGCGATTTGAATCGCCGGTTCGATGCTTAGGCTTCGACAGCTTCTTCGGACAGCATCTCTTGGTTCAGAGCATCCGCTTCGGGGTGGGCCTTGCGAATGCGGTCGTATCCGTTTGTGTGCAATTCGTCAGCCAATTCGCTGCCGCCGGTTTCGACGATCCGGCCGCCCAACATCACGTGCGTGAATTCGGGCGGATTGTGTTCGAGCAATTTGTCGTGGTGGGTGATGATCAACAGACCCATCTTCTCGCGACCGATCTCGGCGATCGATTCGCTGGCCAACCGAACCGCATCGGCGTCCAGACCGCTATCGGTTTCGTCGAGGATCGCGAAGGTCGGTTGCAGCATCGCCATCGTCAAGATTTCGGCTCGCTTCATCTCGCCACCGCTGAATCCGTCGTTGACGTAACGGCGAGCGAATTCGACATCCATTCGCAAGTGTTCCATCTTCCCCTTCAGTTCCTTGCGGAACTCACGCATCGGGATCAGCTCTTCCCCTTCCTTGCGTTCGGGGTTGCGGACGTTGGTCGTCGCGTGGCGCAGGAAGTCGGCCATCTTGACGCCGGGGATCGCCATCGGGCGTTGAAAGGCCATGAAAATTCCACCGCGAGCCCGTTGGTCGGGGCTCATCGCCAAAACGTCTTCGCCATCCAAGGTGATCGAACCCTCGGTCACTTCGTAACCGGGGTGTCCCATGATCGCCAAGCCCAGGGTGCTCTTGCCGCTACCGTTGGGGCCCATCATGGCGTGGGTTTCCCCGTGTCGGATGACCAGGTCGACGCCGCGAAGGATCGGTTTGTCGCCAACGGAAACGTGCAGATTGGTGATGGTTAAGGTTGGTTTTGTCATGATTTCTTCGATTCCTAGTTCTCTAAACTAAACCGCACTTGGCGTGCCGCCCATTGGGGGGCCGCTGTCGGTTCGTTTGGTCGGTTATTGGCTTGGTACGGGAGCAAATTGACAACACGAATGCCCGTCTAATTGGCAGCGAGACAGCTCCATCGGTTGCCCCAAAGCCTCGCTCAACATCTCTTGTTCTAAGTGACACATGTCGCGTCGCTCGCCTTCGTCGGTCAGGTCGGGGTAGGGACAGGCGTGAACGTCCAAAACGGGCAGGCTGCCGTCGTTGGAAAATTCCGCCAAAATCCGCTTCTCCGCTAGCAAATGCGACATCGAATCCATCCGATTCGCTAAACTGCTGTCCGCCAGTTGCTCGCGGTATTCCGCCCCCACGCGTTGGGCGATCCGCTGCAGCAGCCACTTGCGACTTTCCGGGTCGGGCAATTCGCTGATCGCTTGCCACATTGCCACCGCAAGTTGGCCCGGATCGGCACCCGCCTGGCGGTGTCCCGCAGGACTGAGCATGTAGGCAAAACTCGGTCGCCCGCGGCCGCCGCTGATCTTGGTCCGTTGGACCAATCCCATCTCGAGCATCCTGTCGATTCGTTGGCGAACCGCCGTGGCGGTCACTCCCATCGCATCGACAAGATCCGCGATCACCATCGATTCATGTCGCCTCAGCTGATCCAACAACTGCCGGTCGACTTGGCGAACGTCGGTCGTTGGTTGCGTAGGATTCATGGGGTCCGATCGGAGAGTGCGAGAAGCTTTGCTCTCTTCACTCTAAGGGCATTCGATCTTTTTGACAACGGACCCTGTCAAAAATAAATTCGCCCCGCAAGAAGCCCACTCCAAATAGCAGCAATCCGCTGCTACGATGGGGCGACCCGCGTCGGCTTATATGCAATCAATGGAGTGATGTGCACCCTTGGTCGCTTTTTAATTCGAGTTTCCGCTGAATTGTCGCACCGCCGAGTCGGGATCTTTTTAACCACTCAAAAATTTACCTAACTGAGACACTTATGAAAGCCGTCGCCGTCACGCCTGGAAAGCCTAACAGCGTCCACCTCGAAGATATCCCCATGCCAAAGGTGTCCGATATTCCGGACGAGAAGGGGGTGTTGGTTCGTGTCTTAAAAGTGGGAGTCGATGCGACCGACCGCGAGATCAACGATGCGTTGTACGGCAATGCACCTCCCGGATTCGAATACCTGGTTCTCGGCCACGAATCCTTTGGCGTTGTCGAAGCGGTTGGGTCGAAGGTACGTCGCTTTAAGCCAGGCGACTATGTAACAGCCACCGTTCGCCGCCCCGGTGGTTCGATCTACGACCAGATCGGCACCTACGACATGACAAGCGAAGAGACCTATTATGAGCGCGGTATCAACCTGCGTCACGGTTTCTTGACCGAATACTTTGTCGACGCCGAGGACTACATCGTTCGCGTGCCGCAGGGTCTGAAGCACTTGCACGTGCTGATGGAACCGATGAGCTGCGCTGCCAAGGCGGTTCACCAAGCGTATGAAGCCCAACGTCGGATGAAGGTCTGGCGTCCCGAGGTGGCTTACGTTTTGGGAAGCGGTCAGATCGGTCTGCTGACGACGCTGATCTTGAAACTGCGTGGCCTGGACGTTTACACGATCGCTCGCGGCGAAGCGCCGAACTTGAAGAGCGAGATCGTCGAGGGGATGGAAGCCAAATACGTAAGCACCAAGCAGACGCCGCTGGAAGAGTTGGTCAAGCAGACCGGCAAGCCAGAATTGATCGTCGACGCGACCGGCAGCAGCCAGTTGGCCTTCGATGCGATGAAGCACCTGGGACACAACGGCGTCCTGGTCTGGACCAGCATCACCGGCGGCGACAAGACGCACACCTTGCCAACCGACGAGATCAACATCAACTGGGTCCTTGGCAACAAGTTGTTGGTCGGCAGCGTGAACGCCAACCGCGACCACTTCGAGATGGGCATCCGCGATCTGGCATTGGGCGAGATGATGTTCCCGAGCGTGTTGGAAAAGATCCTAACCAGCCCCGTCGACGGCCTGGACAACTACAAAGAGATGATGCGTCTGTTGGTCGAAGATGCCAGTGCGTTGAAGGTCTACGTCAACGTCGCCGACGAATAGTCGACGCGCAAACGGCGAGTCGTTTCACCCGCCCGGCGAAGCTGCGAGGGTCGGGAAACAAGCGTTCAGCGATGTTTTCCGGGAGGGCTTGCCCCGTCCAGTGGCGAAGCCACGGAATGTAGAAGCCTGGGACGCAAGTCCCAGGAATCAGGCGAATCAGTCCGCTTCACACCGCAGTCGCGAAGCGACGACAGGTGCACGAATCCCGGCGCATGACGTCGCTTCGCGACTACGGGGGTGCGTTTTTTTTAACCAGGGACTTGCGTCCCTGGCTAGTGCATGCCGTCGCTTCGCGACTGCTGCGCCCCCGCCTTCACCCGCCCGGCGAAGCCAGGGAGGGTCGGAAAACAAGCGTTTAGCGATGTTTTCCGGGGAGGGCCTACCGACGTTTCGAACATTAGCGAGCGCCTCGTGACGCCCCTCCCCGAACTTCGCTTCGCTGGTTCGACCCTCCCCCGCAAACTGCGTTTGGGGAGGGTGAAGTGCAATGCAATTCACCCGCCCGGCGAAGCCAGGGAGGGTCGGGAAACAAGCGTTCAGCGGTGTTTTCCGGGGAGGGCCTACCGACGTTTCGAACATTAGCGAGCGCCTCGTGACGCCCCTCCCCGAACTTCGCTTCGCTGGTTCGACCCTCCCCCGCAAACTGCGTTTGGGGAGGATGAAGTGCGATACAATTCACCCGCCCGGCGAAGCCAGGGAGGGTCGGAAAACAAGCGTTCAGCGGTGTTTTCCGGGGAGGGCCTACCGACGTTTCGAACATTAGCGAGCGCCTCGTGACGCCCCTCCCCGAACTTCGCTTCGCTGGTTCGACCCTCCCCCGCAAACTGCGTTTGGGGAGGGTGAAGTGCAATGCAATTCACCCGCCCGGCGAAGCCAGGGAGGGTCGGGAAACAAGCGTTCAGCGGTGTTTTCCGGGGAGGGTTTTCCGACGTTTCGAACTTTATCGATCGCCACGCGACGCCCCTCCCCGAACTTCGCTTCGCTGGTTCGACCCTCCCCCGCAAACTGCGTTTGGAGTAGGGTGAAATGAAAACCGTCGGTGGCGCACGACGCCTACCTACGGCTAGTTTTGCGATCTTCGTCGATCACGCGCTCCCCAACGAGCCCGTTCGATAAATTCAACCTCTCCTCAAAGAGCACCTCGTATGTCTCGCTTGCTGTCGGTTGTGGTCCTCTGTTTTCTATCCTGCTGCAATTCCGCAGTACTCTTCGCCCAGGCGACCTCACCGGCTGTCGAGCCGGTCATCGCCGCGGCGTCGAGCGAAGGCCAGCAAGCGATCGCTGGCTTCAAGAAGCCCGACGGATGGACTGCGACGCTCGTGGCGGCGGAGCCCGATGTTGCGAACATCGTTGCGTTTGATATCGATCGCAAGGGCCGGTTTTGGGTGTGCGAATCGTTCCGCCAAGACATCGGCGTGACCGACAATCGCGGCCATGACAACAAATGGTTGCGAGCCGATCTGGCGGCGCAGAATGTTCAGGATAGGATCGACTACCACAAGCGGCTGCTGGGCGATCAAGCGATCACCTACGAACAGCAAGACGATCGAATTCGGTTGCTGCAGGATACGACTGGCGACGGAAAACTGGACAAGGCGACGGTTTTTGCCAGCGGATTTAACGGGATCGAAGAAGGGACCGGAGCGGGCGTTTTGGCTGTCGAAGACGATGTCTATTACACCTGCATTCCCAAGCTGTGGAAATTGAACGATCTCAACGGCGATGGGAAATCCGATCAACGGACCGCACTGGCCGACGGGTTTGGCGTCCGCGTCGCCTTTCGCGGCCACGACATGCACGGTTTGATCCGTGGTCCCGATGGGCGAATCTACTTCAGCATTGGCGACCGCGGCTACAACGTGCAGACCGCCGAAGGGAACCATCTGTTCGATCCGGGCAGTGGGGCGATCTTCCGCTGTGAACTGGACGGTTCGGACCTGGAGGTCTTTGCCACCGGGCTCCGCAACCCGCAGGAACTCGCCTTCGATGAATATGGCAACCTGTTCACCGGCGACAACAATTCCGATAGCGGCGACCGGGCGCGGTGGGTCTACATCGTCCAAGGTGGCGATACCGGCTGGCGGATGAACTACCAATATTATGGCGACCGCGGGCCTTTCAATCGCGAAAAGATCTGGCACCCGTTCCATGAAGAACAGCCGGCTTACATCGTGCCGCCGATCGCCAATTTTGCCGACGGTCCGTCGGGGCTGACCTATTACCCTGGGACCGGGCTGAGCGACGATTGGAAAGGCCGCTTCCTGTTAGCCGATTTCCGCGGCACCCCGGCAAACAGCGGCATCCGCACCTTCCGCGTGAAACCGAAGGGAGCGTTCTTCGAACTCGTCGACGATGAACAACCGCTGTGGAGCATCTTGGCGACCGACGTCGCATTTGGACCCGATGGCGGGATCTACGTCAGCGACTGGGTCGACGGTTGGGTCGGGCAAGGGAAGGGGCGGATCTACCGCTTCGCCGATCCACAGTTCTCCGAATCGGAAGTTGTCAAAGAAGTTCAATCGCTCTTGGCGGGCGACTGGAAAGAACTGGGCGAAGCCCGGTTGGTCGATCTGTTGGGACATGCCGATCAACGCGTTCGCTTGGCCGCGCAGTGGCAGTTGGCCGCGCGCTCGGCTGCCGATTCATTCCGCCGCGTGATCCAAGACCCGACGCTTTCGACGGTCAACCGGCTGCATGGCGTCTGGGGATTGGGGCAGATCGCGCGCACCGAAGGGCTGTCGGCCGAACTGATTCAAGCGGTCGAACCTTTGGTCGTCGATGGCGATCCCTATCTGCGAGCCGCCGGAGCCGACTTGCTCGGCTCGCTTCCCAACCATACTGTCTCGCGGCACTTGCGCGATGCAATCGACGACCAGGACGATCGCGTTAAATATTTTGCCGCGATGGCCGTCGGCAGCCTCCGCGACAGCGAATCGTTCGACTCGATCGTGCGGATGTTGGAACGGAACAACAATCAGGATCCGATCCTGCGACACGGCGGGATCATGGCTCTGTCGCAAATCGCCAGCAGTTCACAGATTGCCGAACTGAAAGATCATCCCAATCGGTCGGTCCGCCGCGCTGCAGTCGTGGCTCTGCGGCGGCACACGTCGCCGCTGACAGCTGAATTTTTGAGCGACTACGAACCGATGGTCGCTCTCGAAGCCGCCCGTGCGATCAACGATCTGCCGATCGCCGAGGCGATGCCCGCGTTGGCCGACCAGATCGCCCGGCCGACCGATGACGACGCGCTGATGCGGCGCGTCTTAAACGCCAACTTCCGTATCGGCACTAACGATCGCCTGGTCGCCGTCGCGCGTTACGCAGCCGAACCATCGGCCAGCGAATCGTTGCGGTTGGAAGCGTTGGAGATGTTGTCGCAGTGGAAGGCTCCCGACGCCTTGGATCGCGTGATCAATCATTGGCGTCCGATGAAGCCGCGTCCCGAAGCGGAAGTCGCCGCAGCGGTGACAGACCAATTGTCGCGGCTGCTGTCGGCGCCAGAGCCGATCGCGAACCGAGCGATCGAGTTGGCGGCGGAGTTGGAGATCGCTGAGATCTCGCCTCAGTTGATCGCTCGCCTTTCGGACGAATCGATCGATGTTCAGACCCGCGCCGCGGCGATGCTTGCGCTGGCGCGGCTCGATCCCAAGGGAGCCCCTGGATTTGCCGGCAGCGCTCTTGCGGCTGACCAGCCCGAATTGCGGATCGCCGCGATCCGAGTCCTTGCACGGCTCGATGCCGCCAATTTGATGCCAGCACTGCGCGACGCAGTCGCCTCGGACCATTCCGCCGAACGCCAGGTGGCGTGGGATCTTTTGGCGGCTAACGAATCGGCTGACGCGACGCACCAGATCGAAGATGGCTTGCAGCAGTACATCGATGGCGATCTGCCTGAAGATGTTTGGTTGAACGTCCTCGAAGCGGCCAAGGGACGCGTGAACCCATCGCTTGCCAGCGATCTTGCGGCTGCCGAAGCACGTTGGGCTCAGGACGATGCGTTAGCTAACTATCGAGCTTCGCTTGTCGGCGGTGATCGGGCCGCCGGTGAAAAGCTGTTCTTTGAAAAGACCGAACTCTCCTGCGTCCGCTGTCACCGCGTTCATCGGCAAGGTGGCCAAGTCGGCCCGGTGTTGACGACGATCGGAGCCCAGCGAGATCGCAAATACCTGCTCGAAGCGATCGTCCGTCCCGACGCGGCGATCGCCAAAGGCTTCGAAACCGCAGTCATCGCCGACGACCTGGGCCAGGTTTTCACAGGCATCATCCGCGACGAGACCGATGACGCGGTGCGGTTGATGAAAGCCGATGGCAGCGAGGTGACGATCCCAACCGAAGAAATCGTGGCTCGCCGCCGCGGCAAATCGGCGATGCCCGAAGACCTCGTCAAACAGATGTCGCCTCGCGAGATCCGCGATCTGGTCGCCTATCTGGAAAGTTTGAAAGTCGATCCGCGCGCCGGTGGCGGTGAGATCGAATGATGTTTGGTTCTGATAGAATATGTCTCTTGGCATTTTATTGCCGTCTGTCGTTCTTCGTTACCAATGCGGTTTCTAGAGACCGTTCGTCAGCTGAATTCAAATCGATGGCAATTCTATGACTATTGAAGAGGAAGCGACCGCGTCGACGAACGATCGAGAGACTCCCTTCGCATTTGGAAGGAATTGGGCGAGTTTCTTAGCAAACCTGAATGAAGAACGCATTGAGGCCGCCGAAGAGTCATTGCGTCGATTGTTGCGAAGAGACGATCTCGAGGAATGTCGGTTCCTGGATGCCGGCAGCGGAAGCGGTTTGTTTAGTCTCGCGGCACATCGACTCGGAGCCGCCGTTGTCTCATTCGATGTCGACAGCGAATCGCGTGCCTGCACCGAGCGGGTGAAGTCGCAATACGGTGACAACGCTGAAAATTGGCAGGTTCTATCTGGTTCACTTTTGGATCAAGATTTCCTCGACACGCTTGGACAATTCGACGTTGTTTACTGTTGGGGCGTTGCACATCACACCGGCGACATGTGGACGGCGATTGCAAACTTGTGTCGCCATGTGAAACCAGGTGGTTCGCTGGTTCTGGCGATCTACAATGATCAGCTGTATGTTTCGCGAACGTGGCTAATTGTCAAGAGGATTTACCAACGCCTCCCCGCGTTCGCTCGGCCTCTCTATGTTTGTGCGATCGGATCCGCCGCGTTTGCGAATCGGTTTGCCGTAACGTTAGTCGCTTGCTGTTTGCGATTGCTTACCTTGCGCAACCCGTTTGTGCCGCTGCTCAACTGGGCACGCGAGACTCAGGCTCGTGGGATGCATGGATGGTACGACTTGGTCGATTGGGTAGGAGGTTGGCCGTTTGAGGTCGCTCGGCCCGAAGAGATATTTCGCTTTGTCCGCGACCGCGGGTTCGTGCTCCAGGAAATGACCACATCGATTGGGCATGGCTGCAATGAATTTTCATTCGCTCGCGATCCTGAACAGTAGCGAAGCGGCGGTGATTAAACTTGCTCCCGACGGTCACTTTCTCGACAGCGTCTCGATTGATTACGGAATCTCATGCGTCACAACCGAGTGCACGTTGCCCTATTGACTGTCATCGTGCTGCTGCTGACCGATGGCACGATTGCGGCACAGACTTTTGGGTCGCTTGCAAGGCAAAATGTTCATGCGGCGTTTGGTAACGACGGCCAATCGATGTGGTATTCGGTGAACGTTCCAGGCGGGTTTGAGTACTACAAGGTCGACTTAGAGTCTGGCGAGAAGTCGCCGTTGCTGGACGTCCAGAAACTTCAAGCGGCTTTGGCCAATGCGACCGGACAGAAGATCGGTCCAGCGGATTTACTCCGCTTGCGCCGCGTCGAAGTGCTGGCGGACGGAGCGATCGCGTTTGATTCGCATGAGGCGCGGTGGCGTTTTACCGTCGCGGGACAACTTGGCAAATTGGAGGGTCCGCCTGCGGAAGTCGCATCGCTGTTCACGCGCAGCAAGCGGTCGAATCAGGGAGGCGAAGCGATCCGGTTGCGGATCGTCAATCAAACCGCTTTGCCGATCCAATGCGTTTGGTTCGCAACCGATGCCAGCCAACGCAAATACCAGTCGATTGTTCCGGGAAACGAGATCGTCCAACCGACCTATGCCGGACACGTCTGGAGCTTGCGGGACGATCGCGATCGGGAACTGCTGCGATTTGCCGGCGACGATCAAACCGGCGACGTGATCATCGACCAAGCCTGCCTCGATCTGTACCAGGCCTTTCTGAAACCATCGCGTACAAAACGGAAACCGAAGAATCAGCGATCGGGCGAATCGCGGAGGGTTTCTTTGCAGCAAGGCAATCTTTGGTTTGCACCCGAAGAGGGCGACAAAGTTGCGTTGACCGAAGATGCAGACGATCGGATCTCCTACCGCAGCCTCAAGCTCTCGCCATCGGGACGCTACGCGGCGGCGCTTCGCGACCAGCGGCCGGCTGAAGAGCGGGTGATTCGGATCGTCGAATCGAGTCCGCGGCAACAGACTCAACCGATCGTGCACGAGCTGCAATACACCAAACCAGGCGACGAGATCACGCAAACCCGCATCGTGTTGTTCGATCTGGAGACTCGCCAAGCGGTCGACGTGCCCCATGATCTGATGGAAAACCCGTGGCGGATCGATCGACTTCAATGGCTCGCCGACCGCGATCAACTTACCTGTCGGTTCAATCAGCGCGGGCATCAAGTGCTGCGTTTATTTCGGATCGATCCGGTTGATGCGACGGTTGTTCCGATCGCTGAAGAGGCGAGTGATACGTTCATCCACTTCGGCCGGCACCAGATGCGTTGGATCGCCGGCGAGTCGCAATTGTTGTGGTCGAGCCAGCGCGATGGTTTTCGACATTTGTATCGCTACGACGTCGCCACGGGCCAGCTGATCAATCAAGTCACGCAAGGCTCTTGGGTTGTTCGCGAAGTGATCGAGGTTGATGAAGCATCCGAAACGATCTTGTTCAGCGCGTCGGGGATCGTGCCTGGGCAGGATCCGTATTACCTGCACTTGTGCCGCGTCCAATTCGATGGCAGCGAGCTGACAGTTTTGACGGAGGGGGATGGGACGCATCGCTGGGAATTTTCGGAGGATCGCCGCTGGTTGATCGATCGATTTTCGCGAGTCGACCTACCGACGGTGACTCAGCTGCGCCGCGCCAGCGATGGCGGACTGGTTTGTGAATTGGAGCGGGGCGATTGTCAGGCGATGCTCGACAGCGGTTGGACGGTCCCGGAGCGTTTTGTTGCCAAGGGACGCGATGGCGAGACCGATATCTATGGAATCATCATCCGGCCGGCAAACTTTGACCCGTCGACCAAGTATCCGATTCTCGAGAACATCTACGCCGGGCCGCACGATTCGTTTTGCCCCAAGGCCTTTGATGTGCTGCCGCGCGATCACCAGATGGCGAACCTTGGTTTCATCGTCGTCCGGATCGATGGGATGGGGACGGCGAACCGAGGTAAAAAGTTTCACGATGTCTGTTGGAAGAATCTCGCCGACGCCGGTTTCCCCGATCGCAAGCTGTGGATCCGAGCCGCGGCAAAGAAGCATCCCGAGATGGATATCGAGCGCGTCGGAATCTACGGCGGTTCAGCGGGAGGCCAAAGCGCGATGCGTGCGCTGATCGACCATCACGATCTGTACGACGTAGCGGTCGCCGATTGCGGATGCCACGACAACCGGATGGACAAGATCTGGTGGAACGAGCAATGGATGGGATGGCCCGTCGACGCGTCGTACGCCGACAGCAGCAACGTCGACCACGCTCACCGTATGCAGGGGAAACTGATGCTGATCGTTGGCGAGATCGATAAAAATGTCGACCCCGCGTCGACGATGCAGGTTGCCGACGCGTTGATCCAAGCGGACAAAGACTTTGAGTTGCTGGTGATGCCCAGCGTTGGCCACGGCGCTGCCGAAACTCCCTACGCCAACCGCCGCCGGGCTAAGTTCCTAGTCCGGAATCTGCAGGGTCGCGAGCTGGAGTAGCTTCCTTCATCGGACCAGCTCCGACCCGCGGGGAGTGATAGTTTTGCGATCTCGCGAAAAGGTTGTCATTGACAGACGGGACGCGGCCGGTGACAATCGGCAGCCTAATGAGATGCATTCTCATTAGCGAAATTTAAAAAGCCCAGCCAGCCAACGTATTTGTAGCCAGCTCCAACGGGTTCGCATCATCACCTACTGCCGCTGAGTCTACAAATGTCCGATTTTCATCGATTCTCGCTCCCTCTGGGGCTTCTTGTTTCCTTTGCCGCCGCGATCGATGTGGTCGCCGCGCCGCCGAGTTGGCCTGAGTTTCAAAACGGCGGGCAGGCTGTCGCTGCGGAAGTGAAGCTGCCGACGCATTGGGCTCCCGATCAGAACATCGCTTGGACCGCCGATATCGTCGGCTACGGCCAATCCGCTCCCATCGTGGCTCACGACCAGATCGTCGTCACGTCGACCAGCGGCGAGAACAAAGACGACTACCACGTGTCGGCATACGACTGCGCTAGTGGCGATCTGCGATGGCAGGTCGATCTGAAGAATCCATCTCCCTTTAAGAACACGCCGATGGTCAGCCGAGCCGCTCCGACAGCCATCGCGACCGACACCGGCTACATCGCCTTTTTCGAAGGAGGCGCATTGATCGCGTTGTCCCCCGAAGGGAAAATGCTGTGGCAGAAAGACCTGGTGGCGGAGTATGGCAAGATCGAAGCGCGGCACGGTTTGTCCGCTTCGTTGGAACAGAACAACCACTTGGTTTTTGTGTGGGTTGAACGAGGCGAAGAGCCGTACATCTTGGCACTCAACAAAACCGATGGCGAAGTGGTTTGGAAGGCTCCGGGTGTCGGTGCGACCTCATGGGCATCGCCTCGCTTGATCCCCGTTGGTTCGTCGCACCATTTGGTCTGCAGCGCCAGCGGCAAGATCGTGGGACTCGATCCCGCCAGCGGCGAGCGGTTGTGGGAATTCGACGAGATCTCCAACAACACCTCGTGCACGCCGATGCCTGTTGGCGACGGACAGTTCTTGATCGGCGCTTCGGATGGGCGAGGCGAGACCGCCGCCGGGGCTGCGGCAGCGTCCAACGGGCTGATCGAAATCAGCAAGGGGGAGGATGGCAAGTTCACCGCCGCCTATAAGTGGCAAGCGAAAAAAGCGACTTCCACTTTCGGAAGCCCCGTCGTTGCCGGCGAGACCGCGGCGATCGTCAACCGCACTGGAGTCCTGTACCGATTGGACCTGCAGACCGGCGATCAGGTATCGATCGCTCGGACCGCCGCGGGCGGGATCTGGGCGACGCCGATCGTTTCGGGAGACCGGATCTATCTGTTCGGCAACAAGGGAACGACCTCGGTCGTCTCGTTGACCGAGGGCAAAGAGATCGCCAGCAATCGCTGCTGGGATGCAGAAGCCGAATCGGGCGAAGGCGTTCGCAGCGGCAGCGTTTTGTATGCTGCTGCCGCCGCATCGCCCTATTTGATTCTCCGCCGCGGCGACAAGCTGTACGCGATCTCGGCGGAAGATGAAAAGTAGGTTCGCCACGCGCCACGATATTGCGTGACGCGGGTTCGCGAAATTGTCAGCCAGCGCGACAGCCGCCGAGTGTGGCGGCTGAGCGAACGCCGGCAAGCGGTTACATGTTGATCTCGTAACCCTTGCGATCTTCTCGCGACAAAAACGCATTGGCTTGGTCGTCGCCAACGATCTCACGCTTGGTTGGATCCCACTTGAGTTCGCGATCCAAACGCATCGCGATATTCGACAGGTGACAGATCTCGAGCATCCGGTTGTGCGACCAGACGTCGGAGATCGGTTGCTTCCGCGACTTCATCGCTTCGATAAAGTTGGCTGTGTGGTTCTCGCTGACCGCGCCGCCGTAGACCTCTTCGATCGCTCCTTCGGGCAACGGATTTTCCTTGAGTGCTTCGACGGGAGCGCCGACGATCTTGCCGCGGTTGACGAAGAACCGGCCTTCGGTTCCTTCGAACATGATGCCGTTATCGCCAGCGCTGTTGATGATCATTTCGACATCGTTGGGCATGTCGACCTGGATCTTGAAGCTGGTCGCTGTATTGTATTGATCGTGGACCACAGGGGTGCCGTCTTTGTATTCGACAGGCAGGCTGTATTCCAACGGCGTGATCTTGCTGGGGCCGGTGTCGCTGGCTCCCAGCGCCCAACAGGCGATATCGACGTGGTGGGCGCCCCAGTCGGTCAGTTTACCGCCGGAGTATTCGTGCCAGTTACGGAACGAGTAGTGGCAGTTGCTGTACAACGGCACGCCGCCGCCATAACCTTGACGCATCTCGGGGAGAGCGCGGTAGTCGACTTTAGGCGCTGGGCCGAGCCAGAAGTCCCAATCGATTTCCTTTGGCACTTCGGCGACCGGGATCACGGGGGAAGCCACCATGCCGCCGATGCCACAGGTTACTTTCTTGACCGTACCGATCCGCCCCGCTTTGACCAACGCGATCGCTTGCAGGAAGCGCTGTCCCGATTCGGTCCGCTGCATCGTGCCGACCTGGAAGACACGGCCGGTCTCTTTGACGACCTTCTCGATCAGTTTGCCTTCGGCGATCGTCAGCGTCAGCGGCTTCTCGCAGTAGACGTCTTTGCCGGCATACATCGCTTCGACCGAGATCTTGGTGTGCCAGTGATCTGGAGTCGCGATCATCACCGCGTCGATGTCTTTGCGGTCCAGAATTTCGCGGTAGTCTTTGTAGCCGTCGAGCTTCTTCTTTTGCTTCTCTTCCGCTTTGGCAAGGTTGGCCCCCAAGACGTTCGAATCGACATCGGCCAGAGCGGCGAAGTCGGCGAATTTGAACGACTTGTTGGTGATTCCCCAACCTTGGTTTCGCAGTCCGATCGTCGCGAAGACGGGGCGTTCGTTGGGCGATTGCAAGGCGAAGGCGCGGTTGGCCGAAGGGGCGACGAAGGCCGCGGCACCGGCGGCAGCGGTTCCCTGCAGGAAGCGACGGCGCGAGGTTGTTTTGCGAGATACGGACATGAGGCAAATCCTTATGGAGTCATTGATTTTTAAACTGTTTTTACAGTGTCAGCGTGGCAGCTGGCACCCTTGATGTGTCAGCATTGGCCAGCCAGCCGCCAAAAGCGTTTTTTATGCAGGCCTAATAATAACCAAGATCGGCCCCTGCTGCACGATCGTCAGCTTTTACCCTCCAATCCCAATTGGAAAATCGAGATCGGTATCGGTTGTGCGACGTAAATCACGCCCCGATCGCCCTTGCGGGGCATTGGGCCCCCGGGGCAGCGGAGTGCAATCGCTGCGTGGTGTCTGCGGTGACGGGGGCGACGGAAACGTAGCCGTCAAAAAGACTGGAGATGTCGTACAAGTCTCGGTATGATGATCGATCCGACACTCACGAGGTTGGACGTCGTCACCGTCGCCGTTCACCAAAGTCATCCCCCGATCCCACCTTCGCACTCCTCCTGCCATGAATATCTCGAACAGCAACATCAACCGCCGGGGCTGGATCCAAGCCAGTTTGGCGGCTGCCTCGGTCGCGTCGATGCCCGCTCCTCTGTTCGCCCAGTCCGAACCGGAACGAGAGGCGGACGTCGTGATCATCGGCGGTGGCCTTGGCGGATGTGCCGCAGCGATCGCCGCGCTTCGCAGTGGTGTTAAAGTGGTCATGACCGAACCGACCGAATGGATCGGTGGCCAGTTGACAAGCCAAGCAGTTCCGCCAGACGAGAACGCCCGAATCGAAACGAACGGTGCAAATCAGTCGTATCGCAACTTCCGGTCGCAGATTCGCCAATACTATCGCGATCACTATCCGTTGACCGACGCCGCCCGCGCCAACCCGCGACTGAACCCCGGCAACGGGAACGTTTCAAAGCTGTGCTGCGAACCGCGGGTGGCGTTAGCCGTTCTGGAACAATGGCTGATGCCCTACGAGCAATCGGGGCAATTGGTCGTGTTGCTGCAACATGTGCCGACGTCCGCGGAAGTTGATCGCGACCGCGTGTCGGCGGTGAGCGTTCGCAGCGCGAAGACCGGTGAAGCGACGGTCTTGCGTGGCAAGTATTTCATCGATGCGTCGGAGCTTGGCGATCTGTTGCCGTTGACCCAAACCGAGTTTGTCACCGGAGCGGAAGCGCAGTCGGAGACTAACGAGATGCACGCGGCGGAGGTCGCCGATCCGAACAACCAGCAGGCGTTCACCGTCTGCTTTGCCATCGATCATCTGGCCGGTGAAAACCACACGATCGATCGCCCCGAAGAATATCGATTCTGGCGTGACTACGTTCCCCAATTGACTCCCCCTTGGCCGGGCAAGCTGCTCGACTTCACCTACACCCACCCACCGACGGGCGTTCCCAAAAAGCTGGGCTTTGATCCGGCGGGAGGCAAGTCGGTCGATGGTGCATTGAACCTCTGGACCTATCGGCGGATCATCGACGCGACGCTGTTTGAACCGGGGCATTTCGCCGGCGATATCAGTCTGATCAATTGGCCGCAGAACGATTACCTGCTGGGCAATCTTGTGGGTGTGACCGAGGAGCAGGCTGCGCAGCACGTCGCCCGGGCGAAACAGCTGAGCCTAGCGCTGCTGTATTGGTTGCAGACCGAAGCGCCGCGCCGCGATGGCGGGACCGGCTTCCCCGGCCTGCGTTTGCGGGGCGATCTCGTCGGTACCGAAGACGGTATGGCCATGGCGCCGTATGTGCGAGAGTCGCGGCGGATTCGAGGGGAGTTTACGGTCCTGGAAGAGCACGTCGGACGAGAGCAGCGAGCGGCCGTCAGTGGGAAATCGATCAAGAGCGTGAAGGCTGCCCGTTTCGAAGATTCCGTCGGTATCGGCAGCTATCCAATCGATTTGCATCCCACTTCCGCCGGCAACAACTACATCGATTTCGCATCGCTGCAATTTCAAGTTCCACTCGGGGCGCTGCTGCCGGTTCGGATGCGCAATCTGATTCCCGCCTGCAAGAATATCGGCACGACACACGTCACCAACGGCTGCTATCGCCTGCATCCGGTCGAATGGGGAATCGGCGAAGCGGCCGGGGCTCTGGTCGCTCACGCGATGCAAACCCATCAGACGCCTCACGCGATTCGAGCGAACCCAAAACGGCTGGCCGACTTTCAAAACCAGATCCGCAAGCAAGGGATGGCAACCGAGTGGACGTAAGCCGCGGACAGAAAGCCAGGGTTTGGGGCGGCACCGCATTCTTAAAAACTCAGTTGTCTTTTCGTCTGGCTCTTTTAGAACTGGATGCTTGGCTGAAGTGCTCCAGTCGCTCTCTCCGCACCACAGGCCGGAGGCCGACATAGGAACTGCCGGCGGCGTAAGCCGCCGGTACCGGCAGCACCACAAATCCCAGAGGCCGCTGGCCGACACATGGATGTATTCCTTCTGTCGGTCTCCGGCCTAGCATAACGCTCCACCTTGGCCACCGGCGGCTCACGCCGCCGGCACTAGATTTGTCGGCCTGCGGCCTGGGAGGCCCCCTCTGGTTGGTAGCGGTATGCGTTGGACAAAAAGATCCCTAGGCCGCAGGCCGACACACGATCTGCCGGCGACGTAAGCCGCCGGAAGCGGCAACACCACCAATCCCATAGGCCGGAGGCCGACACATGGATGTATTCCTTCTGTCGGCCTCCGGCCTAGCATAACGCTCCACCCTGGCCACCGGCGGCTCACGCCGCCGGCACTAGATTTGTCGGCCTCCGGCCTTAGACACGGACACAATAAGCGGACAGAAAGCCTTTAGATTGGATCGGCGATCGTTAGGGCTTTGTTTGTCGCAGCGGTTTCCAATCGGGATAGACCGGTCGGTCCTTGGTGTTTCTTCCCGCTTTGTTGCCCGATGGTGCCGGGGGAGCGGAATCGAGGACGGCCTGCAATTGGCGGCGAGCGGCGGTCTGGGCCTCTTGGGCGGGCTTGTCCGATAGGTCGTTTCGCTCCTCCAGATCCTTGGCCGGTTCGTAGAAGCGGCCGTCGCGATAGAGTTTGTATTGGGCGGTCCGTGCGAACTGTCCTGCAACCTTGTTCCAATAGGGTTCGTAGTGGCAGAAGACCGAATCGCGTGGCTGGCCGACTTTGCCGCGAAGCTGAGGCAAGAAGCTGCGTCCGTCGATCGGATCGTCCTGCCCCAACGAAACTCCCGCCGTTGCGGCGAGCGTCGGATAGATGTCGGTGAAATCGACGAGATCGTCGACCACCTTGCCGACCGCGGTATGCCCTCGCCAATAGGCGACCAAGGGGACGTGGGTTCCCATGTCGGTCATTCCCCCTTTGCCTCCGCGGATCGTCTGCCCGTTCCACTGCGACCGGATTGCCGTGTGGGTGCCATTATCCGACGTGAATAGGATCAGGGTGTTGTCCGCGATTCCCAACGCTTCGGTTTTCGCGACGATCCGGCCGACGATCTTGTCCATGTAATGAACCATCGCCTGGAAGTTTTCCTTCTTCTGTTTGCGAAGTCGGTTTCCGGCCTGCGAGCGGTCGCGGTCGCCAATGGTGTCGGGAGTGGGGACAAATGGATTGTGAACCAACACCATCGGATAGTAGGCGAAGAAGGGTTTGCCTCGGTTGCGTGCCATGAAGTCGCACAGGAAATCGCAGACGAGATCGGGGCCATACTTGCCGTCGTTTTCTTCCGCACTGATGAACCGACCGTACTGTTCGATCGGAGGACTCCAAAAACGTTCGCTCTGGGAATCGACGGTTCGTGTCAGTTGCCACAACGCGTACTCGTCGAATCCCAACTGGTTGGGGCGCGTGGGATCGTCGTGACCGGGCAGTTCGTTATAGAGCCCATTCAATTGCCACTTTCCGGCAACCGCGGTCTTGTACCCCGCATCGCGCAGCAGATTTGCAAACGTCTTTTCCTGTGGATTCAGGTAACCGAAGTGGGTGTAGTTTCGGAAGTTGTATTTCCCGGTCATGATCATCACGCGGGAGGTCGTGCAGATCGGAGTCGAATAGCAATGGGAGAACCGAACGCCCCGAGCGGCCATCGCGTCGATGTGAGGCGTTTGATAATCCTCCGCTCCGTAGCAACCAAACGCTTCCCAACTGACGTCATCCGCCATGATCAACACGATATTCGGTCGCTCTGCAGCGTGGAGGGCAACCGACAGATTCAGGATGACAAGCGAAAGCAAGCGGGGCGCGATGTTCATGGTTTCCCTATCGTTGTCCATAGGAATGGAACGTGGATGTGACCAGCCGACGGAGTGCACGATGAATATACCACCCTCGCCATGGCATGACGTCCGCCGGCCGATCCCTGTTTCCAACCACTTGCATCAATCGTAGATCAACATCGCCGACGCGGTGGTGTCGACGTCGCACGTGGCGCGAACCCAGTAGGCGCTGAAGCCGGTGGGGAACTGGTGCTTCACCGATTGGCCCGCTTTTAATTCGAACGCGCGGTAGGGAATCCAACATCCCGTTCCATCGACATCAACTTCCAAAGCGATCGTCGCGTCGGCGGTCGTTGTCAGTTCGATTTGCTTGTTGTCGTAGCCGGTCATTAGATAGGGATCCGACGGCTGGCCAGCGCTCACGGGGCTGTCCTTCCACGGTCCTCCGATGCCCCGCGGCTTGCCGAGTTTCCAAAGGTCATCGACCACGCCCGCCCAAACCGCAGCGCGGCCGTCGTCGCTGCGGAAGATGTGCTCACTTTGGGCGTCGCTATCGATCCCCGTGAACAACAGCAAACCGTTGTGCGAACAGAAATCGTGGATCGCGAGATTGTGCGTCGCGACCGGGCGAATTTTGGCGAGTCCTTGGGCGTTCTTCGCGGGCAATTCGTAGAACGTTCCATGAACATTTAATAGATCGCGTTCGGTGGCCACTTCGCGACAAACGCGGGCCAGTCCAAACGCAGCGCTGTGGTCACGTTGAATGTTGGGCCGGTCGGCAAACAACGCCACTTCGGTGACTCGCATGAAGCCGTTCGATGGCGAGAACAAGCGAATATGTTGTGCCGTCACCGGTTTGCTTAAGGAGACTTCACACTGCTTTTGCTGGTTCCCGCGGACCTTGCCGTCGGGAAGCGTCGTCCATTGATCGCCTTGCTTGATTTGAATGTCAAAGTCGCGGACCACTAAGTCGGCGCTGTTGTTCCATCCGGTCACCACCCAGACATTTTGGAACGTCTTCGCCTCGCCAAGATCCAGTTCCAACCAGTTCGATCCTTCTCCCGATCGCCCCACCCAACGGTTGTCGTCGGCAAGACTGCCATCGACAGCCCCTTGAGCCTGGTAGTCGGCGTGAACCGAACTCGCAGTCGCCTTGGCGTTGAGCGACAGGCTGTTGGAAAGGATATCGGCGAGCGTAACGTTCGCCGCAATCTTCGTGGACGCCGCGTCGCCGGTGGCATACAGGTCGTTTTTCGGCAACCGGTACCGCTTGCCATCTTCGACGATCACAATCGAAGCTTCGTCCGACGTATAGGCACCCGCTGGCTGAGCGACGTTTGCAATCAGCTTTTGCGCCGCACCGGGATCGTCAACGGCGACAAGCTGCATCTTTTGATTCAGTTCGTAATACTGGATCTCTTTCACACTGGGCTGCGACGATGCAGCCAACCCCAGCCGATCGTGCGACAGACTTCGCATCAGGCCATAGTGGGTCGGCTGACCATCGGCCGGAGCTAGCCCCGCGAACATGGCGTCGTTGCTCGCGTCGCGGGAGTCCCGGTTGCGATATTGAAAGTTCGCCGTGACCGACGACGCAGCTTGTTGGCTGGTCAACCGAATCCACGCGCCACGGGCATCGTCGTCGAATACGATCGAGACCGCTTCGCCCGCCGGAACGGTGACGTCTCGCAACGCGGTCCATTGGTCGTTCCCCTGTCGATCGACTTCCAGAGTGAACGTCACCGCGTCATCCGAGGCATGATTCAAATGCAGTTGACGGTAATCGTAGCCCGCGAACAGATAGGGATCGCTGACTTGGCCGGCGGCAACATCGTCGCGCAACCAGACCGAACCGCGTCCGATCGGCGGTCCCAAGTGGTCCAGTCGGTCGGAATCGACGAACCAGAGATTGGAATTCGATTCTTTCGGGGCTCCGTTTTTGGCTTTGAAATCGCGCGTATTCATGAACTCCGCCGCCGCGGAGTCATCGCAGCCAAAGACTACTTTGTCGTTCCAGCGGCAGAAGTCGCCGATCACTTTCAAGTAGTTCGATCGGGGCGCGATACCCGCTGAATTCTGCTTTGAAAACGTCGCGGGGAATCGCCAGAAGGTGCCGTGCATCGTCGCCAGCAGATCCTGCTGGCCGATCTCCCGAATCCGTGGCCACTCGGTATTCCACCCATGCGAACCGTCATAGCTGTGGCTTCCCTTGGGCAGTCGATAGAAATGCCATTGTTGATTCTCCAGAAGCCCCAACAGGATCGATCGCGCGTCCCAACCCAACGTCCAAACCGGATCGGTTTCGGGATTCGGATTGCCGTGGATTCCTCCTGGCCCGGTCAGCTCGGTGAACTGATTCCGCCGAACCATCTGCCAGTCCCCTTCGCCGAACCACTGCGCCAGCGCCCCTGATTCAATGGTTGGATCACGGCTGACATCACGATGCCGTTCGCCGTTGTTGGCGTACAGCAACCGGCCTTGGCTGGAGTACAACCCTTTGCCGTGGTAGCCCGGCAATTTGGAAAGGCTTCCGACCTCGGGCGCTCCGCCGTTGCCATCGCGCAGCAGGCACTTCACCTCCAGCGAATTCACATCGACTTCATAAAGTCCCTCTTCCATCGTGGCGTAGTAGACTTTGCCCGCCGGATCGACCAAGTGCCGCGCATTGCCGGTCAGCCGCCCGAACATTTGGGGCGGCGGAATCACACGGACGTTGCGATCGGCATCGATCACGTAGGGACCGATCAGCAATTGATTGGATTCACGATGAATCATGCGATTCGCCGGAGTTCCTCCCACGCTGTCGGGAAAGATGATCTGCTGAAGATCGGCAGTGATCTCATAAAGCTTGTCGGACGATCCGTTGGGGCGGTGCGGGGCATAGGTGACGCACCACAGCCGACCCTGCCACGGCACGACAGCTCCGGTGCCGCACTCGCCTTCACTGTTCCACATCGTCAGATGCGGATAGACGCCGGAGACCGAGATCGGTGGGGCCGCAAAAACCGTGGTCCAGCTGAACAGCAGCACCAGCATTGTCGAGAGCGTTCGAATGGTTGGGGGCATGTGCATGAGTTTGTCGTAGGGATGTTGGGGAGTTTTTGTTGAGGGGAATTTCTGAAAGGGGATTGGGTGGATTCGTGGGGGAATGGGTGGAGGTCGCAAATTGAAACCGCCGCTCAGTTGGAGGAGGATTGCGGCGACCGGCAGACGACGCGCAACATCGGCGGCAGCCCCGACGGATGCTCTTTGCTCGCAAAGGCATGGACCAATCCATTGCCTGTCGATTCCTGGGTCTCGCGAACGACGATCAAGGTCACCGCGCCGTTGGTGTCGGCGGCGATGAAGTCCTTCAGTTGTTCGGTCCTGACCGAAACGGTTCCCGTTTGGATGCCTTGCCGAACTTCAAACGATCCGAGCGCGATCGCGGCCGTGGGATCGACCGCTGCGGCGCGAGGGTCTTGTCCGGGAGCGTTCTCCCAGGTGATGGTCTGTTCGTCCCAGTCGTCCCGCGATTCGTCGATCAGTCCAAACAGATGGAACGTGGAATCGGGTTGATGCGACGCGAATCCGAGATCGCTGGGCAGCAGGTTCAATCGCAATTCCGCCTGTTCGATATCCAGCCCTTGAAGCGATGCAACATCCAACGCCAAATAGACTTTGCGATCCCAATCGCTCAATCGTGGCAGACAGTGTTTGACCAACAACAATTCGGGCGATGTGTAGTCGCTTGTCTGCTTGCGAAACACAAATGCGTCGCGGCCGCGGCCTTGCGCTGTCGAGATCAGGAAGGTGTTGGTTGCCGGTGCTACCGGAGCGTTTTTACGGACCGACTTGACGAGCGACATCTCGGGGCCTGTGTCGGTCGCCGAGATGGAATCGGCGCCGACGTGAACCGTCTGCTGTTGGATCAGTCTTCGCGATTCCCCCGAAGCGCGGTTGGTCACGTCGACCTTCCCCGACAACACTTGAACGCCGGTGTTCCCGTAGCGCTCGACTCGCACGGCGAACTCCGTTCCGAGATCCAAGATTTCCGTGGTTGCGGTCTCCACGACAAATTGAATCTCCGCCCCAGGAACGTTGGCGATCAATTGCCCCGAATGGACTTCGCACAGCGTGGGAGAATGCAGGCTGATGTCGATCGGTGCCTCGAGCGACAGTTCCACGCCGTTGTCAAAACTCAGCTTGGCAAACCCTTCTACCAGTTCTAAACGGCCCGGTTGCAACCGCGACCCGACCGCTGTCGGTAGCGTCCCGGCACCCCATTTACAATCGGTGGCAGTCGATATCGCGGCGATCTCATTGTGTTGGGAGGCCGCATTCCAGGTGGAAGTCCACCATCCAAAGAACGCCATCACCGAGAGCGCCGTCGCGTAAGCGGCGTGCAATTTCCAACGCCGCCGGTCGCCCGATCGCGTGGCAATCGTTTTCTGTTTTGCGGTGGGCGAGTTGTCATCGGACGGTTCTTCCAACGCATCGATCCACGGCGCGGCGGTAATCTTGGCCTGCATCAGATTGTCCACCAGACTTGCGTCGGCAAAACGCCGCGCGTTGGCTGGGGCGGCTTCGATCCATTCGCCAAGCTCTGCCAACTGTGGTTTGGTCAGCGTGCCATCGAGATAGCCACTGATCAGATCATCGGGGTCATCGGTCACGATGCGAATCCTTCCGCCGCTGCTTTGGCTTGCACGCAATTGCGTATCTGTTCACGAATCCGCTGCAACGCTTTGGCGACTGCGTTGGGGCTCATGCCAACTTGCTTACCAATCGCCGCCGGCTTGAGGTCGTTTTGGTAGCGGAGATCGCACAACTGACGGGCGCGACCTTCCAATTGGTCCACACAACCGGGAACAAAATCCAGCATCGGTGAAGGGTTCATTTCGTTGAATGCGGTCTCGATACATCCGATGACCGAATCGTTGAAAACCAGTCGCTCGCGGTGGCGGCGGCGGAGATACAGGCCGATCTGATTCCGCGCCACGCCGATCGCCCAAGCGTTGAATGGAAAGTCGGGGTTGTAGGAATCGATCGACTCAAAAATGGCCAATGCCGTCTCTTGCAGCACGTCGTCGCGGTCGCGGAAATCACGAACGATCGACGCCACAAACGCTGAAACGATCGGCTGGGCCGACGTCCAGTGCCGCGTCGCAAGACGAGTGGATTCGTTCATGGAAAGCTCCCGTTGAGGTGTCTCTAATGTCTACTTATCCGCCGCCAGTAAATCGTGACACGATTTTAGTTGGAATTTAGAAAAGTTGTTTGAACGCGTTATCCGATCGCCTGGGCAAATACCGGATGATGGGACCGCGGGCAGGATGGAAATGAGAGGATCAGCGAAGGAGCCGCAACCTTGTGCCGGCCTCCGGCCTCTGTGTTGCATTTGCCTAGTGTGGGAACCAGCGACTTACGCCGCCGGCATTAGGTGTGTCGGCCTGTGGCCTGAAGGTCGGAGCGGAGCCTAGCCGCCGAGCGCGGCCTTGCATTTGGAGACCGGAGGAAGACAAAGAAACGACCGGGGACTACCGAGCGTGGCGGAGCCAGGCGTCGCGGATCCAATCGCGACGCGATGAAGTTTCCGACGCTGATGCGGAGGCTGGTGTTGGAGAAGGTTCCTCGGGAAGCAATTGGTTCCAGTGCGCAAGGACTTCTTCAGTGACGGGCCGATCGAGTTCGGCGAAGTGTCCTGGAAAGGATGCGTTGTATTGACTGCCCAACGATTTGGGACGGGGCTGTTCGGCGGGAGCCAGCCCGTGCAGGCCGCCGCGTGTTCCCCACCACTGCACGGCGGCGAAGTCGGCGGATTCGGGAGGCACATCGGCGACGTAGATCGTTGCGCTGCCATCGGCATGCAATCGCTGCTGCAAGCGTTGAACATCGATCGCTTGCAGCGGAAGGTCTTGTTCGATCTGGATCGCCGCGGCCCAGCCGGCTGCTTGCCCCAGCGACGACCAGATCGGTTCGAGCCGCAGGGCGCCGAAGCCGAAGTGGCTGGCCGAACAGGCGACCGGAACCAGCAGATTTTCCGTGATCGCTGGCACGATCACTCCGTACGGAATTTGGTAGGGAGGAACCTTTTTGTAGAATTCCCCCTCGTGCTGGCCGTCGAATCGCGAGCCGGTTCGTCCGGTCCCGTGGCAGTTATGCACGTAATCGCCGATCGCGATGCTGTCGCGGTGCCATACCGCTCGGGCGTCCCCTTCGACTTGCCGCGTATCTCGACCGGTGAAGACGTGTTGTCCGATCATCCGTCGCGCCTCGCGAATGTACAACTGAGGCGGGATGCCATCGGTATCGGGGAATTCATCGCGGCAAAAGCCCCAACGTCGGGCGTCGTCGCGAATCGCTTCGGGCACCGCGGTGTCGTGCTGCAGAAAATAGAGCAGTCCAAGGTTGTAGGCGTAGTGCGCCGCGACGATCTCCGCTCGCGTCGCCGGGTCGCCATCGGGATAGGCGTCGTTGATATCGGGCATGGACAATCGCACCAATGCGTGCGGCGTGTCGTTGATGTCGGCCTTGCTGTTGGGCATGCCGGGGAAATGGGCGCGGAAGATCCCGCTGTGGTCCGAGGCAAAAACTCGCTGCTGTTTTCCAATGGCCAAGACGGGAAGCACCGCCAGGAAATCAGCCCGATCGTAGCCTGCCGGCTGAACCGGTTCGCGCATGTTCGCTGGATCGGTCGTCATGATCAGACGCAGGTTGTAGCCTTGGACCTGGCCGTCGGCCCGACCTTCCGAATCGCCCGCTTGCGATTCGCCGTATTGCTGTCGAGACTCGCGTCCGACGTGGTAGCGTTCCCCGGCGGCGGCCATCAGATCGCCTTCATAGGTTGCGTCGATATACGTCAGGGCGTCGACTCGAAGCGGTTGTCCGCTGGGATCGACAAAGGTTGCCGAAGCGATTCGCCGACGACCGCCAACAAAGGGTGTCGTCGCAACCCTGTGCAACGATTGCCGTGGAATCAATTGGATCGACGGCTGTTCGGCGATCATCGCTTGCAAAATTCGCAAGTTGACCGAAGGTTCGCCGTGCGTGCCACGGAATGCCGCTTGCACCTGTTCCGAATCGGCACCGTAGCGTTTCACATAATCGGCTTCGACCCGTTGGGAGAAATCGAGGAAGAAACCGGTCAGTGCTTCGAACGAACGAAAATCGGTATGCGAGAGGCCGCTGGTCAACATCCCGCCGATCCGGTCGGTCGGTTCGATCAACGCAACCCCGTGTCCCGCTTTGGCAGCGGCGACCGCAGCGGCGATGCCGGCGGGAGTCGAACCAAAAACACAGACATCCGTTTCGATTGCGGTTTCGGTTGCTATCGCACCGACGCACCGCAGCGCAAGTACCAACAGCAACACGATGCGTGGAAGCACGTACCTGATCATTCCCGAGGATTCCTGTTCGTGTGATGACCCACGCGTTTGTTACGCAGGCCAGTATTCCGCGATCTTGCGTTTCAAAAAGTCGACGCTGCGGGCCAGTTGATCCATCCCGTCGACGCCATCTTCGATACTGATCCAGCCATCGAAGCCGACGCGGCGGAGTTCGGTAAAGATCGCGTCGTAGTCGTTCAGTCCCTTGCCGATTTCGCCGTGGCTGAGTCGCTTGGCGTATCCGGTCGCTCCGGTCTCCTCGCGGCGGAGATCTTCCAACGTCCCTTCCTTTAAATAGCGATCGCTGGCATGCATCGTGACGACGCGATGGGAGACGCGACGCAGCAGTTCCAGCGGATCTTCGCCAGCGAGATAGGTATTGCTGGGATCGTAATTGACGCCGAAGTTCGGATGATCGACGCGGTCGACCAGCATGCAGAAGACATCCATCTGTTGGGCGAATTCAGGGAACTCCCAAAAGTCGTCTTTGTAATGATTTTCGATGATCAGCGTGATCCCGCGATCCTGGGCATAGGGGAGGCATTCACGAATCGAATCGGCCGCCAATTGGACCCCTTGCTCGATCGATAGCTCCGGGCGACGCTGGCCGCTGAGGACGCGACAGTACTCACCTCCCAAGGCCTCGGTCATATCGATCCATCGCTTCTGCTTAACGATCTCGGCGGCGCGGAACGAAGCGTCCGGATGGGTGAAGTCGGGTGAGCAGCACATCATCGGGATCACCATCCCCCGCGATTCGACCTCGCTGCGAAACCGCGGCCAATTGGGTTCGTCGGCCATTTCCAGAAAGCCCGCGTACCATTCCAATCCCTGCACATCCAGTTCGGCCGCCAACGCGATCCATTGCGAGACGGTCATCGTTCCCTCTTTGCACAGCGCGTGCATGAAGGCTTTGGGAAATGCAGCTAGTTTCGGCATCGTGATCTTTCCTGAGGGAATGGAGGGAGCCGGAATCGCAGTTTGGCAGGAGAGCGATCGTCGGCGCGACGCGTTATTTGCGATACCGTGTTGCCTGGCCGCGGTCTAGGATTTGCCTAACAGGGTGCGAACCGCTTGGCCGATATCGGACTGCCGCATCAGCGATTCACCGACCAGGATCGCTTTGACCCCAGCAGCGCCCAGCGACTTGACGTCTTCATTTGTCCGGATCCCGCTCTCGCCGACCAACAGCCGGTCGGCCGGGATTTGCGAACGCATCCGAATCGTATGACCAAGATCGGTATGGAACGTTCGCAGGTCGCGATTGTTGACGCCGATCAAGCGGCCTTCGGTTGCCAAAACCGCTGGCAAGTTTTCGTCGTCGTAGAATTCGATCAACGTTTGCAGCCCCAATTCGCCAGCTTGTCGGTGCAGGGTGATCAATTGTTCGGCACTCAAGCACTCCGCGATCAACAGCACGCAATCGGCTCCAGCCGCGCGGGCTTCCAACAATTGATATCGATCGATGATAAAGTCTTTGCGCAGCAGCGGGATCTGGACGGCGGCGCGGATCTGCCGCAGGAATTCCAAATTGCCTTGAAAGAAACTCTCGTCGGTCAGGACGCTGATGCAGGCGGCACCCGAATTGGCGTACGTCGTGGCGATCGCGACCGGATCAAAATCCTCGCGGATGATTCCCGCCGATGGGCTCGCCTTCTTCACCTCGGCGATCAATCGGACTTCGTCGGTCGCGGCCAATGCGGCGTGGAAGTCCAACGGGGCCGCCGCTGCGGCAGCCAAAGCTTCCAATTGCTCGATCGGTCGCACCCGCTTTGCCGCCGCCAGTTCTTCGTGTTTCTTGGCGATGATCGTGTCGAGAATCGTGCTCATGCGGGCAAATGTCCAATGGCCAATGTGAAAATGTCAGCGGCAAAGGCTGCATTCTAAATCAGCGAGACAAGACAACAAGCACGGCGGGCTTTCATTTGAAGGGGCGCCGACGATAATTAGAGTGGAAGCGTGGTTTCTCCAACCAGGGACAATCCGGAATGAACATGAACCAAACGAAGCAAAACCTCTCCGAGTGGGCTAGCGAGTTCCTCGAAGAGCGGCTTTCCCAAGCTGCGGCAACGATTCGCAAACCCGAATTGGCAAGCGAATTGCGGTCGAAGATCAGCGACGTGGTGAACAGTTTACCCGGTTCAGCCGCTCGCGAGGTGGAGCGGTTTTTTGATGCCGCCCGCCAGCACGCTGCGACGTTGGCCGATTACATCCACCCCGAAAATTCAATCAATACCGCTTCGATTAATGCCAGCGGTACGCTGATGCTGGGGGGCTGCGGCATCCCGGTGGCGTTGGCGATGCAACATCCATTGTTGTTCCACGCGACGCACCAAAACGCAACGGCGCGGAATTCGGTGCAACGCGCGCTGCAAACCGCATCGATTAAGCTGACCGGACACCATGTCTTGGCGGCTGATAGCATCGAAGCGGCGATCGTCGCGGTTGCCAAATCGGAAAGGGGGACCGAGATCTTCGTGGTCCCCCGATCGCAAGCCATTCAATTGCCTTCGGGGATCAGTCTGCCCGATCTGTTGCGATCGGCGAACTGCAAAGTTGTCGAAGTCGGATCGGTCGACGGTTGGTCCCCCGAAAGCGTCCGCAGCGAATTGAAGGACGATCTGGAGAAGTGCGGGCTGGTGACAGCCGACCGGATCGTCGACGGCACCGTAGGCGAACCAGTTGTCAGCGAACCACCGAACGACACGGTAGCCGGTTTGCGTCGGTTGATGCATGTCGCACCTTATGTCGCACCTTATGTCGCACCGCGCGCGTTGGACGATCTGGTCAATCCGGCGATCCCGACGCTGCAGCAACGCAGTCGCGACGTGTTGCTGATCACATCGGGTGACGGTTTGTTGGGGGGACCGGCGCTCGGTTTGATATTTGGCGAAAGCACATGCTTGCAACCGATCTCTCAATCGCGCGATTGGTGCTGGTTGCAAGCCGATCTGACGGCCCAGGCGACGATGATCCTGGCGCTGCAAATCTGGATCGATGGGGCCGCCCCTGAAGGTTCAATCCTGGCAATGCTGGAAACGAAGCATGCGAATCTGGTCGATCGAGCGATGCGTATCAAAAATCGCCTGGAACAAGCGGGCTATCAAGCGACCGTTTGCAGCGAACAAGTCGTGGCCCGACTGTGGCCGGGTGCCAGTTGGAGCCTGCCGTCGGTCGAGATCGAGATTCGCCCGGCAGCCGATTCAAACGAATCGGTCGAGGCGCTGGCGAAGCGGTTGAACCAGTCGAATCCGATGTTGCTGTGTAAAACAACTGGTGATGGGGTGGTGATCAACCTGCGTTGGGTCGCACCGGCACTCGACGCGAAACTTGCCAAAGTGGTTACTGCCGGTTGCGATGAGATGACGACGATCCCCGCGGGGGATGGTCAACCAGACATCTGTGCTATCGAAGACTGATGTTCCCACTTGTTCGATGGGTGGAGATTGCGGCTAGGCCGCACTTTCCTTCAAATCGGAATAATCGTTAAAGTCGATCGCACGGCGCGGTCGAATCTATCGATGGGGAGGGTGGAGCTGCGCATAACTTGCATTGAAGTGTGTGATGTTGCGCTCATCGATAACCACCTGCTGCCTGTTGTTGCTCCTGCTGATTTCGGCGTCGGGCTGCAGCTTGGTCCCCGACGCGATCCACGATCCGCAGGTCCACAATCCGTTTCCCCAATTGAAACGGATCGCTGTCCTGCCATTCTTCAATCAGTCCAACGAACCGACACTGAATCAAGACGCGGTTGCCGAAGCCTATTACGGGGAATTGCAAGAGATCCTCGGCTTCGAAGTCCTCCCCGTTGGCGTGACCAAGCTGAAATGGCACGAATTCAATCGCCAGTACGGCGATTCGGCTGGCCCCGACTATTTCCAACGCTTCGCCCAATATCTGGATGTCGACGCGGTCGTCGTCGGTGCGGTCACCGATTTCACTCCGTATTATCCGCCTCGGATGGCGATGACGACGCATTGGTACGCCGCCAATCCCGGCTTCCATCCGATCCCGCCGGGCTACGGTCTGCCGTGGGGAACGCCAGAGGAAAAAGACATCCCCCGCGATGTCGTCCTGGAAACCGAATTCGAATTGGCTCGCGCTCAGTTGAAGACTCAGTCGCCGCAGAGTCCCGCCGCCCCGGCACCTCAGGCTCCCTATCCAAGCAGCGACACCCCGCCAGCTCCTGCCGACATGACGATCTTCGACCCTACCGCTGGCGACCCCATGATTGCTGGCAGCCTGCCGGGTGGATGGCCCGACCCTACTGGTCTGATCCCCGATCCACCAAGCGTCGTTCCCCCGCCAATGCTAGCGCAAGCAGAGCCGGTGCTATCACACACGCGAATCTACCGCGGAGACGATTCCGAATTTACGCAAAAGTTGGCCGATACCTTCTATTCCGATGATGACGCCCGTTTTGGAGGGTGGCAATCTTACCTATCCCGCAGTGACGATTTCATCCGTTTTTGCTGCAAGTTGCATATAACCGAAATGCTCGGTTCTAGGGGGGGCAAGCATAAAAGCGACCTCATCCTTAGGTGGCCTATCAGCCGATACGAACGCTAGGCAGTTCAGGCAAGATGGACCTGAGGTGCGAAACTGGCGAACACGAGCACTTTTAGGGCGTCACTGGATGGACAAGGAAATCAATGTTCTGGCTCTCGTCAAAGGAGAGGAGAAGTTTATCTTTTTGTACGACGACGCAAATCGGACCGAGACCTTACGGTTGTTGGGACGTTTTGCAGCCGATCCCGAGATCGACTTTTCGTGGTACGACGCGGCGGTATTGAGCAAGCGGATTCGCGACTCGATCCCAGCCGTGGTTGAAGAGGAACCGATCCACCGACGATTTGCAGCCTAAGGAATTTGATCGCGATGCGTAGCGCTATCCCCCAGTTCTTGCAATACCTTGCACATGAACGCAACGCTTCGGATCTGACGATCAAGGCCTACCGCGAAGATCTGTTTGGGTTGGTCGAGTTTCTCGAGGATCAGCGGGGCAGCACGCCGAAGCCGCAGGACTTGTCGCCGCAAGATCTCCGTGGCTACCAGGCGGCGTTGCAAGAGGCCGATTACGCCCGCAACACGATCTCGCGGAAACTGGCTTCGCTGCGAAGCTTTTATCGCTTTGCCCAGCGGCAGGAACTGGCGACGACCAACCCTGCCAGCCCGCTACGGAATCCGCGGCGACAGCGGAAACTGCCGCACGTCCTCTCGGGGGGCGAAGTCAATCGGATCCTCAAGACGCCGCCGACGAACGACCCCAACGGCCTCCGCGACCGCGCGATCCTGGAAACGCTGTACAGCGCCGGGCTGCGTGTTAGCGAATTGGTCGGACTGAACGACGGCGATCTCGACTTCGACCAACAGATCATTCGCGTTCGCGGTAAGGGACGCAAGGAACGGATGAGCCCGTTGGGTTCGTTTGCCATCCGCGCCCTGCGACGTTACATGCCGACTCGCAATCGCGATCCGAAAGAGCCTCAGTCCCCTTCGGCGGCTACGTTTTTGAACCGCTTCGGTCGCCGATTGACCACGCGCAGCGTCGGCCGGATGCTGGAAAAACACATCCAGGTCGCGGGGCTCGACACGCGGACCAGCCCGCACACGCTGCGGCACAGTTTTGCCACGCATCTCTTGGACGCGGGAGCCGACATCCGTAGCGTTCAGGAATTGCTCGGGCACAAGAGCCTGGCGACCACGCAGATCTACACGCACGTCAGCGCCGCCAACCTGTTGGCGATCTACGAAAAAGCTCATCCGCGAGCTCGATAGCAAACCCTGCGTCGAGCCCTCTTGCCGTCGGCCGCGATGTCGTCCGGCGGCGTCTCTTTTAAGGCGGGATTGCTATTGCCGTCGGCCGCCGATAATCGCGACAGTACCGGCAACCATGTGGAAGGGAATGCGCGAACCATTGAATACCTTATATCATCTGCACCGAACGGTCTTTGTACCGCTGGCCCTGTGCGCCGCGATTCTGCTCGCAGTGCCAGGTTGCGGCCGGCTGATGCATCAACTGATCCCGCCATCCCCACCGACGTCGTTGACTGTCAATCCAGCGATGCTGCCGGCCGTGAAGCCCGACTTTTTGTGGCTGCAAGTCGTCGACACCGTGGACGATTATTTCCGAATCAAAACCGAGCAGCCGCTGAACGGAATCGACGGATCGCTGGAGACGACCTACCGTGTGGGAGCTTCGATTTTGGAGCCGTGGAACCGCGATAGTACGCGTGGATTCGAGCGCTTGCAAAGTACGCTGCAATCGATCCGCCGCAAAGCGATCGTCAACGTCCACGCTCAGCAATCGGGATATTCGATCGAAGTCGTGGTGCTCAAGGAGATCGAAGACGTCGATCACAGCCAAGGGGGAAGCGAGGGCTCGCTGTCGCTTCGACACGATGGCACAGTGACCCGCAGCGATGAGATCTTCACCGGCGAACCGATCACGCTCGGCTGGATTCCGCTTGGACGCGACACCAGCCTGGAACAAGTGATCCTAAACGAGATCCTCGATCGCGTCCTCGAACCCGATCGCAAGAAACTGCTGCATCATTGATCCACGTGGGCGCGGTTTACTGACCGGCCAGTTGATCTAACAGCCGGCGAAGTTGCGGAATGAATTCCCGCAGCGCCCGCGCTCGGTGGCTGAGCGCCTTCTTTACGCTGGGGCCAAGTTGCCCGAACGTCAAGTGATACTCGGGGATCTCGAACATCGGGTCGTATCCGAATCCGTGCGTCCCGTGACGCTGTTGGATGATCCGGCCGCAACACTTCCCGTTGGCGGTCAGTCGTTCGTTCCCGTCGGGATCCGAAAGACTGAGGTAGCAGTTGTAATAGGCGGTGCGGCGCTCCAGCGGCACCCCCTCCAAACGCTCCAACAACAGGTCGTTGTTCTTTTCGTCGGTTGCATCGGCACCCGAGAAGCGAGCGCTGTAGATCCCCGGCGCCCCGTCCAGTGCGTCGACCGACAGACCGCTGTCTTCGCCGAGCACCCACTGCCCCAGATGCTTGGCTTGCTGAGTCGACTTCAGCCGGGCGTTCTCGGCGAACGAGTCTCCATCCTCGACGACTTCGATCGCCGTGGACCAATCGGCCAACGTGGTCAAGCGGACTCGATCGGCTGGCATCACGGCTTGGATCTCGATCGCCTTTTTACGATTCCCCGTCCCTAGTACTAATTCAAACATCGTGTCTATTTCGCCTTGGATTGTTTTTCCGTAAACACGCTCAGATCGATCCGTCCCTTGCCGACGACAGGGATCTTGCCGTTGCGCAGGTCGTTTGAATCGCAAAGCCCCTTCAACGATCGATACGTGCTCAACCCATCGCTGCGAACCAGGAAGACGATCGAGTCATCCTTGCCATTGAGGACCTTGTTCATCAACGCTTTGAAGTCTTTGTCGCCAGCCGCCTCGGCGGTCCGGATTCGTTTGGGTGGCGACAGGTTGTGCATCACCAACGCCCCCTCGGCGCATTCGACGAAGTGAGGCGTGAAGGAGAGCCCGCTGCCCTGTGGCAAAACGGTCACGTTCCCTTCGGTCGGAACGTCTTCGCGCTTCTTCAGTTGAGCTTCCAGCTGGGCCAGTTCTTCCTGGACCGCCGAAAGTTCGGTCTGCATGTCGCCGATCGTTTCGCGATCCTTGGGGTTCACCTGCGGGATCACGACTTCCATCTTCTTCTGCTCTTCCAGCTGCTTCTCCAGCTCTTCGGTCTCTTTGAGCAGTTCTTCCAGCTCCGCCTGCGTCAGCTTGCGTTCCTGCTGAGTTTCTTTCAGGTGGAGCGCTGCGGAATTGGAGACCGAGATCCGTTGTTGCAACTGCTGGATCGATTCATCCGCCTCTTTCTGCTTCTTCTGAACCGATTCGTATTCTTCGATCTGCGCGATATCGGGAGAATCGGTTTGCGCAAGGGCCAGCGTGGCGATCATCATCGTCAACACGCCGATCACACAGGCAACGATACTCAAAAATGGAAACAGTGAGATATCGTCGTCGTTGGTTCGAGGACGTCTAGCCATGATCGATTCCTATCGCCTTCCGTTTCGCGAAGCCTTCTTCGAACCGCCGCCAAACCAACCGGAGCGGCGAGTTTCGACTTGTTGCACCACGACCTGTTGGTCTCCCAGTTTCTCCAGCACTCCGCTGAGGCTGGAGAGCCCGCGATCGAGCCCCGCCAGGTGTTCCTGCATCGTGTTTTGCGATTGAGCAAACGTGCCACTGACATTGGTGTTCATGCTGGCCGCTTGATCGGCAAGATTCGCCAGCGTGCCTTGAATCTTCTCCGCCGCGTTGGCCATTTGGTCCAATTGCGCCTGCAGCACCGCTTGCTGATCGAGCGTCTGTTTTTGCAGCATCGCAACGTGCTGTTGTTGCTGTTGTTCGATCCGACCGTTGACTTCGTCCCAGCCTTTGGAGACCTGCGAGGTCAAGCTGGTCCCGATCGCGTCGAGCTTCTTCAGCCAGCGTTCCATCTCGGCGTGCTGGGTTCCCAGCGCTTGTTCGACCGCCGCGCGGAAGATCGCCACGTCGCCGCCGCTGTTGGCTCCACCAGCGCCCCGTTCGGCACCCCCTTCGCGACCGTCGTTCAACCGTCGCAACAGGTTCTCGTTGCAATATTCATCGACGCTGGAGATCAAATCCTCTTCGCTCTTCTGCAGCGCCGACGCGGGCAGCTTGACCAACATACTCATGATCAGCGCTAACAGCGTCGTATCAAACGCGGTTCCCAGACCGCCGAAGACGTCCTGCAACGCAGCCTTCATCGCGTCCATGTTACCGCCGCCGCTGAGGCTGGTCGCCAAACTGGCAACCGCCGCGCTAACGCCCATGACCGTACCGATAAAGCCCAAGATCGGCAGCGACCAAATGAAGACCTTCAAAATCGTGTAACTGCCGGCGACGTTGTTCGCATCGATCGCCGATTGCGATTCCATCATCGTGACCGTTTCGGCGGCACTTTTGCGGACGCGGAAGTGCTCGATGCCTCGGACCACGCGGTTGACCAAAAACGTGTCGCTCGATGCACCGGGCAATTCGTTGATGTTCACGATGAACCGATCCAACGAATCGACGGTGATCTCGTTGGAGATTTCCACCGGCAGGACGTCCAACAGCATCGCGTCTTTCTGTTTCTTCAGGTTCAACCATTTCAGGAACAGGATCGCCAATGCCCAAAACATCAACAGAGTCGTCGGGAAGGGGACCGGGCCGCGATCCCAAAACAGTTGCCCGAATTGGAACTGCCGCAGCGGATACATCAGCCCCAGCCAGATGACCGTCGCAACCGCACCGATCAATCCGCTGATCACCAAGCTGACGTCGCTGCTGGCCGCTTCGCCGTTGCCCGCGCTGAACCAGCTTTTCTGAGGACGTTTCGCTTTGACGTGACGCTTCTTGGCCGCCGGCGCAGCTGGCGCAACAGCGGGCGTGGCCGTGAAGTTCGGAACGGCGGGGGCTGGCGTGGCGGCAGGCGCAGGTTTCGCGGCGGCCGGTTTTTCACCGAGATTCAGATTAGGGAATCCGCCGGCGGTGTCGGTGGCTTCCAAAGGATCTGCGTCGGGGATTCGGACCGTCGCACGGCAGTAGGGACAGGCCCGGCTCTTTCCCGCCAGATCGATAGAAACCTTCAGCGATTTGTTGCATTTGGGGCAAGGGATTTTGAAAAACGACACTGGGGAAAGCTCGCGATTAAATCAGGAATGAGGTTCAAAGCGGAGGCAATGGAACGCAAACCCAAGGCAATGTCCCCAGCAGGTGCGGTGGGGATCTTTCCCCGAGATGGCCGTGTGGCCACTTCAAGGGTTACCCTGAGTCCCATACGCATGGGGGGGGCTTCTGTGAAAAGCTGCTTGAGACGTGGTCTTCGTGGAATGCTTGCGTCCGCTAGCTCTCTATAGTCGCCCAAGGTTGGCCTCTCATCAAGGTATAGTCTTGGGAAACAATGGGTAAATCGTTTTTTGCGGGGCAGACGGTTGGGGGAGGTCGGTCGAGTGCGAAGCTCGCGGCCGTCGCACCGACGTCTGTTTGTCCTAATTTGCAATCGGGAGACGTTTCGAGCATGATTGGGCACCCTCACGATAGCCCATTTCTCACCCGGGAATCTCTCTCCATGCGAAGCTTGTTTTTCAGTTTCTCTCTGGTCCTATTGTCCAATCTGGTTCTGGCCGACGGTCCCGCGGATAACCTTGCCACCACCGTTCGCCCCGTGCCGCCTGTGGGGATCGAATTGAAACCGGCCGATCGCGACGAACTGCTCGCGGGATTGGAGAAGCTGAACGCGAAGATCCAGCAGATTCGCGATGCCAAGCAACCGCTGGGGCAAGCGTTGCTGCCCGACGTGGAGATCTTCTCTCGCGCAATCCGCGATGCCGTTGCCCATCGCGAACTGTTCGCCGAACGCGACATCAACAAGGCGCGGCAGGTTCTGGCCGAAGGCCTCGCTCGAGCCGATGCGTTGGCGTCGGGCAAAGCCCCATGGACGACGCAGAAGGGACTGGTCGTCCGCGGCTTCCGCTCTCGCATCGACGACACGGTCCAGCCTTACGGAATGGTCGTCCCCGAAAGTTATGCGTTCTCCGGAGCGACGCGGCATCGCTTGGATCTATGGATGCACGGCCGCGGCGAACGCAGTTCCGAAGCTGTCTTTATTCATGAACGCATGAACCAAGTCGGCCGGATTTCGCCATCCGACACGCTGGTCCTGCATCCCTATGGCCGCTACTGCAACGCCTTCAAATTCGCTGGCGAGATCGACGTCCTCGAAGCCTTGCGGCACGCTCGCACGCAATACCGCGTCGACAATGATCGAGTCAGCGTTCGCGGGTTCTCGATGGGAGGAGCCGGTTGTTGGCAGCTGGCCGTTCACTATCCCGACCTGTTCTTCGCCGCAAACCCCGGGGCTGGATTCTCCGAGACGCCTGAGTTCCTGCGAACCTTCCAAAACGAAACGCTCGATCCGACCTGGTACGAGGAAAAACTGTGGCAGATGTACGACTGCACCGGCTACGCCGCCAACCTGTTTAACCTGCCAACCGTCGCCTACAGCGGCGAACTGGACAAGCAGAAACAGGCGGCTGACATCATGGAACAAGCGATGCAGCAGGAGGGATTGCGTTTGACGCATCTGATCGGCCCGCAGACCAAGCACACGCTCCATCCCGATTCGCTGCAGTTGATCGAACGGAAACTAGCCAGCCTCGCCCGCGTCGGACGCGATCGATTGCCCGAGACGATCGATTTTGTGACCTACACGCTGCGCTACAACAAGTCGTTCTGGCTGACCGTCACGGAGCTCGATTCGCATTGGGAAAAATCGACGGTTCGTGGCGGCTTGCAAGGGCAGGGCAACACGGTCCGATTGAGCGTTGCCGGAGTTAACGGATTGCGGATCGAACTGCCGGCGGGCGAGAGCCCCTTCGATCCGCGGCATCCGGTGAACTTGGAACTGACCGTCACGGGGGCGGGCGGCGCAGGTGAAGGCTTTTCGCAAACGCAGACCATCGTCGGACCGCAGCCCGAATCGGATCGATCTTGGGTTTGCGAAGTCTACCGCGACGGATCGACTTGGAAATTGGGCGGTCGCCCCACGACGGGACTGCAGAAACGCCACGCGTTGCAGGGTCCGATCGACGATGCGTTTATGGACCGCTTCATCCTTGTTGAACCGACCTCGCCGGCAGCCCATCCGGCGATCGACGCTTGGACACGCGCAGAGTTCCAAAGACTGGTCACCGAGTGGCGGCGGCAATTCCGCGGCGACGCGATCGTCCGTCGCGACGTCGATCTGACCGACGAAGAGATCGCCAATTGCCACTTGATCCTGTTTGGTGATCCGTCGAGCAATTCAGTACTGGGATTGATCGCCGACAAATTGCCGATCGGCTGGAACGACAAGACAGTCACCGTCGGCAAGCAACAGTTCGACGCGGAACATCACGCTCCGGTAATGATCTATCCGAATCCGAAGAACCCGAACCGATACGTCGTGCTCAACAGCGGATTCACCTACCGCACGTTCGCCTATTTGAACAACGCACGGCAAGTTCCCAAGCTGCCCGACTGGGCGGTTATCGACGTGAGAACTCCAGCCGATTCGCTCTGGCCCGGCAAAGTAGTCGACGCCAACTTCTTCGACGAAAGCTGGCAGTTGCGGTAGCAACGGGGAAGCTTTTGTAGCGCCGGGCGGGTGAAATTAGGCGTCTGATGTGATCAAGAATTCACCCTCCCCAAACGCAGTTTGCGGGGGAGGGTCGAACGAGCGAAGCGATGTTCGGGGAGGGGCAGTCGGAGGTAAACCTGCGTCGTTGGATCCCGTTGAATGCCCTCCCCGGAAAACTCGCTAAACGCTCTTTCTCCGACCCTCCCAGCTGCGCTGGGCGGGTGAAGTTATGCATCCGGTGTGATCAGGAATTCACCCTCCCAAAACGCAGTTTGCGGGGGAGGGTCGAACGAGCGAAGCGTTGTTCGGGGAGGGGCGTCGGAGGTAAACTTTCGTGGTTGGATCCTGGTGAATGCCCTCCCCGGAAAATTCGCTAAACGCTCGTTTTCCGACCCTCCCAGCTGCGATGGGCGGGTTAAGTTGGCCGGGAGGAGACGCTTACGATCGCAGCGATTCGGCGAAGGTCTCTCGCAGCAGACGTTCGGTCTCGGCCGCTTTGTCGCTTTGAATCACGACGTTCACCTGCAGCTCCGACGTGTTGATCATCTGGATATTCACACCCGCCTGGGCGAGGGTGCGGAACATGATCGTACCGACGCTGGTGTGGCTGCGGAGTCCGATACCGCTGACCGAAAGCTTGGCGATGTCGTCCGCCCCTTCGATGCCACGCAAGTTGAACTTCTTGCACAACGCTTCGGCCACGGCGCGGCTGTTGGCATAGTCGGCTTTGGGGACGGTGAAGCTGACGCTTGTCGTGCCATCTTCGCCGTCGTAGCCCTGGACGATCATGTCGACAAAGATCCCCGACTTGCCGACGTCGGCAAAGATGTCGGCGGCGATTCCGGGACGGTCGGGAACGCCCAAAAGCGTGATCCGCGCTTGGTCGGGAACCAGAGCGATATCGGTCAGAGTCAGCTTTTCCAGGGTGTCGTCCTGCAGCGTCGCGACGACGCTTTGCAGATCGGCGGTCTGGCTGCGGTCGTGCTGAATTCGGCTCCAATTACGAGCATCTTCGGCAACGCTATCCAACTTAAACGTGTTGTGGACAACGCGCAGCGCGTCTTGAGCCTTATCACGCGGTACAAGTGCCGAGATCTTGATCTCGCTGGTCGTGATCATATAGATGTTGATGCCCGCTTCAGCCAATGCGGAGAACATCCGATGGGCGACGCCGGTTTGCTGTGCCATCCCCAAACCGACGACCGAGATCTTGCTGACGTTTTCGTCGTACGAGACGCCCTGGGCTCCGATCTTTTCGATCGCGTCGCGGGCGGCTTCCAGCGTGACCGCCAGTTCGCTGTTCGGAACGGTGAAGGAGAGATCCGCCCGGCCTTCGGTTCCCATGTTTTGCACGATCATGTCGACAGCGATCTTGCGGTCGGCGATCCGCGAAAAGATGTCAAGGCTGGTGCCGGGAACGTCGGGAACGCCCAGGATCGTCACGCGAGCTTCGTTCTTAGTCATCGCCGCACCGCAGACCGGTGACGATTCCGATTCGCATTCGGCGACGATCATCGAACCAGTAGTGTCGGAGAAGCTGCTGCGAACATGGATCGGAACGCCAAATTTCTTGGCGAATTCGATCGAGCGGTTGTGCATCACGCCAGCCCCTAGGCTAGCCAGCTCTAACATCTCGTCGTAGCTGACCACTTCGACGCGGCGAGCTTCGGGCAACAGCCGCGGATCGGTGGTGTAGACGCCGTCGACGTCGGTGTAGATTTCACACGTGTCGGCGCCCAATACCGCCGCCAGTGCAACCGCCGTGGTGTCGCTGCCGCCACGGCCGAGCGTGGTGATGTTGAATTCATCGTCGATGCCCTGGAAACCGGCAGCGATCACGATGTTGCCCGCATCGAGATAGCCTTGGATTCGCTGGGTGTCGATCGATTGGATGCGAGCTTTGGTGAAGGTGTTGTCGGTGCGGATGCCCATCTGGGCCCCGGTCAAACTGACGGCCTTGTAGCCCAGCGATTCGATCGCCATCGCCATCAACGCTACGGTCACCTGTTCGCCGGTCGACAGCAACACATCCATTTCGCGAGCCGGCGGCCGTTCGTTCAGTTCATAGGCGAGTTCGACCAGGCGGTCGGTGTTCTTGCCCATCGCGCTGACGACGGTGACAACTTGGTGTCCCTGGGTGTGGGCGCGGATCGCTTTGCGAGCGGCGGCGCGAATCTTTTCGACATCGGCAACGCTGGTGCCGCCAAATTTCTGAACGATCAATGACATGGCTGAGTTGAGGTTTGAGCGTGTGGTTGACGTGGAGCGATGGGGAGAGCTACTTGGCTGTAAATTCTTTCATCAAATCCCATCCCTGGTCGAAGCTTTTGCCGGTCGATGCGGCAGCGACTTCGTCAAACGTTTGCGCCGGATCGGCCTTCGTGTCGGAACCGGCGATCGCAAACGGAACCATGCCGTGCGTGTGCTTTTTGGTGGAACAGAAGGTCGGGTGATCGGGCATCACCAAAATCCGATACTCACCCTGCGACTGAATCGCCGCGTGCAGCGGGCCGACGATCTGCGAATCGATCTGTTGCAATGCTTCGATCTTCGCGTCGTGCCGCCCCTCGTGGCTCGCTTCGTCGGGAGCTTCGATGTGAACGCAGACGAGATCGTATTCCTTGAGCGCTTCGATCGCCGCTTGCCCCTTGGCTGCGTAATCGGTGTCCAAATAGCCAGTCGCTCCGGCGACTTCGATTCGCGGCCAACCGACGATCGCGGCGATTCCACGCAGCAGATCGACAGCCGTGATCATCACGCCTTGCGGGCCATAAGCTTCGCGAAACGGCGGCAAGCTGGGCGCAAGCCCCTGGCCCCACAACCAGACATTGGTCGCTGGCCGTTTGCCGGCGGCGCGGCGGGCGACGTTGACGGGATGATCGGCGAAGATCTCGTGCGAAGCAGCCATCAGCTCGCTGATCAAGTCGCTGCCGGGACCGCGCGGGAAATCGTCGACGACCGGCAGATCGGTCAGATCGTGCGGGGCGCTGGTCCGTGTTTCCTGCCCGAACGGTGCGGGCGAATCGGCTGAACCGCGAAACAGCATCAGATTGCGGTAGCTGACGCCGGGGACAAACTGGATCTGATCGCTCCCCAGTTTCTCCTGCAGCGATTTCAGCAGCTCGGTCGCTTCGGCGGTCGTGATGTGATCCGCCGTAAAATCGACCATCGTCTGGTCTTCGATCGTGACCAGATTGCAGCGAACCGCCCAGTCGTGGGGGCCCAGCTCGATCCCTTGCGCAGCAGCTTCCAACGGCGCCCGGCCTGTGAAGTACTGATTCGGGTCGTAGCCCAGCAGGCAGAGGTTGGCAACTTCCGAACCGGCTGGGAAATGAGCTGGCGTGTTGTTACTCAAGCCAACCGTACCTGCAGCCGCGATCGCATCCATGTGGGGAATTTGAGCTGCTTGCAGCGGGGTTTTGCCCCCCAGAGCTTCGAGCGCTTCGTCCGCACATCCGTCGGGAATGATGATGACATATTTCATAGGCAAAGTCTGGCTGCGCCCCTTAAAAAACGCAAGTAGGATAGCGAGCAGTCGCGGATTCGCTGCAAATCGCCCGGTTTACCAAGAGGCTCGCCGCCGCGAAACGCATTCATATTGCGACCGAGACCGCGAAGTTGTTATTTAACGATGCAGATATCTGCGAACGCGATGGACGCCCCAGCCAGGCGGGCGATTCGCACGATCGCGAGTCTCATCCCGCAATTTTCGCCTAAGCAAGGAAGCCACCCATGAAGCCGATCGCCATCCGCCAGCTTGCAACCGAACTTGCCGCCACCGTGATCGGCGACGATTCGATGCAGATCACCGGTGCCAACCCGATCGGCGAAGCATCGGCCAGCGAAATCACGCTGTTGGACAATGTTGAACGTCGGTCCGATTTGGAATCGACAGCAGCGTCGGCCGTCGTCGTCGCGTCAGAACTCGAAAACTGTTCGCTGGTTCAGCTGATCGTGCCGGATGTTCACGCCGCGTTTATGGAGATCGTGGCAAAGTTCCGCCCCTCGCAGATCGTGGCACCTGCCGGAATCAGCCCCCACGCTGTCGTCGACCCTTCGGCCGAAATCGCCGACGATGCGACGATCGGCCCTGGATGCGTGATCGGTGCGAACGTCACGATCGGGCCTCGCTGCAACCTGGTCTCCGGCGTGACCGTAATGTCCGGCTGCACCTTGGGTTCGGAAGTGAACCTGATGCCGGGCGTGCTGCTGTATGAAAACACGATCCTCGAAGATCGCGTCTGGATTCATGGCGGTTCGATTTTGGGAGCCTTCGGTTTTGGATACCGCCAGTCTGAAGGAAAGCACATCCGCACCGGGCAGCTCGGTTACGTGCACGTCGAAAGCGATGTCGAGATCGGCGCCGCGGTGACGATCGATCGCGGCACCTACGGCGCGACGCGAATCGGAACCGGCACCAAGATCGACAACCAAGTACAGATCGCTCACAACGTTCAGGTCGGTCGCCACAATCTAATCTGCTCGCAAGTCGGAATCGCCGGCAGCAGCAGCACCGGCGACTACGTCGTGCTGGCCGGACAGGTTGGCCTGAAGGACCACATCAAACTGGGCGACGGCGTGATCGTGGGAGCTCAAGGTGGCGTGATGGCCGACTGCGAAGCTGGCAACGTCTACCTAGGCAGCCCAGCGACGAAGCAGAAGGAACAGATGCAGATCTTTGCCATGTGGCGTCGTTTGCCTGAGATGCGACGTCAGATCAAGACGCTCGAGAAGCAGCTTTCCAAAATGCAGGACAACAGCGCTTCGCAAGCGAAAGCCGCTTAGTCGCCGCAAACAAATCCAACGGCCCGCGCGGAATAGCGCGTCGGGCCGCCTCAATCCCTTCACTTGCATCCCCTGCCCGCCATGAACTCGGCAATCCATTCCAGTCCGCCAACCGGCAACACTTCGCAGAGTGGCAGCACCGTCGGGCTGATCGCTGGATGGGGGCGATTCCCGATCCTGGTCGCCGAATCGCTGAAACGGCAGAACCATCGCGTCGCTTGTGCCGCAATCCGCGGCCACGCTTGCGAAAGCTTGAACGACATTTGCGATGAGGTCCGTTGGTTCGGCGTCGCCAAAATGGGAGGCCAGTTGCGGTTCTTCCGTCGCCACGGTGTCCAGCGGATGACGATGGCGGGCAAGCTGTTCAAAGCCGACCTGATGTTCCAAGGTTCGGTTTGGCTGCGGCACCTGCCCGATCTGTTCTGCATCCGCACGATGGCCCCTCACTTTATTACGCGCCGAAAAGACACGCGCGACGACACGCTACTGACCGCCGTCACCGACGCCTATCTGGCGCGCGGGATCGAGGTCTGCCCCGCCACCGATTTCGCTCCGGAGCTACTCGTGAAACAAGGCCACCATTCGACACAGCGGTTGAACAACAAACAACAAGCCGACGTCCGTTTTGGCTGGACGATCGCCAAGCAGATGGGCGGCCTGGACATCGGCCAAAGCATCACCGTGAAGGATCAGACCGTCGTGGCTGTCGAAGCTGTCGAAGGGACCGACGCATGTATCGAGCGATCGGGCAAGCTGTGCGGCAAACGCGGCTTCACCTTGATCAAAGTTGCCAAGCCGCAGCAAGACATGCGATTCGACGTCCCCACGATCGGGCCGCAGACGATCGAACTGCTGGCTGCCGCCGGTGGCGAATGCATCGTGATCGAAGCCGACAAGACGATTGTCGTCGACCAGGATGAGGTGACGCGAATCGCCAACGCCCACCGGATCGCGATCGTTGCCGTCAACGATGCCGAACTGGCGGAGAATGAGAACATTTTTGCGGCGTGACGCCTCGCCAAACGACCAACCTTAACGCGATTCGCTATTCCGACACCCCCACACCGTCTGTTACAAGATCGGCTCACACGCCGACAGCGACCTCGTCCATTGTCGATGTGAGTGTGAAACCGCGGCGCCGACTGTCGCCAGATGCCGTTCTCCGCGATCAGAAAAGAATCATTGTGAATCCAGAGCCTCAAGAGCCCAGCCTTAAACTGTATCCGGGACCGGCTTGGTCGGCCCGTTCCAGCAAGCCGCTGCAACCGCTGCTGTGGTTCGGCGTGGCGGTGATGCTGTTGAGCCCGCTGGCTCTGTTTTGCGATTACGACATCGCGGTTTGGTTTTGGGAAGATCGATTGCCAGGCGACTTTCGCAAAGCGATCTACATCTCCGAGTTCTTCTCGCACGGGCTGGGCGTTGCGATGATCATCACGGGGATCGCGATTCTGGTCCCCGAGAAACGCTGGTGCTTGCCGCGTCTGGCCGCGCTGTCGTTCGGCAGCGGCGCGATCGTGACGATATTAAAGATGTTCATCCTGAGGCGGCGACCCAACGATTTTGATTTCGCGACGGCGCGGGAGGATTCGATCTATCAATGGTCGCTCGACGCCTACCTGCAACACGTTGCGATCTTCGATGACAGCACATTGCGTTCGTTCCCCAGCGGTCATGCAGCGACCGCCGTCGGATTATGCATCGGGATGATGCTGTTGTTCCCTCGCGGGCGGATCTATTTTGTTTGTATGGCGACGCTTGCTTGCACCGAACGACTGCTCTGCCAAGCTCACTTCCTTAGCGACGTCCTGGGGGGCGTGGCCGTTGCGACGCTGTGGTCCTACATCTGCCTGCACCCGCGAATGCTAGGCGTTTTGTTTGGGCACATGGAGCCCGAGGGACGTGGCTTCAAAGTTCCCAACGTCGACGACTTGCGTGGCAAACCGTACAAGCGAGCCGCTTGACCGGACATATCGCTACCGGTGCGAGGCTACTTCAGTCGATGGCGTCCAGCCTGCTGGCGAGCTTGATTGACGACGCTTAGCGTCTGCGGTTCCTGTCGCAGAAAGCGAACGACCTGGCTTGCCGTGGTGCTCCAGAATTCTGCCGCCGCAGCCACATCGCCTTCGCTGGCAAGCGTTCGATTCAGCACATCGGCCAGGATCACGGGATAGACCTCGTTGCCGATCGCCACGCGAAATTGCGAACCGCCATACTGACGGACCAGCGGCGCCACGAACTCTTCCACCTCCTCGCGGATATGGATCGCAAGCTCGACGCGCAACCGCGCGATCGCCACACTGCGGTTCTCCGCTTGGCTGCGCCGCTCCGACGCCTCCGCCGTTACGCCCGTCGGGCGATGCTTCAACACGACGGCGCTGGAAACCTTGTTGCGATGTTGGCCGCCAGGCCCGCCACGGCGAGTGAACTTGACCTCGCACTCCTGGATCAACGCCTGCTCGTCGAGTGCGACAGCAGGAATCGAAGAGGAACGGCTAGGCTGCGACATCGAGAAGAATCCAAATCAACAAACAGGGTTCACATGCAAAGAGGGAGCATACCATACCAGCACGAAGCGCAAGCGAGTGATCCGGTCCCAATCACCCCACATACTAGCACGAAGCGCAAGCGAGTGACGCACCCGACAAAACGGATGGCGGACGGGAGGGATTCACTCGCTTGCGCGTCGTGCTGGTATGGGGATCTTGTGCCCCGGGTGAACACCTAGTTAACCGCTGCGAAAACTTCTCTGTTACGGCGGCTCGACTGTAACGTATAATCTGCTGCCCGATCGGAAGAACCTTGGCTTGCACGAGCGACCGAGAGATCCGCCGCGGCTCTTTTTGCTTCACCTGCCGCGGTGTCATCTGCACCGCCGGCACAACTCATACAGCTTCACCCCGCAAAGCGATCTCATGCCGTTCATTGAATTGACTGGCCAAACGTTGTTGGACGTGATCAACGATGGCGAAATTAATCCCGAAGAACTTCGCAGAGCGGGAGTCACCAGCACGTCGGTGCTGCGAGTGAACGAACACGGCGAACTGGAGATCCGCAAACGCAACGGATGGGAATTGATCGGCGGCCTGCTGGGCAATTACGAAGACCGGCTGCGCAAGGTCACCGGATACGATTGGGTTTAAACGATGAGCAGTCCACGAAACAGTCGCCCTATCGAAGGCCGGATCCATTGCGGCGACCGCTGCATGGGGCCGATCAAACTGCCGCTTGGCCCGTCCGAAGAGTTTTTGGATGAGTTCAATCGACTCTACGGCGGGATCCAATTGCGGATCGAAGAAGCGGCCGCCACACCGACGACCGCTCCCGCAACCGGCGACAACTAGCGGACGCGCATGATTCGCTTCGAAACATGCTGCTTGCCCGACATCATCGTCGCGCGGACTTCGATCGCGTGCGTTCCCGGCTTCAGATCCACCGGCAACGTCGCCTGCCAGATGTGAGGCGTGTCGCGAGCCGCCGGCAAACCGGTCCACGCTTTCTTGCCCAACGATTCTTCTAATGCGAGCGCGGCGACATAAGCTGGATCTTTGGTCGTCGTCTGCTCCATCGGCTTCCACGCGTCCTCGTCACCGATCCGGAACTCGCACTTCGTTCGCTCCGAACCATTGAAGACGTTGACCACAACCTTGGGCAACTGATCGGCCTCGCTTGGCAACGCCGCCAGTTCGATCTCTTCGGGAGCGTAGATGTTCATCTGGTAATGAGCCGGTCGCGACGCAGCACGGAATTCAAGATCGTACTTATGCCCGTCGAAGGTCATGATCGAGTAGCCGTTGGGGCCGCCATCTTTCATCGTCGTGTGCGGCAGTCCACGTTCATCGGGAGCACCACGCCACCAGCTACCGCAGACGGTCACGTTGATCACGTGGTGATGTTTTTCGGGCCCCTTCCAGCCATCCTCTTCGCCGATGAAGCGGTGTTCCATGTAATGCGCGTGAGCGGAGATCGAAACGGCAAATGGCCGCTGTTCGATCAAACGATACAGCTCCTGCCGGTCGGTGACGCTAACCAGTGGGATATGCATCATCAGCACAACCAATTGATCCGCCGGGATCCCGGCCAGATCGTTGCGGATGAATTCCATCTGCCGCTCGCCCAAGCCGCCGGTGTATTTGCCTCGCTTCCCCGGCGTGTCGACGGTCCACATCACATCGTCCAAGACCATGAAGTGAACGGGGCCGTGATCAAACGAATAATAGGACGGACCATAGTGTCGCTCGAACGTCTCGTCACTCGTCTTGTCGTCGGTCGCGTCGTAGTTGATGTCGTGGTTGCCGATCACGTTGTACCAGGGAATCCCGATCAGCGCGATCGCTTGGTTAAAGGGCTTCAACACGTTGAGGTCATCGAAGGCGATGTCTCCCAGCGTGACGCCAAACGACGCCTGATGGGCTTCTTCAGCGATCACTTGCTCGATCACATCGTGGGCGATGTATTCGACTTCTTTGACGTTGCGAGGCTGCGGGTCGCCAAACATCAACGCCCGGAACTGATTCGGTTCGGCTCGCTTCACCAACGGGAAATCGACCGACTTCGGCAGCGGCCCGGTCGGCGCGACGCCTGGGAATTTCGTTTTCGGCGAACCGGCGGGCTTGTGAATGTAGAAGAACTGCGGCAGATTCAGCTCGTTAACCGGAGTCATCCAGTTCCGCGGCTTGATCACAAAGATGATCGCATCGTCGCTGATCTTCAGATGGTAGCGACCGTCGGCATCGGTCTTCACGATCGCTTTGCCATTGCTGACGCGGACGTCGGGAAGCCCCGGTTCGCCCGGATCGCGGCGGCCATTTCCATTTTGATCATCGAACACGATCCCGGTGGCGTCGATGTTTTCGGGACCATCGGACGGTCCGTGGTCATGCCCTTCGTGGGCGCGGCAGGGAAGCGACCCGAGACCGAGGATCGCGACAAGCAGAACGAGAGCGGAGATTCGCATGGCGTGAAGTGTTGGGGTAGGTGGGGTGAAGTTCAAGTTTAGGTTCCGGCGGGAGCGAGCATTGTACCCACGGGCCAGCGCGGTGTGGGAACCGCTGATACTCTCTTCCACTATTATTAATATTCGTTATCGGGTACCTTTACCCCTTCTAGATCAATTCAGCATTTCTGTATTTGAACCAGGGAATTCATGAGCACCGAGATCTTCAGTTTGGTTGGTTCCACCGCAGTCGTCGTGGGTGGAACAGGCGTCTTAGGTGGCGGCATGGCCCAAGCGTTGGCTGATGCAGGAGCCAAAGTGGCGGTTGTCGGCCGCAGCGCCGAGCGTGGAGAAGCGCGTGTTCGCGAGATCGAAGCGGCGGGCGGAACGGCGATGTTTCAATCGGCCGACGCGCTCTGTCGCGATTCGTTGACAGGTGCCCGCGATGCGATCGCCAAGCAACTGGGAACTCCCACCATTCTGATCAACGCCGCTGGCGGAAATCACCCCGACGCAACGCTGCCACCAGGAAGCGACTTCTGCAAGCTGCCGCAAGAAGCGTGGCAGGGCGTGTTCGATCTGAACCTGGTCGGCGGCGTGCTGTTGCCCAGCCAAGTCTTCGGCGAATCGATGCTTGCGGTCGGTAAAGGTTGCAGCATCATCAACATCGCTTCGATGGCTGGCATGATCCCGCTGTCGCGCGTCGTCGCCTATTCGGCGGCCAAAGCGGCAGTGATCAACCTGACTCAGTTCCTGGCACGCGAATGGGCCACGCGTGGCGTTCGCGTCAACGCGATCAGCCCTGGATTTTTCCCAGCCGACCAAAACCGCAAACTGTTGTTCAACGACGATGGCAGCTACACCGAACGCGGTGGGCAGATCATCGGGCACACTCCAATGGCTCGCTTCGGCGACGCAAACGAGTTGGCTGGAGCCGTCGTTTGGTTGGCTGCTTCGAAAGCTTCGTCGTTTGTGACCGGACAGAACATCGTCGTCGACGGCGGATTTTCTTCGGTCACCATCTAGCCGATTCGTTCAACACATGCCATCAATGGTGCAGCCCCCTGTTGCCACAGGATGCATGCGCTGTGATTGTTAGCGTTACGGTTGATCGAAGCGGTCGCTGCCGATCAACACACTCTCTCTGACCCTAATCAAGACAACCATCCTTACCAAATTTGGAGACACTATGAGCGTTTTAAACATCAAATCCGAAGCCGACTTGGATTTCCTGGCCCTGGGCGCCGTCGTCCATCGCTTGGATCCTGGGACCACCGTATTCCGCAAGGCACGCGAATTTAAGGTCCACGTTTCGGGTGGCGAATACAACTGTGCCGCCAACCTGTCGGACTGCTTCGGTTTGAACACCGGCGTCTGCACCGCGATGGTCAATTACGGCATCGGTGAAATGGTTCAGGCTCGCATCCAAGAAACGGGAGTTCGCCCGTTCTACAAGCATTTTGAACACGATGGCGTACACGGACCAAACATCGCTACGGTTTACAGCGATTGTGGCTGCGGCGTTCGCGCTCCTGTCGTCTTCTACAACCGAGCCAACGAAGCGGGCGCGATGCTGAAGCCTGGCGACTTCGATTGGGACAAGTTGTTCAGCGGTGGCGTGAAGTGGTTCCACAGCGGAGGCATCTTCGCAGCGTTGTCGGCGTCGACTTCCGAGTTGGTGATCGAAGCGATGAAGGCGGCTCGCGCCAAGGGAACGATCTGCTCGTTCGACCTCAACTACCGCGCCAAGCTGTGGAACAAGTTGGGCGGACTGGAAAAGGGTCAAGAGATGATCGCCAAGATCGTCGAAAACGTCGACGTTCTGTTCGGCAACGAAGAAGACCTGCAAAAGGGCTTGGGCTTCAGCGGTCCCGAAGTGGAAGAGAAGAAGGATTCGAAGCTGGATCCGGAAACGTTCTTCCAAATGATCGAGAAGACCGTCGCCAAGTACCCGAACATCAAGATGGTCGCCACCACGCTGCGTGAGGTTCACACGACCAACCGTCACGATTGGGGTGCGGTTCTGTGGATCGGTGGCGAGAAGCACGTCGCACCAACTTGCCAGTTGGACGTTCTGGATCGTATCGGTGGCGGCGACGGATTCGCTTCGGGTCTGATCTACGGCCTGTTGGACGGACGTCCACACGAAGAAGCACTTCGCTTGGGCTGGGCTCACGGAGCTCTGTTGACCACGTTCTCGGGCGACATCAGCAACGCTAAGCTGCCAGAAGTCGAAGCCTTCGCTCAAGGCGGTTCGGCTCGCGTGCAACGCTAAAGCGTAGTGCAACAAGTGGTGCTGCGACTCTGCTCGCAGCCTCTCTTTTATATAAGGTAGCGCCGCGACAAAGTCGCGGCTCCTCTGAAAGTCGCGGCTCCACGGAAGCTGCAACTCCACCAAAACCGTGGAATCCACCGTTGGGATCGCTAACGTTTATCGCCGGGACCGACACCGATGTCGGCAAGACTTTTGTCTCCAGCCTGCTGGCTGCGGCGATTCTCCAGCGTGGCCTCCCTGTCGGCGTCTATAAACCGGTCGCCAGTGGCTGCTGGTTGGAACAGGATGAACTGGTCAGCGGCGATGCGGTTGCACTCTGGCAAGCCGCCGGCAAGCCGCTGGATCTGGAACACGTTTGCCCGCAGCGATTTGCCGCGGCGCTCTCCCCTCCACGAGCTGCCGAAGCCGAGGGAAAGCTGGTCGACGTCGATCGAATTCTTGCCGGCCTATCGCCTTGGACCGAAGACTTTGACCATGTCCTGATCGAAGGAGCCGGCGGATTGTTGTCGCCGCTGGCGGATGATTTTCTGAATGCCGACCTGGCAGGAGAGTTGGAAGCCGACGTGCTCCTTGTCGCGGCCAACCGCTTGGGCGTCGTCAACCATACGCTGCTGAGCGTCGAGGTCTGCCGCAGCCGCTTGGGACGCGATCCGATCGCGATCGTCTTGAACCAAGTCGGTCGCGAAGGCTGCGAATCGATGAAGACCAATCGCGGCGAGATCCAACGTTATGTCGGCCAACTGCCGATCATCGAGGTTGGATTTGAACAGCAGAGCTTGCTCGAATCGGCGGGCGCAGAGGAATTCATCGGCCGGACCTTACGCACGCCCAGCGCTTAGCGTTAAAATCGACGACTTTCCTGGCGAGCTTACGTCGCCCGGAAGCGGGATTTCCGCGTCGTATCTCTGATTATGGATGGCCCCATGAAAGCAATGCTGCTGACCGAATACAAGAAATTGGAACTGGCGGAGATCCCCGTTCCGGAACTAGGCCCCGACGACGTCTTGGTTCAAGTCAAGGCGTGCGGCATTTGCGGCAGCGACATCCACGGCTACGACGGCAGCACCGGCAGGCGGATTCCGCCGTTGGTGATGGGGCACGAAGCCTCGGGCGTCGTCGCTTCGGTCGGCAGCGGCGTGTCCGATCTGCCCGCCGGCACGCGAGTGACTTTCGATTCGATGGTCTGGTGCGGCAAGTGCCACTTCTGCCGCCGCGGCGAGATGAACCTGTGCGACAACCGCCGAGTGCTGGGCGTCTCGTGCGGCGAATACCGTCAGTACGGTGCGTTCGCCGAATACGTGGCGGTTCCTCGTCACATCGTTTACGAATTGCCCGATGCCGTCTCGTTCGAACAGGCTGCGTTGATCGAAGCGATCTCCGTCGCGGTCCATGCGGCGGAACGGACTCCAGTCTCGCTGGGCGACACCGCGGTGGTCGTTGGCAGCGGGATGATCGGTCTGCTGGTGATCCAAGCGATCAAGCTGGCCGGATGTTCGCGAGTGATCGCGACCGACCTGAATGCAAACCGTTTGGAAGTTGCCAAAACGCTGGGGGCCGACGTGACGATCGACGCATCGAAAGAAGATGTCGTCGCCCGCGTGGCGGAACTGACCGGTGGCCGCGGCGCCGACGTCGCTCTCGAAGTCGTTGGTGCGACGCCGACGGTCAAGACAGCGATCGACAGCGTTCGCAAAGGGGGCACCGTCACGCTTGTCGGAAACATCTCGCCGAACATCGACCTGCCGTTGCAGTCGGTGGTCACTCGCGAGTTGAACGTGCTGGGCAGTTGTGCCTCCAGCGGAGAATACCCGGCCTGCATCAAGTTGCTGGAAACCGGTCAGATCCAAGTCGAACCGTTGATCACCGCCAAGGCGACGCTCGAAGAGGGCCCCGCTTGGTTTGAGCGATTGTATGCCGGAGAGCCCGAGGCGATGAAAGTGCTCATCTGCCCCGCGGGCCTCTAACCCACATTCCGACAGACTATCATGCCTCCGCTCCTTCCCCACCTCAGCCAACGCTGGTCGCGTTTCGTCATCCGCCACTGGCGTTTGGTGCTGCTGTTGTGGCTGGCTGCGGTGATCGTCAGTCGCGTGGCCGCTCCGACTTGGAAACAAGTCGCCTACGACGGCGACTTCGAACACCTGCCGCCGACGACCGCCAGCGTGGCGGGAACCAAGCTTTTGGACGCCGCGTTTCCGACCGAGCGTCCGCGCAGCCAGTTTATGATCCTGTTCGCTCGCGACGGGAAGAAGATCGGAAAACGCGACCAACACGTTGCGATGGATCTCTCGCGGCGGCTGCGCCATCGCCTCGGCTGCGTTTACGTCCGCCGAGCTCTTGCCAGCGGATGGTCGGGCAAGACGGCGCCGGTCAACGATCATGTTCGCGAACTTGTCGACGACGCGATGGACGCGTTCGACCGTTCGATCGAACTCGACACGCTCTTCTACGAATACTTCGAGGATTCGGTCTCCGCCGGTACCGATCCGTGGTACGAACCACGGGTTGCAATCGCGTATTGGGATCGCGCACGGTTGCACGATTCGCTGGGCAAGCACGACCTCGCCGCAAGCGATCGCGAGATCGCTCTCGCGTTGGATCCCGAGATCGAATCGGCGACACCGATCGAAGACCGCGACAAATCGTTGGACTCGATGCTGGACATCCTGTCGTGGGACGACGAACGGATCGGCAAACGGCTCAGCAAACGCGATCTGCGACTGGTCGTGATCCGTTTGGAGAACGAGTTCCTGGCGACGGGGAACATCGAACTGATGGAGTCGTTGGACAAATTGATCGATTCCGTCCGCGCCTATTCGTTGCCACTGGCCGAACCGGGATTGCGAATCGAGATCGCTGGATCGGCAGCGATCGGTGGCGAAACATTGATCGCAGCCCGCGATGCGATCCAGTACACCGAATGGTTTACTGTGATCTTGATCATGATCATCCTGGCGGTTGTCTACCGCGCACCGGCGCTCGTTGCTGTGCCGTTGGTGTCGATTGGTGTTGCCGTGATCTGCGCGACGGGCTTGGTTTCGGCGCTCGCGTCGGCTGGTCAAGAACCGGGGATGGAATGGATCGGGCTGAAAGTCTTCACGACATCGAAGATCTTTGTCGTCGTGATCCTGTTTGGTGCGGGAACCGATTATTGCCTGTTCTTGATCGCGCGACTCCGCGAGGAAGCGGGCGATTTGGACTGGGGACAAGCTGTCGAGCAGGCGCTGTCAAAAGTCATGGGCGCGTTGTTGGGGAGTGCGTTCACGACGGTCGTCGGGCTGTGGATGATGTGGGTCGGCAACTTTGGCAAGTTCCACTACGTCGGACCGATCATCGCGATCTGTCTGTTGGTTGGCCTCGCGGTCTGCACGACGTTGACTCCCGCTCTGCTGTACGCCTTGGGGCCGCGCGTCTTCTGGCCGGGCAAACTGGAACGCAACGAGAAGCAAGCTGTCTTTTGGGAATTCATCGCGCTGGTCGTGACGCAGCGACCGAAGTGGATGCTGGTGGCGGGGATCGGTCTGCTGGCGATTCCGGCGGTCTACGGCTTCCGCCACGAAGGGGATGTCAGCTACGACATCACGACTCAATTAAACGCCGAAGCTCGCAGCCGGCAGGGCGTCGAAACGCTTTCGCATTCCTACTCGCTGGGTGAATCGAACCCGATCGTGTTGCTGTTGTTGCACGAACAGCCGATCGATCCGGAGGTCGGCCGCGCCTCGCTGCGCGACTTGGTCGCGGCGATCTACGAGGTCGACGGAGTCCGCGGTATCCGCTATCTGGAAGATCCGCTCGGTGACAACCCGCCGGGCAAACGGAAGAGTGTCTTTGCGATCGAGTCGTTGGTCGGCTGGGTCTTGAAACAGCATCGCGTTAGTCGGCGGTACTTCACCAGCGACGAAGCGTCTTACGCAAACCGCTTGATCCGTTTGGATGTGATGGTCGACGAGGAGCCGTTTGGCGAAGCGGCGGCCGAAGCGTTGGAACGGGTGGTCGATCGCGTCGAGGATTTGCGGAACCAGTTCCTGTTGGTGCTGACTCCCGAAATCGGCGGCATCGAAGCGACCGACCTCGCGATCGGCCAGATCCAAGACGCGATCTCGCGGCTGGAAAAATCACTCCCCGCGTCGACGCAGCGCCGCAGCGGCGTGAAGGCTGTCGATTGGCAACTGAGCACATCGGGGATGGCTTGGTTCGACTACGACGACACTTCGGAGGTCGCCGGCCGAGGCGAGGTGCTGGTGACGATGAACGATCGCAGCGGATTGGTGCCGTTTGCAAACCGTTTGATGGAAGTGCTGCGCAACGGCGATCCCGAACTGGGAATCGACCGGCTGCCCGATGTCAAAGCCCGGTTGATTCCGTCGCCGATCGCCGATTGTGAGTTCCAAGTCACCGGGACCAGCATGGCGATGCAGGACTTGAAACAGGTGACGACCGAAGACACCACGCGGATCAAAATCTTTGTCGTCGGCGCGGTGCTGACGATTCTGTTGATGGTCGTCTGGCGGGTAGGACTCAGCATCTATCTGATCGCCACGGTGCTGCTCAGCTACTACGCCACTCTGGGGCTAACCGTTGCATTCTTCCGGACAGTTTACGGCGACCAATTTGTGGGGCTCGACTGGAAGCTGCCGCTGTTCCTGTTCGTGATCCTCGTCGCCGTCGGGCAGGACTACAACGTCTACCTGGTGACGCGGGTTCTGGAAGAACAGAAGCGCGGCGGTCGGCTGGCTGGATTGCGGCGAGCGATCATCCGGACCGGCGGGATCATCACCAGCTGTGGCGTCGTGATGGCGGGGACCTTCTTTGCGATGACCGCATCGGCCTGGGCACCCGAGCTTTTCCAATGGGTTGGCCTGTCGCAGGCTCAGGAACAGCCGGCGATCATGCTCCGCGGGGTCGTCGAACTCGGGTTCGCCTTGGGGCTGGGCGTGTTGGTCGACACGTTCTATGTCCGGACGATTTTAGTCCCCGCGTACATGGCCGCGTTTGATCAGCGCATCCGCTGACCGCCGACTCCCGACGCAATCGCAAAGATGTTACAACAGGACCGTAAAACCCTGACGATGCAGATTCCCGAGTGCCCGGAGCGAAGCGATGGCGAGCGTAAAGACCCCGCAAGACGTATTGTCGATGTGTCGGCAACACGATGTCAAAGCAGTCGACTTTCGATTTACCGATTTCCTGGGCGTTTGGCACCATAAAACCGTCCCCGTTTCCGAACTCACCGAAGATCTTTTTGAGGACGGTACCGGATTTGACGGTTCCAGCCTGCATGGCTGGCAAGCGGTTCACGAGAGCGACATGCTGCTGGTCCCGCAGCCGGAGACGGCGTTCCTCGATCCGTTCACCAACTTGACGACGCTGAACCTGATCTGCAACGTGCAGGATCCGATCACCGCCGATTCGTATCCTCGCGACCCACGCTACATCGCTCGCAAAGCTGTTGGCTATCTCACATCGACGGGGATCGCCGACACCGCTTATATCGGTGCCGAAGCTGAATTTTTTGTGCTGGACGACGTGCGGTACGATCTGACATCGCAGGGATCGTTTTACAGTATCGACAGCAACGAAGCTCCTTGGAACCGGGGACGGATGGAATCGCCCAATCTCGGGCACAAGATGCGGACGCAAGCCGGGTACTTCCCGTGCCCGCCGTCGGACCAATTGTTCGATCTCCGCAACGAGATCATGCAGACGTTGACCGATGTCGGATTGAGCGTCGAATGCCATCACCACGAAGTTGGCGCGGCGGGGCAATGCGAAATCGATCTGCGGTTCGATCAACTAACTCGCACCGCCGACATGATGATGATCTACAAATACATCGTCAAAAACGTGGCTCGCCGCAACGGCAAGACCGCCACCTTCATGCCCAAACCGATCGCCGGCGAATTTGGATCGGGGATGCACACGCATCTGTCACTGTGGAAAGATGGAGATCCGTTGTTCGCAGGTTCCGGATACGCGGGGCTCAGCGATCTGGCGGTCCACGCGATCGGCGGCATCTTGCACCACGCACCCGCCTTGCTGGCCTTCACCAACCCGACGACAAACAGCTACCGCCGCCTGTTGCCCGGATACGAAGCGCCAGTCCATCTGGCATACGGTCGCCGCAATCGCTCGGTTGCTTGCCGCGTGCCGATGTACAGCCACAATCCAAAAACAAAGCGGATTGAATTTCGATGTCCCGATCCGAGCTGTAATCCGTATCTCGCGTTCTCCGCTATCCTGATGGCGATGATCGATGGTATCGCCAATCGGATTAGTCCCGGTGAGCCGGCGGAGCAGGATTTGTTTGACGTTGCGGCCGATCAGCAAATCGGACTCGGCAACACCCCGGCTTCGCTGGAAGAGGCGCTCGTCGCACTCGAAGCGGACAATGATTTCTTGCAGGTGGGCGAGGTCTTTTCCGAAGATGTGATCTCCAACTGGATCAAGACCAAGCGGGAGTTGGAGATCATGCCTAACCGCGTCCAGCCGACGCCATTGGAATACTGTCTCTACTTCGACGTCTAATCCGAGATCCTTCGTCGAACCTGCCACGACCTTCGTTGGCGTTGGCTGGGGAAGTCCCAGGGATCGGTGCCGTATTTTTCGATCGGGCAAACACGTTGCCGTGGCACTCTCGAAAGCTCTGCCCGCATTGTTGCGGATGCTTCGATTGCGTGAATCCGCCGGCCTGGTGAACCGCCGGTTGGCTGACTCGCTTTCGCGTTCACCACTTCCGCGGCAGCGCTGCTCCATTGATGTGCGATCACTTCCTCTGCGGAACCGTTTTTTAAAGCGGCCACTGGGCAAGCGCGATCTCCAACGGATCGGTTTGTTCCTTCGGGTCTTGATCGCGTTTGGATGGCGTTGATTCGTGGGGGCGATCGACCCGAAACCGGATTTCCGTTGAAGGCTGTCCGAGCACTCGATCGACATCTTGTTCGCCGATGGTACTGAAAACGATTTCGTCGATCGTTTCGGGATCGGCGTGCAACGCGGCAGGCACTGGTGGAATCAGCATCTGTTGTTCGCCGGCACGCAGATTGTTCCTGGCGATGTGATTGATCACTCGTAGTGCATCGACAGGCGTCAATTGTCCATCGCGGTTGGTGTCGTAGTATTTACCGGGGAAGTTTTCGCTTAGACCCGCCGCATCGACCAAGCCGAAATTCCCCACCATCATGTCCCGACGATACAACTGGTTCAGGATCTGCAAAGCATCGATCGGGGTGATCTCTCCGCTGTTGTTCACATCCAGTGGGATCAGCGGGTTGGTCCAGTCACCGCCACCGGACAACCGCACTGTGACATTGCCAAGCGTCAAGACCTGGACGAATTCATCGCCGTCCACCTCGTGTCCGCTGACGGTCCAATCCCCTTGAAATATTGGAATGTCTTTGACATCCATTCGTAGTGTTAACGTGTTGGTTGTGGGGGAAATACTGGAGACCGTCGCCGCGTCCAAGACGACGACGCTGCTGCCGTTGCCAGCGATATCGATGGTTTCGATACGCTTCAAACCTGCCAGCGTTCCTTGGTCGAGGTTACGATCGGGATCGGTCGGGGTCAGCGTGTCGTCGCCATCGCCCCCATCGATTCGAATCTGGCTGTCGGTCGGTCCCAGATCGCCCAGATGGAACGTGTCGCCGGTCGCTGGAGCATTGATCTGCAGCGCGCCAAAGAGTTGATGGTCGGCGGAGAAGAGCACGTTCGCGCCTTGTGAGACGACGATCTGTTCGTCGATGCGTTGGATCACGGTGTCGCCCGATGCCGTGTCGATCGTCACCTCCGCTCGTGCCGCACCGTCGGTTAATTGGACCTGATAGTCTTCGACTTCGCCATCGGCCGCTGCCCCCACGCTGGGCAAACCGCCAGTGGAACTGATCCGGAATCGGGCGTAGGTCGTTCCATGATCGGCGCCGGCAGGGATTGTGACGGGGACAAAATTTGTGCCCGGTTGCATTGCCAGCGAGGTCGCGATCTGTTCGCCCGCGTCGGTCCAGTCGCCGTCTTGATTGAAGTCGATCCAGGCATCCAGTTTGCCGTTGGCCGATGCCTCGACACGAAGACTCCCCTGCGTCGTTTGCGAATCCGATGCGATCAGCCCGGTTGCAAAGGTCACACCGTCGTCGGATGAATCGGCCTGAATCGTTAGGCCTGCGTCACGTTCCAGGGTCGGCGCGGTTCCCAAAAAAAGCGAGCTGCCGAGGTGCCGCGCCCCATTGTCTGCCAGCAGCGATGGGTAGGGGGCGGGTGCGTCACCGAAGTCGGAATCGGGAGGGGGCAATTCGTTGTCCAAGTTTGTCGCCGCGATGGTATCGATAGCCATCTGATAATTTGGATCGGTCGAGATTGCATCGCCTAACAGAATGTTCAGCGGTTGGTCGTTGTCGAGCACGGCGTCATCGACGCCGCGAACCGTCACCGTTTGGGGCGTCAACGCATTGCCGGGGGTGAAGATCAAGGAGGCCTGGTCGACGGTCGCTTCTCCCGTATTGGATGACGCGATGGGGATCGTCACCGTTCCGGTGGGGATCGTGTTCAGCGCGACGGTGAATGTAAACGAGTCGCCCGATTCGGTTGTCGTTGGAGTGTTGGGGACGTCGACGGTGATGCCGGCGGTGTCGTCATCGAGATTGGTGATCGTTATGTTCGCCGGATCGAAGCCGGCGAAACGAGGATCGCCGGTCAGTGTCGAAGTGATGATCGTTACCACCGCATCGCCGTCATCGTATCGATCGTCCAGGCCGGCGATGTCGACGGTAATCGGTTGGATTCCGTTTTCGGGGGTGAAGACGATCGATGTTTGCGACAAACTCACTTCGCTCGGATCGTTCAATGAAAGGTTCAGCGTGACGGGGGCCGATGGAATCGCCGACAGACCGATCGAAAACGATGCCGTCAGCGTTCCGGCTTCGTCGACGACAAGCGAATTCACGCCGCTGTAGATGAGACCGGCCACGTCATCGTCCTGGTTGGTGGCGGTGACGTCCAAGGCATTGATGCCGTCGTAGCGGGAATCGTTGCTGCGTGCTGCGCTGGTGAGGATCGTAAAGCTGGTGTCGCCATCGGCGAGATCGTCGTTGATACCGGTCGCAGTAACGGTCTGCGGTGTATCCCAGTTTTCGGGGGTGAAAATCAATTCGGATGTCGATAGGTTCGCTTCGCTGGCGTCGGAAATCGACAGCGGGATGTTGACGGCGGCAAGCGGTTGGGAATCCAACACGATCTGAAACGAATCGCTTTGCCCCGCTTCGGAAGTCAGCAATCCCGAGGTGGGAGAGACGCTGATTCCGGCGACGTCATCGTCGACATTGACGCCAGTGATGTCGTGGGGATCGGTTTGATGGTACTGCGGATCGGCGCTGACCGCGGGGTGTGTGATCACCGTAAAAAGTGCATCCCCATCGTCGACATCGTCGTTTCGGCCTGTGACGGTAACAACTTGCGGGACGTTCCAATTGCTGGAATTAAATGTCAATCCGCTGGTCGACAACGACGCTTCGTCGGATTGGGCGACGCTCAATTCAATGCTGACATCGGCTGTCGGTTGAGATTCCAAAACAACAGCAATCGTGTCGCTGTCTCCCGATTCGGAAGTGGTCAGCCCCGACGCGGGCGAGACGTTTATCCCCCAATGGTCATCGTCGACGTTGACCAACGCAACGTCGTCGGGATTCAAGCCGTGATAAAACGGATCGGCGCTGACGATCGCGTTGGTGATGATCGTATAGCTAACATCTCCATCGTCGATCGAATCGTCGACGCCGGTGACGGTGATGATCTGTGGCGTCGTTGCGTTTTCGGGAGTCAGTGTGATCTGCGTGTGAGAGAGGCTCCCTTCGGCGGGGTGCGAACTGGACAGATCGATCACCACATCGGATAAGGGGAGTGACCCCAACGAGATCGCAAAGGTTTGGGAATCTCCCGATTCGCTGGTCTGCAAGCCGGAGATGGGAGCAACGATCACCGACGGTCTTTCCACGATCGTTCCAAATGCCATCCCGTATCGATCGTCTTCGGGAGTGGCGGGATCATTCACTAGATCGATCAAGACTTGGTCGGGTGTCAACGCAACGTCGATGCCATACACCGACAGCTCGTTCCGGTCGCCGTCGGCGGGGTCGAGGGTGAAGTTCACGTTTTTAGAGGCTGCGATTGCTTCGAGTTCGATACTGAACACCTCGACGTCTGAAATCGAAGAGATGAAATCGAAGTAAGCCGGGGTACCGACGCCGAAAATATTGGCCGCGACATCTCGCAAACCGTTCGATTGCAGCGGACCGGTTCCCCCCAGTTCATCGAAGACTTCGATGGATGTTGGGTCGAATGCGCCCGAACTCAGGCTGCCATAGATGATCTGGTTGTTGAGCGTTGCGCTGCGCGCATCCAGATTGTACAGGAAGGCTTGCGGGTTGACCGTTTCGGATTCTGGGTCGGAAAAAATGGGAATCTCGCGGACTTCCGCCGATGGAAACGGTCCGTTGTCAATCATCGTGAGCCCCGACGTGTCGATGCTGAGGTTGGGGGCGTCGACGAACTTGTAGTCTTCGCCGACAAACCGAACGATCAAATCAAATGGATCGCCCGAACCGACGTCGCCGTTGGCGTTGCGTGGTTCGCGACCGGTCTGAAACACCGTCACCGAATCGGGGCCCATATCGAGCCCTTCGGGCGACTCGATGGCATATTTGATCGCCTGTTCCATGCCGAGAAACAACGAGGGCGTAGTTCCACCGTTTGGAGAGAATGGGATCGTTGCGGTGCGGCCGTTTCCGATCAATTGAATCGATCCTCCATCGGCATCCATCAAATTTTCACCGAGCGAGAGGATCTGGGTTTCGCTGAGCACGGGGCGATAGGCGTGTGCATTTTCGGCAAGGATATCGGCGTAGACGGTAAACGCACCTAGCGCAACATTCTCCAAAAACCCCTGCCGCTGGTCGTCGTATTGCAATTCCAGATCGAACCGATCCCCGACCGCAACCGCAAACTGTCGCTGCGAATCCAGGATCGATTGGCCGTCTTGGGTCACCTGCAGCTTCAATTCAAGGAGCGCATCGCCAGCCAGTAGTGCCCTTGATTCCAGTCGCTCAAGTCCGTTTTGACGTTGTCGCCGCGCATTGCACTTCGATCGCCTTACGCCAGATTCCCTCTGAAACATAATCGCTTTGCCGCCTTGGATCGTGGAACGCCCCAGCCGTTGCATTGGAGCTCGATTTCAGTCCGAATCTCGCCGTCGGGGTGTTTGCCTGGTTTGAGATGACACCCTGCTGTCCGGCCGGTGCGTGTGCGCCGGATGGGTGGGCTCGGGTGGTTGGGGGTAGGTTACCCGTCTGCAGCCGACAAACAATTCCCGCGCGCCGTTTGTATCCAAATTTTTTGGAACTTATTTTGACTCTGCTGAAGCGCACGGCGGCTTGGCCCCGCAACTGGCGGGGTTTAGGGCCGGACAAAACGTTCTCGATCCGCCTGCTAAATTTTGAGAAATTTCGCGTCGTGGGGCGACATGGCGGGGTATGTCACATTTTCCATTCGAGGTATCGGTCGACAGCCAGCGGTATTCGCCCAGAGCGACGTGCGGTTTTGTGGTTTCTGGAATCGTTGGTATGGGTATAATGCAACTCAGCCCCACGCAACATTTTGATCGGACGCTCGTTCTATCTGGAGATATGCGTCTATCCCCCCCGCCTTTTGCAATCGTTCGTTTCACCTGGTATCGAAATGGTCTCTCCACGTCCACTCGTCGCGCTGTTGATTGGTTTGTTGACAGGCCCATGCTTGTCGGCCGCTCTCCCACCGGCGATCGATCAATTCCTCACCGCTCATTGCGTGGATTGCCACAGTCCTGACAACGCCGAGGCGGGGTTGGATCTGCAATCGCTGCAGCGTTCGGTCGAGACGACCGGGCTGGCCAACCGCTGGGTGCGGATCATCGAACGGGTACATGCTGGCGAGATGCCCCCTCCCGAGGATGCCGATGTCGAGGCGGATCACGCCGCAGAGTTTGTGAAAGCGTTGGGCGGTTGGATTCGCGACCAGCAAAACGCCTCGGCGAAGCGGAACGGCCGCGTCCCAGTCCGTCAGCTGACCAATCTGCAATTGGAACGCTCCCTGCACGACCTGCTGGGGATCGATCTGCCGCTGACTCTTGCGATGGCCGACGAACAGCGGACGCAAGGCTTCACGAACATCGTCGAATCGCAGTCGATGTCGCATTTCCAGCTGGAACAGCATCTGCGAGTTGTCGACCTCGCGTTGGACGAAGCCTTCCGCCGCGCAACGACGCCGCCGGACGAATGGAAAAAACGCTTGCCAGCTGAAAAAATTGTCCGCACCAGACCCAAATCGCGGACTCGCGAACCGGAACTTATCGACGGCAAGGCTGTCGTTTGGAGCGGGCGGGTCATTTATTACGGTCGGATCCCCGCGACCACCGCAAAACAGGACGGTTGGTACCGGTTCACCGTTCGTGCGTCGGCATTAAAATCGCCGAGCAATGGCGGCGTTTGGTGCACGATTCGCAGCGGCCGCAACGTTTCCAGCGCTCCCTTGTTGGCGTGGGTCGGCGCGTTCGAAGCGACCGAAGATCCCAAGGAGACGACCGTCGAAGCTTGGTTGAACAAAGGGGATATGTTGGAGATTCGTCCCGGCGACCTAACGCTCAAGGCGGGGCGGTTTGCAAATGGCCAGATCGGTACCGGCGAAGGGGGACCACAGGACGTCCCGGGCGTCGCGATCGATTGGATCGAGGTCGAACGCTTCCATCCCCACGCCGACGACGCCCAGGTGCAACAGTTTCTGTTTGGCAAACACGCCGTAAAAACCAACCAAGATCCGGCGAAAGCCGAACTTAAGCTGGACGATCCCAAAAAAGAGATCGGACGGCTGATGGCTCTGTTCGCTCGCCGCGCGTTCCGTCGCCCCGTTCCTTGGGAGGATGTAGTCCCTTACGTCCAGATGGCACACCAAACGCTGGATGATTCGGGCGATCCGATCGAGGCATTAAAGACCGGGTATCGCGCGCTCCTCTGCTCGCCCCGTTTTCTCTACTTCCAGGAACAGCCGGGGCGTTTGGACGATCATGCGATCGCAACGCGGCTCAGTTATATGCTGCAGGGTTCGAGCCCCGATGTGGAACTGATGAAGCTGGCGGCAGCGGGCAAGCTGCGGAATCGCGAGGTTCTGCTGCAGCAGATCGATCGCTTGTTGGAGGGCCCCGGTGGCCGACAATTCATCCGCGACCTCGCCGACCAATGGCTCGATCTGCACTTGATCGATTTCACCGAACCCGACCGCAGGCTCTACCCCGGCTTCGATGTCATCGTGCAGCAATCGATGCTCGACGAAACCCATCGTTATCTCGAAGAGATGCTGCGAGAAGACCTGCCGATCGGGTTGATCATCGATTCCGACTTCACGTTCCTCAACAGCCGCCTGGCCCGTTACTACAAGATCGATGGAGTCAAAGGGGATGTGTTGGAGCGAGTTGCGTTGAAGCCAGAGGTTCATCGCGGTGGACTTCTGACGCACGGATCGATTATGAAAGTGACCGCCAACGGCACGACAACCTCGCCGGTGATCCGTGGAGTCTGGGTTTCGGAGCGATTGTTGGGCCGCGAAATCCCACCGCCGCCGGAGAGCATTCCCGCGATCGAACCGGACGTGCGGGGAGCGAAATCGATTCGCGAACTGTTAGCAAAACACACCTCCGACGCATCCTGTGCGTCGTGTCACCGCGATATCGATCCACCCGGCTTCGCGCTTGAGAACTTCGATCCCTCGGGCCGCTGGCGAACCAAATACGGAAACCCACGCAAAAAGAACAAGATGCCGCCGATCGATGCCGGATTCACGATGCCCGACGGACGGGAGTTCAAGGATTTGCAGAGTTTCCAAGAATTGGTGCTCGAAAATCCAGAACGATTGGCAGCCAATGTGGTTGGTAAATTGATCGCTTTCGGCACCGGAGCACATCCGCGATTCGCAGATCGCGAAGCTGTCGACCAGATCGTTCAACAGACCGCCGACAGCGGATATGGATTCCGTTCGCTGATCGAAGCGACGATCACCAGCCCCTTGTTTCTAAACAAATAACGCACGTTGACCCCGAGGCAGAATCAAGATGTTTTCATCGATCGAGTTCAATTTTCGCAAACGCTTGCCCCGCCGAACGATGTTGCGCGGCACCGGCGTCTCCCTGGCGATTCCCCATCTGTCAGCGATGCAGTCGGCGTTTGCCGATCCAACGACAAACCAAGGTCCGCCCAAACGCTTCGTCGCGATGACGCTGGGACTGGGACTGCATGGCCCCAACCTGAATCCAGCCGAAGCGGGCAAGGAGTTTAAGCCGAGCCGCTACCTGAAACCGATCGAAGACCTGCGTTCGTCGTACACCGTGATCTCGGGAAGTTCGCACCCTGGGGTCGGCGGCGGGCACAAAGCTGAAGCGAGCATCTTGACGGCTCGCAACGTCGGTGCCAGCGGCGGCGGTCGGAACTCGATCTCGCTGGACCAATACATGGCCAAGCATCTCGGCGGCGAGACGCGATTCCCATCGTTGGTGCTCAGCAGCAGCGGCAGCAATAGCCCGTCGTACACCGACAACGGATCGATGATCCCGGCGCAAGACCGCCCCTCGCGGCTGTTCGACCAGTTGTTTGTCGACGATTCGCCGGCCGCTCGCGACCAACAAGCCCAGCGAGTTCGCGAGGGCCGCAGCATCATGGACCTCGTGTCGGACGATGCCAAGCGATTGTCGAATTCGCTGGGAGCGTCGGATCGCGACCGCATGGATGCCTATTTCACAAGCGTCCGCGATCTCGAGCTTCGCATGGCGGCGTCGGAGGAATGGGCGCTGCGTCCGAAGCCAAAAGTCGACGCGAAACGCCCCATCGATATCGGCAACGGCAACGACTTTGTCGGCCGTCAGCGATTGATGAGCGATATGATTCGGATGGCTCTGGAGACCGATTCGACGCGTTATATCGTCTACCATCTCGGCGGCAGCGGCGGCGTCGTACCGTTGCCCGGCGTCGAAGAAGGCTACCACTCGCTCAGCCACCACGGCTTGGACGAAGAAAAGCTGGAGCAACTGGCGGTCGTCGAAACCGCGATCATCGCGGCTTGGGGCGATTTCCTCCGCTCGTTGGGACAGACCGACGATCAAGGCAATTCGCTGTTGGACCAAACCTCGGTATTGTTAACCAGCAACCTTGGCAACGCGTCGAATCACAGCAACCAGAACATGCCGGTGCTGTTGGCTGGCGGTGGCTTCCGACACGGACAACACTTGGCGTTCGACACGAAAAACAACTACCCGCTGCCAAATCTTTACGTCAGCCTGTTGCAGGACCAAGGCCTTCCGGTCGATCAGTTCGCCAGCGGCACATCGACGATGCGTGGTCTCGAATTTAAGAATGCCTAAAGCGCCTGCGTCTCCGCACCCCACGTTTGGATCGAAACAAACGGGGGCCAATTCGGGTTGATCGGTTGACATTCGGCGATCGAAACCCTAGATTCCGAAAGCTCTTTAGAAGCCCACTTGATGGATTGATTTTCAATCCCTTTGGTTGATGCACCTCCCCCGTGGCGAAGGGCCCCGCCACACGCCCCATATGAGCCTCTTAGGCATGACTGTTGAAATTGAAGCCATCGCACGCGAGACCGGGTGCGATGCCGCAAGCTTGAAGATTGCTTTACCACTGATTCGCCAAGGCTACCTGCCGCCGTTTTTGGCACGCTACCGCCGCGATGAATTGAACGGACTGTCCGAAAATGCTCTGTGGTTGTTGCACGGTGCGGTTTCGCGAGAACAGTCGATCGAGGAACGTCGCGCGGAACTGCGCCAGCTGGCCGAACGTTCGGTCTGTGTCGATACCGCTTTGGATAAAGCGATTCGGATGGCCGATTCGGGACGCCACTTCGATCGCCTGACCCGTCTGATTCGCAATCGCAACAGCGTCCTGGACGATGCGTCGCGGTTGGTGATTCGTGTTCTCAACCCGCAAGAGAACGATTCCGCGGATCTTCAAGCGATCGCGACCGAATTGCTGGGGACAGAAGAGAACAAAGCGAGCGCAGCGGTCAGCCGTTTCGAAGAAACGTTGCAACGCGAGCTGCCCAACAATCAAGAACTGATTGGCATCGCTACCAGTTGGCTGATGCGAAACGCCAAGATCAAGGTCGGCAAGGTCTTCGATCCACACGGCGAATCGGAGGAACCGGCCAAGGAAGTCGATGAAGCCAAGCCGAGCCAACCTGGAAGCGTCAGCCCTGCCGCTGGAGCTCAGGCCAGCGAAACGGCAACGCCGGTGGCCGATGCGACGACGTCAAGCGATGCCGTTGTCGCAACTGAAGCCGCTACAACCGAAACGCCTGCGGTAGACGAAGCGGCGGCCAAGGCAGCCGAACCGGCCGCAACGGATTCCACTGAAGCGACCAATGCCGCTGCAGAGACGGCGCAAGCCGAATCGACCGAAGCAGCACCAGTTGCTGCCGACACCCAGCCGGCGCCAAATGAAGAGAGTAGCGTGGCCGACGCGACTGCCGACGCTCAAGCTACCCCGGCGCAAGCGGATGGCGAACCGGAAGCCGCCGTGGTCAATGGGGAAGCCAAAGCACCCGATGCGGATGCCGTTCCTTTGGAAACTTGGTCCAAGGACGCGCCAGCCAAGAAAAAGAAGGGATCCAAGGGGGATTCGTCGACCAAAGCGAAGCAGCAGGATGCCGCCAAGCGGGCCAAGAAAAAGGTATCTCCACGTCAACGGCGGCGCCGTTGGTTGGTGGGAGTTCTGGAGCCATTGGCGAACAAAAAGTTTGCACCGAACAAATTGTCGGCGTTCCAAATTCTGATGTTGGCTCGCGGCCTTCGTTCCAGCGTCGTCGAGGCGTCGTTCGATTACAACCGCGGCGAATTGATGCAGCAATTGCAGAAATCGGTCGCTCGATTGAACCCTCACTTTGCGGACCAATTGGTCGCCGCAACGGTTGCTGCCGAAGCATCGCTGTGTGCCGCTGCCGAAGAAGCCTTCTGGGATCGCCAGCTCGATTACGCTGCGGAACGTCTGGTCGATGTGATCGCTGACAGCTTCCGCGATCTGGTGCTTCGAGAACCAACCACCGCTCGCGGTCTGATCGCTATCGACGCCGTCGGCCCGCGGACTGCCGCCTTGGCTGTTCTCGACGGCAACGGGCAACTGTTGCACACCGAAGACGTGCCGTGCCAGTTGTCCAAGACGATGCGCGAACAGATGGTCACCAAGCTTGGCGAACTGTGTCATCAGTACCATGTCGACAAGATCGTTATCAGCAATGGACCGGCGCGTCGCAATTGCTTGATCGCGTTGACCGAACTGTTAAAGCAAACCCAAGCGGGCAGCTTGCACTGGACCTTGGCGGATCGATCGGGTGCCGATCTGTTCGCATCGGCCGATGCCAGCGATCCGGTGCTTCGTCAAACGCCGCGGCGTTTCCGCGCCGCCGCTTGGATCGGTATGCAGTTGCTCGATCCGATCTCCGCTTACACCAAGATCGATTATCCGCGATTGCGGTTGGCATCCTACCAACGCGAACTCGATGAGCCCGCGCTGGCGAAATCGCTGCTGAGCGTGATGACCAGTGGGATCGCGGCCAAGGGAGCTGATCTGAACAGCGACGACATCGGATGGCTGACCCAGCTGCCCGGCGTGACGCGCGAATTTGCCAAGGCAATCGATCTCCGACGCCGCGAGGAATTGTTCACCTCGCGCGACCAATTGACCGAACTGGGCGAATTGTCCGAAGCCGATCGTCGGCAGATGGTCCCGTTCCTGCGAGTCTTTGGCGGATCGCAGGCGTTCGACGCAACTTTGATTCATCCAGACGACTACGGTTTGGCGGAAAAGCTGTGCAATGCTGTCGATATCCCGATGCCCGAATCGGCACCTCCCGGATATCAGCCGCCAAATTATGAGGTCGCTCCGGTCGCCGAAGTGGCCAGCGAAGAACCCGCCCCAGTCGATGTCATCGGTGTCGCGACAGGCGATGCGGATGAAGCCGACGCGGAAGGTTTCTCGTTGCCCGAGGCCGACAGCCAACCGAGCGACGAACCTGCGGCCGAACAAGCCAGCGAGGAATCGGAACCAAATGCCGAGACCGCTGTCGACACGCACCCCGCCGCCGATCCGGCGACCAGCGAAAACGAAGCCGCCGCAGAGGGTGATGCCGCTGCCGAAACGGCTGAAACGCCTGCCGATGCTGAAAGCGAAACAGCACCTGCGGAGGGCGAAACCGCAGCCGACGCAGATGGTTTGGCGGTCGAAGGATTCGCCGAGAAGACCGATGCCGTGCCGCCCGTTGTCGCGGTGGCCGAGGCGTTGCCGATGCCAAAGCATCCGCTGCCCGAACGGAGCAAAGTCGACAAAGTGATCAAGGAATGGCAGGTCGGACGCCATCGCGTCAACCAAATCGTTCACTGGTTGTGCGAACCGTTTTCGGTACCGAAGGTCGATTTGGCACCTGTCGCATTGATGCCTTTGATTCCAAAATTGGACAATCTGAAGCCGGGCGATCTCGTTTCGGGGGTTGTCGTCGGCGTCGCCAAGTTTGGCGTCTTCGTTGAATTGGGACCCGATTGCAGCGGTCTGATCCACGTCAGTCGGATGTCGAAAGGCTTCGTCGAAGATCCTCACGAAGTTGTCCAAGTGGGCGATGTTGTGAACGCTTATGTCACGGCGATCGAATCGGGCCGCCGACGCGTCGCACTGTCGGTAATGTCGCCAGCGGAAGAGCAAGCTGCGGCCGATGCACGTGCTCGCCGCGATGGCGAGCGTGGACAACGCGACCACGGAAATCGTGGCCAGCAACGGGGTGGTTCGCGGCCTGCGGGGAACCGGGGCGGTCAGCCAGCATCCGCTGGAAACGGTCCCAGCCAAGGTGGTCGTGGTGGCCAAGGCGGCCAATCGGGTCGCGGCGGTCGTGGTGGTCAAGGCGACCGATCGAATCAATCCGGACGCGGCGGACCGCGCCGAGATGGTGGCGGACGCGGTGGTCGCGATGGTGGTGGACGCGGGCGAGATGATCGCGGACGCGGACGCAATCCTCAGCCACGGACGTTTACGGTCACCAGCTCCAAAGAACCCGAGAAGCAGATCTCCGATTCGATGAAGACGGGCGAAGAACCGTTGCGATCGTTCGGCGCTTTGATGCAGTTCTATCAAGAGAAAACCGAGCCTGTAAAACCTGCTGCTGCAGCGTCCAAGGAATCGAAAAATTCCGACGGCGAAGCGGCCGCAGCCACACCTGCAGCTGCCGAAGCAACGGCTCCCGCAAGCGACAAGGCTCCGGAATCCGAAGCCGCTGCTCCACAAACCGTCGAACTGCCCAAAGAGGTAGATAACGCTAAGTCCCCCGCCGACGAGAACGCTTCGGCCAACGCCGAAGCCAACAAGGGGAACTGATGAGCGGTGAGGATTTCTCGAATCGTCTCGACGCGGCCATCCAACGTGGCCGCCAGCGAGGATTGCACGAGCAGGCGGCCGCCAAACAGGAAGCGATGAGCGAAGAGGAGCTGCGGCATCTGCACAGCTCCTACCGACTCTCGCTTTCGGATCGGATCGAAAAGGCTGTCGCCCAACTCGCGAGCCACTTTCCCGGCTTCCAAACCGAGACGCTGTTCGGCGAAAAGGGTTGGGGCGCCGCATGTGGTCGCGACGACCTGAGCATGGAGCGTGGCCGACGCACGAATCGCTTCAGCCGACTGGAGATGACGATCCGGCCGCTGAACGAGTACATGGTCCTGGAACTTAAAGGCAAAGGGACCGTGTCGAACAAAGAGGTCTTCAATCGCAGCCACTTCGTCGATTTGACGGAAGCCGATTTGAGCGAGTTCGAGCGGCTGATCGACGCATGGGTCGTCGAATACGCCGAACAGTTTGCTTCGCGCACCTAACGCTTGGTTTTGGCTGGCTGCTCGATCGGCAATTCGCATTTCGCCAGGCGACCTAGTCGATCTGTGATCGTTTAGCCGCAATACCGTTCAACGAAGCGTAGTGGACGAGGTTACGAGTCCTTTTGCATCAGACCAAATCGCTGGGACTCGTAACCTCCTGTTGATTACCCACAAGTCGCCGCAAAAATAGCTCGTTTTGGCACGGTATTTGCGCTTGTAGTATTTCATTTTGCACAATGAAATCTCAAGGTGAAAGCATGCAACCGACCAGTATCGCATACGAATTTCAAGATATTCAACTTGGAGACAAACGTCTCAACGATCGAGCCGAAGCGTTGCTCGCCTCGCTGGCGGCCAACCCTTCGGCCAGTATCAACGAAGCTTGCAGTGGCTGGGACGAAACCAAAGCCGCCTACCGTCTATTCGATAACCCCAACGTCGATCCCGAAGCCATTCTCGGGGCTCACGCTGAAAAGACACTCCAACGAATCAAAGCCCAAGACACCGTTTGCATCGCACAAGATACCACCGAACTGGACTACACCGCGCATCCGCCCGGAGGCGTCCGCAATCTCGATCGCTTAGGCCGCCGTGGACTTTACGATCATTCCCACATCGCCTTCACGCCGGAGAAACTTTGTCTCGGGGTGGTCGGTGTTAAGTTCTACGATCGCGACAAAGAAGCGCTCGGCACCAGCAAGAAGCGAGAAGGCCAACCCCTACACACCGGCGAAGGGCAACGATGGCTCGATGGTTACCGCAAGGCCTGCGAGATCGCCGGAAAATGTCCTGAAACTCAGATCGTTTCGCTGGCCGATCGCGAAGGAGACATCTACGACATTTTCGTCGAAGCCGATCAGCATGAAACACCGGCTCAGTTCGTCATTCGCTCGCAGCGAAAACGCTCGTTGCCGGAGAAAGACCCCGATGGCGGGCCTGCGGCTTATAAGAAAATGCGTGCCGAAATCGCATCCGCCCAGCCGGTCGCTTACCGCGAAGTCCAGCTTCCCCAAACGCCCGAGCGAACCAAAGGATCAGGAAACAAACAACACCCCGGCCGTGAAGCACGCACTGCGAAGTTAGAAATTCGAGCGAAGCGGATGACTCTTCGTGCGCCACACAACAAGCAGTCTTCGATGCCGCCGGTCGAGATCAGTGTCGTTTGGGTGAGCGAGATCGATGGCCCAGGCGACGGAACCGAAGTCGACTGGCTGTTACTGAGTTCTCTGCCGGTCGACACGATTTCCCAGACGCTGCGGATTGTGGATTTGTATGTGGCTCGTTGGCCAATCGAAGTATTCTTTCGAGTTTTCAAAACTGGCTGCCGGGTCGAAGAGATTCAACTCGAAGCGAGAGACCGACTGATCCGCGCGTTGATGTTTTACAAAGTGATCGCATGGCGGATCATGTTTGTGACCTTCTTAGGCCGCGAGTGTCCAGAGCTTCCCTGTGATGTCGTCTTCAGCGAAGCGGAATGGAAGTCGGTCTGGAAAGTGGTGGAAAAGACGCCTCCCCCAAAGCAAGCTCCTGAGCTGTCACAATTCATCCCGGTCCTTGCGACCCTTGGCGGCTACAATCACCGCGAAGGCGACGGTCCGCCGGGAGCCGAAGTGATCTGGCGAGGCACGCGGCGAATGCTCGACTTCGCCCTCTGCTGGCAAGCCTTCGGACCAGACCAATGACTTGTGGGTAATCGACAGCTCGTAACCTCGTCCACTACAACCCACCGCTAATTCTTGCGACGGTACGAGGCTCCTTCGTTGAACGGTACTGCGATTAGCCGGTACGTTTGTGCTTCTTTGGCGAACGGCACGCCTGGCACAACCCTGTGATTGGCTTGGGTTTAAGCGTTGGGCTATGCCTGTGGTCCCACTTGCCATCTTCTGTTTTCGTCCGCTCAACGAGATACAATAGACCGACGTGTTGGGGGCCGAACGATCCCCCTTCTTCTTAGAACAGTGTCGGAGTCTTCAACGATGATGAAAACCCCCGCGATTGTTGGGCTGATGCTTGGGCTGTTGCCTGCGGCGGCCTGCGTTGCCAGCGAACGTCCCAATATAATGGTCTTTTTGGTCGACGATATGGGGGTGATGGATACTTCGGTTCCGTTCTTGACCGACGATCAGGGCCATCCGAAGCTTTATCCGTTGAACGATTTCTATCGCACACCGAATATGGATCGGTTGTCGCAGCGGGGGATTCGGTTCAACCATTTTTACGCGATGAGCGTTTGTTCGCCGACACGGAATTCGATCATGACGGGCCAAAACGCCGCTCGCCATCGATCGACCAACTGGATCAACCCTCGGAAAAATAATGCTGGTCCGCACGGTGCCCCCGATTGGAATTGGGGCGGGTTGACCGAGCGAGATGTCACGCTGCCGGCAGTCCTGCGTGCGAACGGATACAAGACGATGCACGTTGGCAAAGCGCACTTCGCGCCCGAAGGGCATAAGGGTTCCGATCCGTTGAACCTTGGTTTCGACATCAACGTCGCTGGGGCGGCGTTTGGCGCGCCCGGCAGCTATTATGCGCAAGAGGGCTACGGTCGGTTGAACAAACGCAAGCATCATGCCGTTCCGCACTTGGACAAGTATCACGGTAGCGATACGTTTTTGACCGAAGCGCTGACTTTGGAAGCGAAGCGATTGGTCGCCGAAGCGGCGGGTGGTAACAAGCCGTTTTATCTGTACTTCTCGCATTATGCGGTTCATGCACCGTTCGATTCCGATCCGCGCTTCGCAGCGCATTACAAGGACTCGGGGAAACCAGCAAAGGCTCAAGCGTTTGCGACGTTGATCGAAGGGATGGACAAATCGTTGGGCGATATGTTGGACCAGTTCGACGAACTGGGGATCGCCGAAAATACGTTGGTCTTGTTTCTCGGAGATAACGGCTCCGACGCGCCACTTGGCGATCAGCATCAGGTCGCCTGCGCGGCGCCGCTGCGGGGCAAAAAGGGAGCCCATTACGATGGAGGCATGCGGGTACCGTTCATCGCCGCCTGGGCGAAACCCGATTCGACCCAATCGATGCAGGAACGCTTACCAATTCCCGCAGGGAAAATCCAAAGCCAGGTCGCCGCGGTCCAGGACCTGTTTCCTACGATTCTCGAGCTCGCCGACGCCCCTGCTCCCCGTGGTCACGTTGTCGACGGTTCGCCGCTGCAAACGCTGTTGACTGGCAAGCCCGATCCGCAGCGGAAGGAACAGTTTCTGATGCACTATCCCCACGGGCCGCATCGCAGCAATTATTTCACTTCGTGGCGCGACGGCGATTGGAAAGTCGTCTATCACACGCTCCCCAATGAAAAGACCACCGGCGGCTTCGTGCAATTCGATGGCGGCCACTACGAATTGTTCAACCTAGCGGACGATCCGTTTGAATCGACCAATCTGGCGGAATCGCATCCGCAGGAACTGACGCGGATGATGCAGGGGCTGATCGCGCAACTGCAGGCCCACGACGCGCTCTACCCGGTCGATGATGCTGGGCACGAATTGCGCCCTCAATTGCCATAGCGGCACGGTCGAGCTGCGGCGTTGAAATGCTTGCAATTGTGAGTCGCAAGGGGGAACGTGAGAACGCAGGGGCGAATTCCCTATGCAAATCGGGTTTGGTGTCGGCGAAAGACTATCGCCACGTCTTCGTCTCTGGAGGCCGGGAGAATCGCGTGCTAGCGTATCGCGGCTGATAGCTCGAGTTGAAAAACGGATTCGCCCTGGGCTGATTTGAATTCGCCCGTGACTTGGCTGGCCAAGTTGTGTATCACGTTGATTGGCGGAGTGCGAATGGACGCCGCTGAGCAAATCGCGGCGCAATGGCTTGGATAACAGTGATGACACGGATTGATCGATATTTGCTGGCGACCTATCTACGGACTTTGCTGATCTGTTTTTGTAGTCTGGCTGGAATTTTTGTTGTCTTTCATGCGTTCAACAACATGGAAGAACTTGCTGAATACGCGCGCCGCCAGGGAAGTTTCGTAAACGCTTTTGTTGGCTATTACGGTCCCTTTTTGCTGGCGATCTTCGATGCAACCAACGCGATTTTGGCAGTCTTTGCGTTGGTCTTTTCGGTCGCGGTGTTAAAACGTAACGGGGAGATGACTGCCCTGTTGGCCGCCGGTCTGTCGCATGGAAGGATCTTGCGACCGATGTTGATTGCCGCTGTGATCGTGATCATCGTGGCCGTCTTCAACCGCGAGCTATGCATGCCGAATTGGAAAGACCAACTGGGAACAAAGGCCCAGGATTTGACTGGCCAAGTGCAACGCGCCTTGAAACCGTGCTACGACCGGATGACCGGGATCCAGTTTCATGGTCGTGGTGTGATCGTAGTCCGAAAAGAAATCGTCGCTCCGGCGTTGATGATTCGATCGGAAATTCCCGGCTTCGGAACACAGATCGTCGGTGAACAGGCCGTCTGGACCGACGCTTCGGATCAACATCCCGGCGGCTATTTGGTCTCCAGCGTGACACAGCCGGAAAACGTCGACACGATCCCATCGGCCGGATTTGGCGGTCGACAATTTGTGCTCACGCGGGCCGATCATCCCTGGCTCGAACCGGGACAATGCTTCGTCGTCTCAAACATCGAATTCGAACATTTGGTCTCCGGAGCCGATACCGACCGGCTGTCGTCGACGCTTCAATTGGTCCGCAACATTCAAAATCCGAGCGTCTATTCGGGGCCCGATGCCGAGGTGATGTTGCACACGCGAATCGTTCGCCCTTGGTTGGATATCAGCCTGGTGTTGTTGGGGCTGCCGTTGGTGGTGACGCGAGGCGACAAGAACCTGTTTGTCGTCGCGGGGTGGGGCCTGGGACTGATCGCGATGTTCTTCTTCGTCAAAACGTTGTTCAACGGTCTCGGATCCAGCGAGACCCTGATCTCGCCGGCGATGGGAGCCTGGGGACCGATTCTTGTCTTCGCGCCGATGGGGTACAGCCGTTGGAAGGCGGCGGACCGAACATGACACCGGCCGAGATTTCGGTGATCATTCCCGCTCTAAACGAGGCCGCAAATATCGAGCGCTGCGTTCTGTCGGCGACGGCGGCTGGGGAGGTGATCGTCGTCGATGGCGGTAGCGACGACGCGACGACGCAAATCGCGGAGGCCGCTGGAGCCAAGGTGCTCACAAGCCAAGCCGGTCGTGCGGCGCAGCAGAATGCCGGCGCGAAAGTTGCCGCCGGGAGGACGCTTCTGTTTTTGCACGCCGACAATCATCTGGCCCCTGCGGCGATCCAACAGGTCTGCGATGCAATGAGCAAATATCCCGAGCGATGGGGCGGAGCGTTGGGCCAGCGGATCGAAGCCGCCGGATTTGGGTTCCGGTTATTGGAATATGGCAACGCGTGGCGGGTTCGATGGCGCGGCTTGCCCTTTGGCGATCAAGCGATCTTCGTACGGCGAGATCGATTCAATGAAGTCGGTGGTTTTCCCGACGAACCGATCATGGAAGATCTGATCTTGTCGCAGCGATTGCGGCGGATCGCCAGGCCGCTGTTATTGTCCGGTCCGGTCTACGTCGATCCGCGTCGCTGGCAACACAAGGGCGTGCTGCGACAGACATTCCGAAACTTCGGCTTGCAGATCGCATTTGCGTTGGGCGTCAGCCCGCAGCGGTTGCGATCGTATTACGCCAACCACGCGGACTCGAATTAGCCATCGGCCGCACAGCGGAAAGCTGGACGGCCTTGGGAAGTGAACGCGGACCGATTAGGCCAACAGTTCGCTCTTCAGCTTTGTCAGCAGTGCAACGGCGGCACCGATCTCTTTCAGCTGACGCTCGGGTTCGGCAGGGATTTCGCGTTCGATCGTCAACGGACCGGTGTAACCGATCTCCTTCAACGTTTGCAGATACTTCCGCATGTCGACTTGGCCTTCACCCAGTGGCACTTCAGCACCCCAGGTTTCACCCGGCTTGTCGCTCCAGGTGCCATCCTTGCAGTGGATGCTGCGGACGTACTTGCCCACTTTTTGCAGCGCTGGGATCGGTTCGCCCGTACCGTAGAGGATCATGTTGGCGGGATCGAAGTTGACGAACAGGTTGTCGCGATCGACGCTGGAGAGGAATTGCAGCAGACCGTCGGCGGTTTCCTGACCGGTCTCCAAGTGAACGCGTTGGCCGTTGTTGGCTGCGTGATCGCATAGATCGCGCATCACGGTGACGATCCCTTCATAGGCGGGATCGGTCGTTTCGTGTGGCACAAATCCAAGGTGCAGCGCGACGACATCGCACTCGATCAATTTGGCAAAATCGGCGATCTCTTTCATCTCTTGCAGCCGGGCTGCCCGCGTCGCTTCGGGAACCAAGCCGACGGTTTCCACAACGGTCGGGATGTCGGCGTAGCTCTCGCCTTCGAAGCCGCCGAAAACCGCGGTCAATTCGACCGACATCTCCTTCAACTGACGGAGCAATTTGTCAGCGTTGGCCTGGGTTCGCGTTTCCGCTGCCGGTGCGTGCAATTGAATCGTTGGCACACCCAACTCTTTGATCACTTCCCAGCGAACGCCCAAGCCTGCATCGACCGATGCAAACACTCCGATTGGCCACTTTTCCACGTCAGGTTCCTTTCAAAGGTCTATTCGCCCCGTCGCGTCTAACATCAAACGCGGGTTTGCCCTGTTGTATCAGAGTCGACCGGCAGCGACCAGCATTGCTAGCGTCGCTCCAGCCATCTGGAGTTCGCCCCGCCGCAAAGATAGGCCGGCACAACCGGTCGGTTCACCTCAAGCCGCAAAGTCGGTGCAACCGATACAAACTAACACGGCGAGTTTTTTTGGATCGCCGGGAACCTTTTATTCTGACGCGATCTCATGCCATCCGCTGCTAGCCGCTCGCAACGCCATTCCGCTCATCCGCAAGGGATGCGCGCCGGGCTCCGCGATTGGGCATCCGACTGGGGCAAGATCGTGGTTTCGGGAATCAGCACGGTCGGCGGGATCGCTAACTTCACCCTGCAGATGCTGCGGTGGATCTTTACGTCGCTGCCGCGGCGGGAGACGATTCTGCCGAACTTCTACCAGGTGGGCGTGTTGAGCCTGCCGGTGGTCGCGTTGACGGGAACCTTCATCGGGATGGTTTTAGCCGAAAACAGCTACTACCAATTTCAATCGATCGGTCTGGAAAGTCGGCTCGGCGGCGTGATCAATATGACGCTGGTCCGCGAACTGGGGCCGGTGCTCGCGGCGACGATGTTGGCCGGACGCGTCGGCAGCGCGATGGCAGCGGTGCTGGGGACGATGCGAGTGACCGAGCAGATCGATGCCTTGGCAACGATGGGGGCCGACCCCATTCATTATCTTGTCGTGCCGCGGTTTCTCGCCTGTATCATGTTGATTCCGGCGCTGACGATCATGGCCGACTTCATGGGAATCGTCGGCGGATATTTTTATAGCGTCGTGATTTTGGGGATCGATCACGCGGCTTACCTGAACCATTCACGTCAATTCGTGACAGGGTTTGACCTGTTCACTGGGATCTTTAAGAGCTTGTTCTTCGGTGCCGTGATCGCTGTGGTCAGTTGCTACCGTGGTTTTCAAGCTGAAGCGGGAGCCGAGGGTGTGGGCAAAGCAGCCACGTCGGCGTTTGTCCATTCGTTTGTCATGATCCTGGTCCTCGATCTCGTCTTGGGCCGGTTGTTGAACATGATCTACTTCGCATTCTGGCCATCGGGAGCTTCGCTACTGTGATGGATTCGGACACCCAAACGATCGAATTGCCCGAAGAACCGCCGGCCCGTCAGTACCTGCTGGACGCGCAGGATCTGCACGTCGAGCTTTCGGGGCATCACGTCCTGAAGCGAATCAATCTGAAGATTCCGCGGGGCGAGACGTTGGCGCTGATCGGCGAGAGTGGCTGTGGCAAGACGGTTTTGATGAAGACTTTGGTCGGGCTGGTGCGCCCGTCGCGTGGAATCGTCCGTTTCGATGGCCAAGACATCGCCGCGATGAAACCGGCAGAAGCTGTCAACTTTCGCAAGAAGATTGGTTTTGTTTTTCAGAACGCCGCGCTGTTCGACAGCATGACCGTTGGACAGAACGTTGCCTTTCCGCTGCGGCAGCATAACGTCGTCGATGCCGATCAGGTGGAACCGCTTGTGTTACGGGCGTTGGGGGAAGTTGGGCTGCCCGATGACATCGTTCGCCGCCGACCGGCTCAGCTGTCCGGCGGGATGCGAAAACGGGTCGGCATTGCGCGGGCTTTGATCCTGCAGCCCGATCTGGTTTTGTACGACGAACCGACCACCGGTTTGGACCCGATCGTCAGCGATGTGATCAATGAATTGATGCTTGGTGTGCGTCGCAAGTATCCCGTTACCAGCATCATCGTGACCCACGACATGAACACCGCCCGAAAAGTTGCCGACCGCGTGATCATGTTATATCCGCGTCGTCGTTTGAAGGACCACGAATCCCAGGTCCTGTTCGATGGCCCGCCGACATCGCTCGAGAATTTTGAAGATCGTCGCGTCCGCCAATTTGTACGTGGCGAAGCGGGCGAGCGATTGATGGAGATGCGGCAGCTGAGTGAAGAGATGGACGAGCAGTTGGACAACGACAGATTTGAAAACGAAGACGACGACGAATCGCCTTTGGTTCAGTAGCGGTGGTTTACGCGACGCCGCGTCGATACCGACCGGCGGCGCGCACGATGGCTCGACGGAACTTTTTTTAAGCACAAGGTAAATAGAAGATCATGGACGATCGCAGACTTGAATTTGGCGTTGGCGTGCTGGTGCTCGCGTCGATCGGAGTTTCCATCATCTTGATGTTCATCTTCGGTGCCTATCCGGTGCTGTTGAAGAAAGAATATCCAATCACCGCGAATTTCCCTACCGTCGCCGGGATCGATGTCGATACGCCCGTCGTGAAGTACGGCTATCCGATCGGTCGCGTCACCAAAATCCAACTCGGTGCCGACGGTGTCGACGTGATGATGATGATCGATGCCAAATATCCGATCCACAAAAACGAGATTCCGCGAATCGGTTCGCAGCGGTTGGTCACCGGAGAAGCTCGCATCGAGTTTGTCAAAGCCAATGAGAAGCAGTTGTTGGAGTTGTTCGATGGCAAGGTGAACAATCCGCCCGACGGGGTCTTGCAGCCGACGGAAACTGCGTTTGCGCAAGAGTATGTTCCGGAGGATGGTTATTACGTGCGAGTGACCGACGGGGTTTCATCGGATCCGTTTGCGGTGCTGATGAGTCTCGAAGGGGAGTTTCGCGGCACGCTGAAATCGATCGAAGACGCTGGCAAGTCGGTCGACTCACTGGCTTCGCAATTGGAATCGAACGTCAAAACGCTCTTCAAGGGAGACGGCACGCAGGTCCAGCAGATCGCGCAACAGACCTCGCAGACGTTGGAGCAGGTCCGCAGGACGGCGGCGGAAGTCGAATCGATCCTACAAGACACGCAGATGAAAGAGAAGTTGAAGGCGTCGTTGGATCGCTTTCCGGTACTGCTAGATGATGCGCAAGAGACGATGCATGTCGCTCAACGAGCGATCCAAAGCTTCGAGAACGTCGGCGACTCGGTGAACGATACGGTCAAGTCGGTTGACCGCACGGTTCGCAACATCGAACGCTTTACCACGCCGCTGGCCGACAACTCCGACGAATTGGTCGCCAACGTGCTGCGAAGTCTCAACAATCTGGACCAAGTCTTGGTGCAAGTCGCATACTTTACGGAGCAGTTGAACGAAGGGGACGGGACGATCAAACGCTTGATCGAAGACGACGAACTCTACTGGCAGGTCCGGCGGATCGCCGGCAACATCGAAAACCTGACAGCTCGTGTTCGCCCGATCGTCGACGACGCGCGCGTCTTCGCCGACAAGATCGCTCGCGACCCCGGCACCCTCGGCGTCCGCGGAGCGCTCAGCCGGCGACCGCAGGGAGCGGGGCTGAAGTAAGACCGCAGCGCTGCGGTTAATCGTTTAGCCGCGTGCCCAGCGGGCCGCGCGTTTGAACGTCCGTCGCGATGAACGCGCGGGGCGTTGCCGCCGCGGTTAAACGATAGGGCTAAGCGAGCAGCCTTAGTGTTGTGCGAGGCGTTGTCGCCTCCTTGTTTAGCTGCGTGCCCATCGGGCCGCGCTTTTGAACGTCCGTCGCGATGAACGCGCGGGGCGTTGCCGCCGCGGTTAAACGATAGGGCTCAACGAACAGCCTTAGCGTTTGGGGCTCGCCGTGATGCTCCAGACCTTCGGCGTCCTCACCCGTGGCCGGACCTCGCCGCTGGGGAGGATGATCCGGTTGTTCCACCGAACCGCTACCGTGGTGACCTGATTCTGTGGCATCGAGCCTGCGGAACTCCAGCTGTCGCTGATCGTGTCGTACGCTAAAGCTTGCCGCGGGAAGCCTGGATGATCGTCCCGAAGTGCGTCGGAGCGATCGAATAGCGTTCCGTCGGCGCCGCCGAGCACCAGCAGGTGGCGTTTACCCAATCCGATCGATGTCCCTGCCATCACACAGCGTGGCGCTGAACTCCGTTGTCTCCAGCTCTCGGTCGCTGGCGAGAACTCCCAGACATCGTCTAGGAATTCAATGGTCCCCGCCACTTCGCGGCGACCGCTGATCACGTACAAACAATCCTCTTGCCCATTGTGTTGCGCCACGGTCAGGTTGAACGCGCGACGGCCGCCGGGGCACGCTGGAAGTTCATGCCACTGAAACTGTGCCGGATCGTTTCGTGCGGATGAATCGAGCGACCAAAGATTGTCCATCGCCGAATCGAGTCCGCTTCCACTCTGTCCACCGGCGAGATAGATGACATCGCCAATGAGAGCCGCCTGACCGTAGACACAGGGGCGCGGCAGTTTGGGATAATCGCGTCGCTCGAACTTTCGAGTCTGCGAATTCCAACGCAAAACAAACACAGCGTCGAACGTATTGGCCGCATCATTACCGCCGATGCAGACGATGCCGTCGGGCGTCGAAACGGTCGCTCCGTAAGCGATCGGTCGGGTTAGCGTGCCGCCATCGATCCACTGCAGCTGCTCGCCCGCACGGATCAGCACATGAATCCGGTCGTGCCAGATCTTATCGGTTCCCCAAACGGGCCGCGGAAAGTTTGCGCCGCCGGCGACGATCAGGGCGTCGTTGTGGACTCCTACAAACGGGCCGGCAACTCCCAGTTCGTCCGGCAGCTCGGGAAGCGGTTGCCATTCCAGAGCGGCGATGGTTGGCGAATCCTCACCGCGGCAAAGCGCCGCCGAACCACTGATCATAGCAAGCATGATCCCGAGCATTGGCCATGAGACGTGGGAAGCATTCATGTGTTGGATCCGATCGATTGCAGGCCGCCAACGTCCACGGCATCGAAGAAGCTAATCGCATCGAGATCGCTCCGCAAAGCATCGCGTTGCGACGGTGTAAGCGTTGCGACCGGCAGGCGACTGGGGCCGCAATCGTGGCCGATCATCGACATGATCGCCTTCTGGGCACCTCGTGGTCCATAGGGGATAAACGCCCTAACGATCGCTTGCGACAGCGACTGTTGACGACGAGCTTCGCCCAAATCGCCAGCGGCAAAGGCGGCCAATAGACGCTGGTAGATCGGAGCCGCAAAGTTGTAGGTGCTGCCGACGGCCGCTTGAGCACCGGCGCCGAGTCCGCTCAACAACATCTCGTCCAATCCCCACAGCAACTGGAATCGGTCGCCAGCAAACTCCAAACAGCTCTGGAATTCAAACACGTTGGTCGACGTAAATTTGATCCCGCGCAGCGTCGGGATGCGATCGGCGGCCAGCCGCAAAAAGTCGACCATGCTGTAATTAACGCCGGTCACTGCGGGGATATGGTAGTAATAGAACGGCAGATTCGGCGCTCCCGCGGCGATCTCTGCCATCGAATCGACAAGCGTCTCCACACAATCGGGCTTGAAGTAGACGGGACTGACGGCGGAGACCGCGTCGGCACCGATCTGTTGGGCGTGGGTTGCCAGTTCCCGGGCGCTACTCAAGCTTTCGCATCCCACCTGCACGATCACCGGCAATCGCCCGGCGGCCGATTGCACGAATGCTTCGGCGACGGTGCACCGTTCCGATTGCGTCAGCGAAGGACCTTCGCCGGTGCTGCCCAACACATACAACCCCGCGATTTTGTCGTCGACCAAGTGATCGACCATCGCGGGGATTGCAGCGGTGTCGAGCGTTCGGTCGCTGGCCAGCGGCGTAAAGGTTGCAGCGACCAAGCCCTGCAACGGAGCGGTTTTCAACGGCATCGGTTCACCATTACTTGTTGTTCGAAGTCTTGGTATCTTTGGCCATCGCATCGGTTTCGGCAATTTTGAACCGAGTCGAAACGACCGAATGTTTTTCGGGGCCGGGAGCGTATTTGACGTAAGTCGTCGCGACAATCGTTCCGTCGGGCAGCAGTTCCACGCCCGGATAACCGCAGTCGAGTCGGTTGGAGGCGTAATTCTGCAGCAGCTTGATCCGATATTGTCCGGGGCGACCGTTGCGGATGTCGTCGTAGGTACCGACCCAAGCGACGAAGTCGCCGCGAGTTGGGCTGTTGATCGCGACGTCGCGGAACGCGAACACCCAGCGACCATCTTCCAGTTGTACGCCGATGTGTCGATCGCCTGTTAAGCCCCACGACGTGTCGACCGGTTCGCTCCACGTTTCCCCTTCGTCATCGGAGAACATCATCAAACTGCGGCCACGATGGGTGTTCTCTCGCATCAGCACGCAGATCTGTTTTCCGTCGGGGGATCGCAAGGCAAACGGTTCGCAGGGATTCTTCCCTTCGACCGCGGCGACAACTTCCGGTTCGGACCATGTGAATCCGCCGTCGTTTGTCACGGTCTGCAGAACCTTCAGCGGTGTGCGATCCTTCCCGTCGGGGCCCTTGTGGAAGAACCCGATGTAGCTGCCGTCTTTGCGTTGCAAGACGCTGCTGAAGGTCATCACGCAAGGAAATCCAAGTGGCGGCATTTCCTTCCATGTCGCCCCACCATCTTCGCTCATGATGCTGGGCATTCCCGGACCGCCCCGTTTGCCGAGCGCTGCCGACCAAACCCACAGCCGTTCCTTTTTATCGGGCCCAACCATCCGATAGATGCTGGGACAGTTTTGATGCGTCGAGAATCCGGCTGGCAATTGTTTGTCGAGACGCGACCAGTTGAGTCCACCATCGGTGCTCTTGGCCATCGGGCCGGCGGCACCGCCGTGATTGATGCACCAAACCGCGAAGATCGTTTTTCCATCGGGCATCAACAGTGTCGTTGGATGTCCTTGGTAGACTTTGGGTGTTCCCTCTGCGATCGTTACATGACGCTCGGTTTGCTGGGCGATGTCGACGATCGGAAGGTTGGGTTTTTCGGCGGCACTGACGAACCCAAAGCCGCCCAAGAGACAGCCTGCGGAAATCAAAAATCGTTGGAGCATGGTGAGGGATCCTTTGCTGGAGTTGGTTGCGGGGAGTCGGAAGGAAACGAGGGGAGAGCGCGGCGAACCTCAAGCTATCGAGTAACGCAGCGCCAGGAAGTGTGCAAGGCTTTGCCTTAGTCTACTGCAGGGGAAAGTCGATCGTTTGCGAACCGGGTTCGACCAGGGCGGTCAGGGTGGACTGGGAATTGTATTTCGCGGGCAGCAGTGGCATCGCATCGTTTGGCGATTGATCCCCTTCCATCGCCGATTCATTGCTGATCGTGACCTTGTGATCACCCAGTAACGCACCGGGAGTGTCCTTCACAAACAGCAGTTCATATTTTCCTTCGTCATCGGTCATCGCAACCGACGGACGCCCTTCTTGAGGTTGGAACGTCACGATGGCACTCGGGACCGGTTGCCCTTCGTAGGTGACGACGCCCGTGACAGAACCGAGTTCAGGCAGGTTCGATCCGCTGCAACCAACCAATGCGAGAGTGAGGACTGCGGCGGCGAAAACAGATCGTTGCGGAGAAACGGAAAGTAACATGGCAAGTGAAGGCATGGTAAACCGGAGAACGCGATGGAGGGGAGGAAGTGAATTGTTAGGCAGAGGGCCGATGGCGACCCTCCTTTTGTCAAATGCGGTTCGTTACGGTAACGAGACCGGATTTCCATCCGACTTGTGCCCCAAATACTGATAGACCGTTTGGTCGATGGTTTCGGAAAGGAAGCTGACCGATCCATCGCCAAGAACAAACATCGCACCGCCGGGATGAAGGCTGGTGAAGGGCTGGTTGCCCGTCCAATTGGTCGCCGATAACAAAGCGGGATCGTTGATGGGGGACGTGACGACGCCGACGATCGTCAGCAAACCGCCACCGCTGCAGGACAAACATTTGTGCGTCCGCGGTGCGCCAGGCCAAACGGCCGCTCCATAGCCGTCGTCGGTACCGGTGGTCCGTTTTTCTGACGACCGTTCCCCGATAAACAATGTATTGCTCAATCCATCCAACACGTCGCGGAAGGCGACTTTTGCGTTGACGCCAAACGCACCCTCGGGGCGAATCGGCAGCGGTTCGTTTTTGACCCATTGCCGCAAATAGCCAAAGACGGCAGGGTAGTTCGATCGCCCAAAGCTTTCGACGTGCCCACTCTGGTCCTCACCGATATCCGACGGACAACGATAGGCGGCTAATGGCTGATCGACCAATGGACTCAGGTACTGTTCTTTTAAATGCTTTTGCGTGACTTCCAACTGGTCGTACATGTTCTGCGACTCGAGGAATGGAAGAATCAACGCACTCCATGCCCATCCCGATTTGGCAAAACGACAGCCGTCGGCGACGCAAACCTTATCGGTTTCGACACTCAACTGGCCGGTGGGCAGGACGCGATACGTATCGTGGTAGTTGTGCAATGCCAAACCGATCTGCTTGAGATTGTTGGAGCATTGCATCCGCCGAGCCGCCTCGCGAGCCGCTTGGACCGCGGGCAAAAGCAGTCCGACGAGTATGCCGATGATTGCAATCACAACCAGCAGCTCGACGAGCGTGAATCCGAAAGGTTTGCGTTTCATCTCATGAACCTTAAACGTAAGTAGGAAAGTCGAATGAACGTTCTCGTTGTGGAGACAACGTTGAGCTTTGTCGTCGCGAAATCGAGCTGAACTTGTCGGTCGTCTGCACGGCCATAGCGTTTCGCATACCACTTGCCCCTCTTGTTGGGGTGCTTGGTGCGGTGGGATCTCAATGCGGTGGGATCTCAATAAAGCTGTTTGATCAGCCGTATGGCGGCTGCAGTGCCCATGTAGGCACCACTGCATTGTAAGTTAAGATTGTGTAGCGACAATTCGCATGTTCCGCAAAAGTATTGGCATTTTCACTACTGCAGGTTACGTTGGTTTGTGACGGGAAGCGTGGCTTGCGTTGAAGGAAGTTGTTTCAAAACGAATAGGATGTGTCTTGGTATCTCATTGCTGTTTGCGAAGCGGTTGGAAGTATGGAAACTCGTAACGTGGGGACGACCGGATACGAAACTCGCAACATCCTGCTGGCCTTGGGGTGGTATTACCCCGAGATTCACCATGGGGTCGCCCGTTTTGCGCGGGATCATCATTGGCATGTGACGGCCGATTTCGATGACTTGGTTCCTGAGCACTGGCGAGGCGATGGGGTGGTGACGTTGCTGGGAGCGCGGCAAGACCTGTGGCGCAAGCTGCGACGCTTGAAGGTGCCGATCGTCGATTTGGCGGAAAGCCGCCCCGATATCGCGTTGCCTCGGGTCACGATGGACAACGCGGCGATCGGTCGCATTGCTGCGGACCATTTTGTCGAACGAGGGTTTCGGAATTTTGCTTTTGTGCATCGCTGGGATCTGGGCGTCAGCCGCGTTCGTCGCGACGCGTTCCAAACGGCGCTGGCAGCGGCAGGGCATCGATGCGAGGTGCTGAATTGGAACAAGGAAGCGGGACGCAGCTCCGACACGCGCGAACAACGACACCGGTGGTTGGTGCGGCGGCTTTCGGCCCTTCCCAAACCGTTGGCCGTGTTCGCGATGCGCGATGTGGAAGCGGTGGAAGTGATCGAGGCGTGTATTGCCGCGGAGATCGCAATTCCCGATCAGGTCGCGGTGTTGGGCGTTGACAACACCTATACGATCTGCGATTGTCTGCGCGTTCCGCTATCGAGCGTGAACACGAATTGGGAACAGGTCGGATATCAAGGGGCGGCGTTGTTGGAACGTCTGATCTGCGGCGATCCAGTTCCCGCGACGCCGATCTATATTCCCGCGGTAGGCGTTTGCCAGCGACGCAGCACCGACAGTCTCGCCGTGGAACATCCCGCCGTGGTCGCCGCACTACGCTACATCCACGATCACAGCGCCGAAGCGATCGATATGACTGATGTCGTGCGGCACGTCGCGATGTCGCGCAGCGGGCTCGAGAAAGCGTTTCGCGAATACTACATTCGCCCGCCGATGGAAGAACTGCGACATGCGCGACTCAACCGAGCTCGCAGGGAACTGTTGGAGACCGACGATAAGATCATCGCGATCGCGCGCCGCACCGGGTTTCAAACATCGCAAAACTTATGTCGCGTCTTTCAGCAACAGCTGGGGATGACGCCGAAGCAGTTTCGTTTGCAGCACCGATAGCGTCCGCGATTCGCGGTCCTCTTCGATCCGATTCGTCGACGCGATACAATCATTCCCCCGCGTCGGCCGAGGATCGATCGAATTCCTGCCGCGTGCTGTCCGAGTTCTTTTCCGCAACGCTGCAGGGATCCCATGACCACGATTTATCACAACCCTCGCTGTTCGAAATCGCGAGCCGCCGTCGAACTGCTGGAAAACCGACAGATCGAACATACGGTCGTCAAATATCTCGAAACGCCGCCGACCGAAAAAGAACTGGCCGAAATCGTCGCGATGTTGGGGATCGCGCCTCAAAAATTGGTGCGTCGTGGCGAAGCGTTATTTAAAGAACTGGGGCTAGGGGAGCAGGAACTGCCGGACAAAGAGTGGTTGGCGGTTTTGGCTGCCAACCCAAAGCTGATCGAACGGCCGATCGTCGTCCACGAAGGTCGAGCCGCGATCGGCCGTCCGATCGAGAACGTCGCTGCGATGCTGGACAACTGAAATGCTTCGTTGACGGTTGCATGTTTGCATTGAAAGGCCCGTTGGGTAGCACCTTTGCGGAACGCTATTCCTCACATGTGCTGCTGGTCGCGCTCGCGTCTGGTAGCGACGATGCGGGGATTTGTCGGCCAACGCGAATCTTGACGCGACTGATTGGTTTTCAATCTCCAGTTTGTTAAACTTGTGTGTTCGCGGGTTGCGGGGCAGGAGCTTTAAAATACGCGATGTTTTAAACTGATTCGATTTGCTTATAGCTGCGTTTGCGCGATCTTCGATTTCCGATCTGGTTTGGGCGACACAAAGGACTATTGGAATGTTACAAAACCGGAAAAAACTGTTGCTGCCAAAAGCGGGACGCGAAGCGATGGGGGCGGCGGGGCGATTCAACGCCAAGCTATTGGATTACGTTCGTCCGCATGTCAAAGCGGGGATTCAGACCGGGGTGATCGATGAATTGATTCACAAGTTCACGATCGATCATGGCCACAAACCGGCCACGCTGGGATACCAGGGCTTTACCAAAAGTTGTTGCACAAGTGTCAACGAAGTGATCTGCCACGGCATTCCGGGCGATTACACGTTGGTCGATGGCGACATCGTCAACGTCGACATCACGTCGGTCGTTAACGGTTGGTTTGGCGATCAATCCGAAACGTTTTTAATCGGCAACGTCAGCGAAGAAGCACGCGCCGTCACGCAGTGCGCGTTCGATTGTCTGTACATCGCGATCGACGCACTGACTCCTGGTTGCAAGGTTTCGGTGATTGGGGAAGCGATCGTCGCCGAAGCCCACAGCCGCGGCTTCACCGTCGTCCGCGAATATGTTGGGCACGGTTTAGGACGCCAGTTCCACCAGGATCCATCGATTCCTCACTATCCGAACCGGCAGAGCCGCCAAGACCGTTTGTTGCCTGGAATGGCATTTACCGTCGAGCCGATGATCAACGCTGGCAGCCGCTTCACCTCGTTGGACAATAACGACGGCTGGACCGTGCGAACCAAAGATGGTCGCTATTCGGCACAGTTCGAACACACCGTGCTGATGACCGAATCGGGGCCAGAGATTCTGACGCTCACAAAAGATGGCCCGCAAAAAGGGCACACCTTTTAGGTCCGCCGAGGTCTTTCCGTTGGCTCGCATGCCAGCTGCACCTCGCGAGGCGCGACGTTCCAACACAGATCGATTGCTTCACGCGGAGGTTTTTCCGGCGCGCGATATCGTCGGGTTTGCTGGTTGTTCCGCGAGCTAACGCCGGACAGTTGAATTGCGTTCTGATTCAACCGATGGCTCTTCCTCTGCAAGCGAAAAATACGCCTGCCGCCCCTAAACCCACGGGGGGCGATGCGCCCGATCGGACGGTCTAACGCCCTTTTCTTCTCGCCATTGCCATCGCAATTGTCTCGGCAGGGTTGCCGGATCCGGTAGAATCTGTGACCGGAATGATTTTTGTGGCTCGAGGTAAAAAGGATCGAGTGTGCGCGCGTGTATACCGCAGTGGTGGCATAGGTTGGCCGATTGGATGCCGAATTCGGTGGGCAGGAGGATGGTGGGACTGTTCGCCAGTTGCGCGCTGCTGTTTGCCAGTGGCTGTCAAAAGACGCCTGTTGAATACGAGAGCAAGCCGCCGTTGCCGGTCACTTTGCTGACACTGAACAAGGCGATTCCGGCGACCTCTTATTCCGGTTCGGGGAGCGTCAAGTCGTGGAAGACCGAACAGATCGGTTTTGAAGTCTCCGGCCGCATCGAATGGGTTCTCGAACCTGGCAAGGACATCGATGGGCGGGTGGTCGATCCCGATGGAAAGCTGCTGCAGCCCGGGACGCCGTTGGCGCAGATCGATTCCGCTCGGTACGAGATCGCTGTCGAATCGGCGGAGGCCAATCTGGAGGTTGCCAAGTTGCGGAAGGAGGGCATCGAGATTCGTCTAAAGGAAGCGTTACCTTCGGAACTGGATGCCGAACGGGCGAATCTGAAGCTGGCGAAGTTGGAGTTCGATCGGATCGAGAAGCTGCACCAACAAAATGCCGCTTCGCTGTCGGAGTTCGATCAAGCGCGGAATCTCGTGCAGGCCCGACAAGCATCGCTCAGTTCGCTGCAGGCGAGCGAAAAACAGACCGAGGCGGAACTTCAATCGGCCGCGGCGGAGATCCGCCGAGCCGAGCAAGCGTTGCGCGACGCCCGTCGCGATCTTGACAACACGACGTTGTACGGTTCCTACCAAGGACAGATTTCCGAAGTAATGGTCGTTCCAGGCAGCGTTGTTTCGGCTGGTTCGCCGGTGTTGACGTTGCAGATGACCAATCCGATTAAGATCGAATTGGAACTGTCGTCGCGACAGTCTCGAGTGATGCGAAAACGACGGCATTTGCCCGTTTCGTTTTTGTTGCCCGATGGAACCCCACGCGTCCAAAACGGATTTGTCTACCGGATCGCACCCAGCGCCGATCCGACGACGCGAACGTTTGCGATGACGATGTTGATGTTAAACGAGAAATTTCAGGACACTCCGATCGAATCGTTGACCAACGCATCGGTTGCCACGTCGGAACACCTGTGGCCGTTGAAGTTGAATCGGATGATGGTCACCGACCCCGGGGTGATGCTGGTCGAAGAGCAATCGATCAGCCGGGATGAACAAGGTCCGTATATCTATCAGGTGACCAACGCCAAGCTGCGCGATGTTCTACCGAGTGTCTTGAAGGTCCGACAGCAGCGGATCGTGGAAAACGAACTGCGGGTTCCCTTTTTGGGGAACTGGATCTTCCGCTCGTTTACCTTCGTCGATCCCGAACCGGTCGATGAAGAGACGCTGTACGTGGGACAGTTGAAGTTCCAGGACAATCGTCCCCAGGATTGGGATGGCGAATCGGTCGTCTTGGATGCCGGATCGCAATGGATGTTGCGGCCTGGCGATTTGGTGACCGTCGATTTATCGAGCAACGTCGTCGAACCGGGGTTTTATGTTCCGATCGAAGCGATATTCGAGGAATCGGGCGAAACGTCGCTGTTCGTGTTTGATAACGGTCGGGCCAAAAAAATGGAGGTTCATATTCCACCCGCGGAGGATCTGAATGCTGGCTCGCTGGTCGAGATCGAATCGGATCAATTGGTCGACGGGATGCAGGTGGTTGTTGGCGGCGTCCATTTTTTGCGAGACGGACAAGCGGTCCGAGCGCTCGGTCAGGTTAGCCTCGATGCGATCGTCCGCGAAGAGGCGGGGTTGAACGACCCAGCTGAGGCCGACAAAGCGAACGCACTGAACGCTATCACCGCTCCAGCGGAGGCTCGCGAAGCGCAATGACTCTTCCTGCACTTGCCGTTAAATATCAACCGATCGTCATTTCGTTAGTTCTATTGGCGATGGCCAGCGGCGCGATCACTTACGTCACGATCCCGCGCCGCGAAGATCCCGAGTTTACGATCCGTGTTTGCGTCGTTTCGACTTCGTGGCCCGGAGCCCCAGCGAAAACTGTCGAAGAGCTGGTGACCGACAAGATCGAACAGAAACTTATCAGTATCGAAGAGGTCCATCTGACGCGATCGACGACGCTCACCGGTCAGTCGACGGTCTTTGTGGAGCTGGAGGATAGCGTCCCACCGGGGGAGATCCAGAAGGTGTGGGACAAGGTTCGGGCGCGAGTCGATCTGGTGCCGATGCCAGCGTCCAATGTGCGACCGATCGTCAACGATGAATTTGGCGATACCGCGGTGTTGTTGTTGGCGGTCCACCAGACACCGACGCACGGCCGCGCGGAGATCCGTCCGCAGGATCGTTATTCAGCCCGCCAGCTGGAGATCTTTGCCGAAGATGTTCAGGATTCGTTGCGGCTGCTGCCGGGCGTCGCCAAGGTCGAGATGTTCGGCCAACGCCAGGAGGCGATCTATATCGAGACCGACCTGGCAAACTGGGCACAGCTGGGCCTGACCACGGCTCAATTGGAATCGCTTGCGCGGGAGCGGAACATCATCGAAGCGGGTGGTGAATTGGATACCGAATCGGGACACTATGCGGTCAACACCGGCGGTGAATTTAACGCGGTCGAAGAGATCGAACAGATCGCCAGCACGGTGCACACCGAAGATGGCGACAATAGCGTGCCGTTGGCCGAACTGGGGTTAACCGTCACCCGCGGCTTGGAGGATCCGGCCGACTACATCTGCCGGTACGGGGATGCGACGCACAGCACGCCGGCGGTGATGTTGGGAATCACGATGAAGTCGGGATCCAACATCATCGAGGTCTGCGATGCGGCGAACGCTCGCGTGGCGGAATTGATGAACATCGAACGCCGCTTGCCCCCCGATATCGCCGTGACCGCGGTCTCGGACCAATCCGAAAGCGTCGCCAAAAAGATCCGCGACGTGCTGATCAATGTGATCGAAGCTGTCGTGATCGTGGTGATCGTCGTCTATCTGGTCGTCGGTTTTCGGACGTCGTTTGTGATGGCCGCCAACATCCCGATCGTGGTGCTGATCACGCTGGGGATCGTCGCGCTATTTGGTGTTCAATTGGAACAGATCTCGCTCGCCGCGATGATCATCTCGCTGGGATTGTTGGTCGACAATGCGGTCCAGGTTTGCGACCAAGCTCGGACCAACCAAATTCAGGGGATGCGTCCGTTTCCCGCGGCGATCGAAGGGGCCAACACGCTGGCGATCCCGATGTTGGTTGGAACGCTCACGACGATGGCTGCGTTCCTGCCGATGTTGGTCTCCCTGGAAGGAGGCGGCAAGGAATACGTCTACAGTTTGCCGGTGACCGTTTCGACAACGTTGGCACTCAGTTGGCTGTTGGCGATGAGTTTGTGTGTGATCTTGGCTGGATGGTTCATTCGCGCTCCCAAGCCGGACGAATCGGGATCGCCAGTTGTCGCGGCGTTGTCGTTTCTCCGCAACTTGCCGTCGCGTTTCGGGAAAACGTCACCAAACCCGAAACCGGCGGGGGCTCGGACCGGCGAGAGCGAGAACCTCGCGTTCCGCCTCTATGGCGTGATCGGACGTTTGGCGGTCGACGCCAAATGGGGCACCGCATTGTTGGTGCTGATTTTGATGGTCGGGATCATGACACTACCCGTGAGCAGCGAGTTTTTTCCTGAGGCCGACGGAACGCAGTTCGCCGTGAAAATCATCCTGCCCGAGACGGCCACGATCGCCGAGACCGATCGGGTCGCCAAGCAGGTCGAATCCGTGATCCGCAAGTTGGCCGATCAGGGGGCTGCCGATGCGTCTCGTTTGCGTTCGATGCGGACGATGGTTGGCGGTGGCGGGGCGCGATGGCATCTCGGCTGGGAACCCGAACCCAAGACGCGGTCTTTTGCTGAGATTTTGGTCCGCACGACCAACGGTTCGGTCACAAAGCAATATGCTGAACGGGTTCGCGAGGTTTGCGAACGGGGAGACGATGCTTTGGGAATCGAACCGATCGTGGGAGCCCGCATCGTGCCGGTTCAACTGGCCCTCGGACCGCCGGCCGATCCGTTGGTCTTCCGCATCGCGGGCAATGGATTTGCCGATCCGGTGGTGCTGCGAACGGCAGCAAATCGGCTGAAGAAAATCGTCGACCAACAGCCCGAAACCTGGGACGTCAACGACTCCTGGGGCGTCGATGGGTTTCAGGTTCGCGTCGATGTCGATCAGGACCGCGCCGTGTTGGCTGGCGTCACCAATTCGCAGGTCGCCCGCACCCTCAACTCCTATTACTCGGGGCTGCAGCTGACGACCTTTCGCGAGGGGGACCATCAGGTTCCTGTCTATTTCCGTTTGCGAGCCAGCCAGCGGCAATCGATCCGCGGTCTCCAGGAATCGTACGTCGAAGGGGACAGCGGAAAGATTCCGCTCGCTTCGATCGCAAGCCTGCAGCCCAGCTTTGAATTGGCCCGCATCGAACGGCGGAATATGAATCGAACGATCGAAGTCAGTTCCCGGATGGAACCGGGAGTGACCGGAAACGACGTTGTCTCGCGAGTGCTGAAGTCCGACGCGATGCGGCAATTGCAGGCCGGTCTGCCCGTTGGCTATTGGATCGAACCGGGGGGAGCCTTTGAAGAGAGTGCCGAGGCGGGAGGCCAAATGATGACTTCCTTCGCGATTTCGTTTGTCTTGATCGTCCTCTGTTTGATCTTCCAGTACAACGGCTGGGCAAAACCGCTGGTGATCCTATCGACGCTGCCGTTGGCCCTTGTCGGGGCTTGGCTCGGTTTGTACCTGTTCGACAAGTCGTTGGGTTTTATGCCTCAGTTGGGGATTTTGGCGCTGTTCGGAATCGTGCTCAATACCGCGATCATCTTCATCGAATTTGCCGACATCTTGATCATCGAACGGGTCGGGCTGAAACGGCGGTCGGGGCTTGCCGACGGGCCAATCGTCGGACTCAGCATCGACGAATTCCGTGAATGCTTGGTCGCCGCGGGGAAGCAGCGGATGCTGCCGATCTTCCTGACGACCGCGACGACGGTGGGGGGCTTGATACCGCTGGCGCTCGGCGGAGGGCCGTTGTGGGAGGGGCTGGCCTACTGCATGATCGTGGGGCTTTTGTTGACGACCACGTTGACGTTGGTGATCGTCCCCGCGTTTTATGCGATCCTGGTCGAGACCTTTGGCGTGCAACCAGTGAAGATCGCCGATCCGGAAACCTAGAGACGGGCGTTCAGGCTAGCCTCGCGCCGTTGTCGACGATTTGATCGGGAACGGCCAGCACCACCGCGCCATCGGCGCGGTGGAAACCGGTGATCAAGCATTCGGACATGATCGGTCCGATCTGTTTGCGAGGAAAATTGACGACGCCGATCACCTGGCGGCCGATCAGTTGTTGTGGGGTGTAGAGGTCGGTGATCTGGGCGCTGCTGCGGCGGATGCCGATCTCGGGGCCAAAGTCGACGCGCAGCTTGTAGGCGGGCTTTCGCGCTTCGGCGAAGACTTCGGCCTCCACGATCGTGCCGACGCGGATTTCAACTCGCTGGAAATCATCCCAACTGATTTCGTTCATCAAGCGTTCTCCGTGGCGTCCCATTCCGATTGGTATTGATCCAAAAACGACTGCATGAAGGCGTGTCGTTGGTGGGCGATTCGGCGGGCGGGTTCGGTGTTCATCAATCCCGACAATCGGAACAGTTTGTCGTGGAAGTGGCCGATGCCCGTCGGATGCTGGCCATCGGCGTTGTCGGATCGATGGAACGGTTGTCCAACGGCAGCGCCATATTCGATCGTACGGACGATTCCTATCGCACCCAGAGCGTCCAACCGATCCGCATCTTGAACGATCTGCGCTTCGATCGACAGCGTCGCGCGATCGGTCCCCTTGCGGAAGGAGATCGTATCGACGATCTCCACGACCCGATCGATGGTCGATTCCGCCACCTGCACGTCGCCAAGAATTTGACGCGAAAACTCGCCGCCTCGTTCGATCCCGTCGTGGAATTTGGCATCGCCGATGTCGTGAAGCAGGGCGGCCAGGTCGATTACAAACCGGTCGCCACCCACCTCCGCTTGAATCTGCCCCGCCATCCGATAGACACGCAGGACGTGATCGACGCCGTGCCCCGCCTGTTGTTCGCTCATCCGCTGACAAACGATCCGCTCAACCGCTGCGATCTGTTGGCGTTGTTGGTGGTTTAACGGCACTTCAATCGCCTTGTTCGTTCGCTTCGCCAGCCAGTTCTCGGACGCGGAGCCCAAACTTATCCCCCAACTTGACGACTTCGCCCGAGGCGATCGGTTCCTTGCCGATCACCAGGTTCAACGGTTCGTCGTACCCTTTTTCGAACGTCAGCATCGCTCCGGTGGTCAGATTCAGGACATCTTCCAACTGGATCTTCTTGGTCGCCAGGATCACCGAGACCTCGGTTTCAATTCCAAGCACGCGTCGTTGAAAAGAGGGGTCTGCAGTTCGCACGGTCATACCTGCTGGGAGCATTAATGGGGGCGTGGGCCCCATTGGAGATTGAAGTGACGGCGCATGTGGCGGTTGGGTTGGAAGACGCAAATTGTCCGCACGCAGCGTTTTCCTATCATCGGCATCGGCGATAGGGTCCCTTCAAGCCAGATTTGGCTGTTTCACGCACCGAACCCAATGCGTGTAACGGTTCTCTTTTTTGTATTCGCTGCGGTCTGCCTGTTGCGAAAAGTGAACCAGACCGTTGAAATGCTCCCTCAACAGCCTCTGAACCAAACCGTGTCGGGATACGTAAACTAAGGACAGCGAATAGTTTACCGTTGCTCGGTAGAGGGAATTGCGGAAAACGAGAAGGATTCAAATTCCTCGGCGGAACCCCCCGGTAGGGGGTGCAACCGGGGGGCGCAACGCGATACATTTAGTTGAGCTGGTGCAGGAGACCAGTTCGGCAATTTTTGCCGATGTTAAACGATTCTAAGCCTCTGATCTTTGGAAAGTGACCTTACCACGATGTGCTTATTGGCTTTGCAATATCAATTGGTTCCTGAAAGCCCAGTCTTGGTCGCGGCGAACCGTGAAGAATACTTCGACCGCCCCAGTTTGGCCCCCTCGATCCAGTCGGGAAAACCGCGCGTCCTGTGCGGAATCGACCAACGCGGTGGTGGGACTTGGCTGGGTGTGAACCAGAATGGGATGTTTGTAGGAATTTGCAACCGTGCGACCGTGACCCCTTTGTTTGGGCAGCGATCTCGTGGCTTGTTGTGTCTGGATCTGTTGCGTTGCGGATCGTCGCGGAAGGCTTTGGAAAAAGCCCAAACCGAATTGAGCAAGACGCGATACGAAGGATGCAACATCATGATCGCCGACGCCACTGCGGGCTTCGCGATCCATTCGGAAGAAGAGCACGAAGTCGTCGAACTCGTCGAGGGGCTGAACATTATCGGTTCTCGCAACTTGAACGATCCGACCGACGAACGTGTCGCGATGGCGCGTCGATTGTTGACGTTGCAAACGCTCGACTCGCCCGTCAAGTTCCTGGCCGTTGCCAGCAAGGTCTTCGCTCGCACTCCGACTCTGCCCGGCCGACCTTCGATGGTTGTTCGCGGCAACGATTACGGAACCGTCAGCAGCACGCTGTTGTCGCTGGGCGTCAAGCCTCGCGATGCGATCTATCAGTTCTCGACGGGAGCTCCGGATCAAGCGAAGTATGAAGACTACTCGCCGCTGTTGCGTGATATCCTCAGCCGAGGTCTGCGTGAGGCGCGAACCAAGGCGCAACGCGCTTAATGTTTGGCCCGGTAGAACATGGGGTGGTGCGTCCCGTTGACGCAGCCCCCAGGTAACGCGAAAAACGCCCACCCTCACCGCTAGCCGGTGCGAATCTCTCCCCTCCCTCCCGCTGAAGCCGCTTCGACTGTTTCTGCTTCCCTCTTCCGTCCCCCCACTCGCCACGAATGGTGCTTTGATGCCAAGCCTTTGCCGATTCTTGTCGTTTGCGATTTTGTTGGGTGTTGCGCCGGTCGCGGTCTGTTTTGCTAAACCCGACGCGCCTGCTCACGTTTACAAAACGGTGGATGGGCGAGATTTGATGCTTTACGTCACGGAGCCTGCGGGGGCGGAGTCGAAGCAACCGCGTCCGGCAATCGTCTTCTTTCATGGCGGCGGCTGGGTCGGGGGCGAACCGGGACAGTTCAATTCTCACAGCCAGTACTTTGCCTCTCGCGGCGTGGTCTGTTTCCAGGTGCAATATCGTTTGTTGGATCGCAAATCCAAGACACCTCCGGTCGATTGCGTCCAGGACGCCAAATCGGCGATGCGTTGGATTCGGGCTCGCAGCGAACAGTTTGGAATCGATCCGAATCGCATCGCGTCGGCGGGTGGATCGGCGGGTGGCCATCTGGCCGCGTTTGTCGGCTGTGTCGACGGCGGGGATGCGGCGACCGATGATCTGCCCGTCTCGGCCAAGAGCCAGGCGATGCTGTTGTTCAACCCGGTGTACGACAACGGCCCCGGTGGCTGGGGAACGGCCCGCGTTGGCGATCGCTATCGGGAGTTTTCCCCAGCGCATAATCTGAGCAAAGACGATCCGCCGTCGATCGTGTTTTTGGGCAGCGAAGATCGTTTGATTCCGGTCGCCACGGCGGAAAAGTTCCGCGACGATTCTTTGGCGGTGGAAGTCGATAGCGAACTGCATGTCTACCAGGGGCAGGGGCACGGCTTCTTTAACGTTCGCAACGACGATGGCCTTTGGTATCACAAGACGGTGATCGAAGCGGACCGGTTTTTGAACAAGTTGGGATGGATCGACGGTCCGCCGACGTTGCAGAAACCGTGACCGAAGCGACCGAGAAAACGCCGCGTCTTTACGACCGCAACTTCATGTTGGCGCTTGCTAGCCAAATGTGTTTTGTGATCGCTAACACTCTGATGGCTCACTACTCTCGTTGGATCGAGTTCCTCGGTGGCGATCTGGGGCAGGTCGGCATGATCATGGGAGCCAGTGCGACGCTGGGGTTGTTCTTGCGACCTTGGATCGCGCAATGGATCAATCGCTTGGGTTCCCGAACGATGTGGTTGTACGGGTACCTTTTGTTTTCATTCTCCGCAGTGGCCAATGTGTGCCTGGATGATCTCAATCCATTGATCTATGCGATCCGCGCCTGCACGTTGTTAGCTGCCGCGATCGTGTTTGCCAGCGGATTGACCTACATTTCGCAAACCGCGCCAGAGCATCGCCGGACCGAAGCGATTGGCGTCTTGGGGGCGGGGGGATTTGTGGGAATGTTGATCGGCCCCTGGCTGGGCGATCTGATCTTAGGCAACGGTGCGGAAACAGCGCTCGTCGCCCGACAGCGGGCCGATTTTGTCTGGTTGTTTCTCGTCGCGGGGGGAAGCAGTTTGTTGCCGGCGCTGTTTTTGTTGATGATGCGGACCCCCGCCAGCAATGGGACGCGGCGGTCGGTGAAGCTGTCCGATTTCGTCGCGACGACGCTTCAGTATTGGCCCGGGGCGATTCTGTTGGTCGACTTTGTCTTTGGCGTCTGCATGACAGCGCCATTCATCTTTGTCGCCAGTTTTATCGACAACGCGCCGCTTGCGATCGGCAAGGTGTCGGTGATCGGGATCTTCTTTTTGTGTTACGCCGGCTGGGGCGTGACCGTTCGATTGTGGTTGGGCGATCTGCCCGACCGGATCGGGCCACATAAGATCCTGATCTTGGGGATGGCGTCGATGGCGATCGGCATGTTCAGCTACAGCCTCGTCAGCGCTTCGCACGCATGGTTGATCGTGGTCCCGGCGCTGTTGACGGGGACCGGCCACGGGATGATGTTTCATACGATGACTTCGTTGACGATTCAGCCTTTTCCAAACGAGGTCCGTGGAACGGGAGCGGCGCTAGCGATGATGATGTTGGATCTGGGGACGCTTGTCGGTGCACCGGTGTTGGGGTACGTGGGGGATCGATTGGGATTCGCCGCGTTGTTTGCAACCGTCGGCACGATCTGTGTGCTTGGGCTGGGCGTTTATGTGTGGCGCGGGGACACGTCGACGCGAATGGCAAGTCTTTCTAATTGACCGGTGGAGGTTCCCATGCTGCAACGACATCTCGCCCTGACTCTGTTGGACGAATGCACCGGACGCGATATCTGGCCGGTCGAGCACTGCCGCAGCCGAGGTGTTCCCGAAGCCTGGATCGAAGAACTGGCGGACGCTTTGGAATCGAGCTTCCGGAACGACCGCGACACCATTTATGTCGATGGGACGCCGACGAACCAGTTCCATGGCATCCGCGACGTCGACCTCGCCATCCGCTTGGGTAAAGAACTGGGGATCGACGTCCATCGAGCGACCTCGTTGGCAATCTCTCGGCCGGGAATTGTCCAAGCGATCAAAGAAGCTGTCGAAGAGGGATAACGCTGCAGAGGGGGCTGTTCGTTTGTCGATAGCCACGACCGATCGCAATGCACACGCGTGGGGACGCGAGTGGTAAGATGGTTCCATTCTTATCACCCTCTTCTGTTATCAGGAGCGTTCGACATGTTTCGGTTGTTTTTCTTGTTGTTGCTTGTCGTGTCTGTTCTCCCTGCGATTGCAAATCCCGGCAATCGCGATCCCAATGCAAGTTTGGGAGTGCACGGATTGTGTGGCGACAGCAAAGCCCTGGTTGCCAAGTGCGAATCGCTTTGGAAAGCCAATTTTAAGGATGTGGAGGAGATCAATGCGGCGCGTACCAGTGGCCGGATCGAAGAGATTTCACACCAAGTGATTGCCCGTTGCACCTTTGCCGGAACTGAAATAGAGCATCTGGCCGAAGATTTGATCGACATGGGCGAACCGGCTGGCTTTGAACTGCGGATCCGCGGCAAAAAGATGTGGGGCGAAGCCCATCACGGCGCTGTCTTTTATGAACGAACGCAACGCGGACAAAAGCTGGAGGCGGCTGCTTACAAAGCGTTGGACAGAGGGACGCGCGGCCGAGAGAAGGAACTGCAACGAATTAGCGAACTGGCTTCCAAAGGCAACTTGCAAGCCGCGGCGGCCGCCTATCGGTCTGCCGAAGAAAAATTGTGGGACGATTTGATCTGGATCCATTTCACGAAGCGCGAGCCCTACATCAAGCCATTTGAAACGGTCTTCCATTCGTTTCAAAACGCTTGGCACACCGAACGCAAAGCGGCTTCGGCGACAAGGTTGAAGGAGATCCTCGCGAGCCAGACGCCCGATCTGGAAGCCTTCTCCGCTGAACTGACCGCCGCGATTTCATCGATCGGTCAAACCGGCAGTTGCGAAATCGAAGGCACACCGGCGACCGGCCCCGACGCGTTTGCAAAGTTCTTCGCGAAATGGCAGGCAGCCCAGCTAGGGTTGGTCCGCTGTCAAGGAATCTATTGGATCCTGCAGAATCTCGATGCGGTTCCCAAACAGGGGCATGGACCTTGGACGCAAACCGCGGCCCAGTGGAACAACAAGATGCTGGCGATGCTGCCGCAATTGATCGTCGCCGATGCGAGTCGCGCGACGGCGGCTGATGCCGCGGGCCTCTATATGCGTTACCTCGACGTGATCGCACCCCTCGCAGGCCACACCCAGTCCGCGGACCTGGCACGAGCGGTTCAGCCACCGCTGGCTCAGCTGTTGAAAGCGTCGCCGCAAGCCGATGCGTTGGTCGATCGTTACTGGCGAGCCACCGACGATCTGTTGACTTGGCGGGCCCGATTGGCCGCTGCGCAAGCGAAAGAATTGGATTCGAGCTTCCCCGGGTTGGCGAGTGTGTTCGCGCAAGCCAACCAAAGTTCCGACGATTATCAGGGGTTGTTTGCGAAGTCTAGTAGTCGGCCGACAACACCGACGCTGCGGATCAGCTCTCCCGAATTGCTTGTGGTTCCAACGCCTAAACTGCTCGAAGCCCAAGTTCGCGCAAGCGGTCTGACTCGAATTCCCGGAGGAGGCCGTTTTGCGTTGTCGGCTTATCGCGATCGCGTGTTTGCCAACGTTCCCGCTGCGATCGATTTCTCGCCGCAAATCGCTGCGTTGACCAGAGACCTGTTGGTCGCGGAATCCCAACCGCCGCTGACGCTGCGGGCCGCGATGGCGTTGGATTCCGCCGCGGAAGTCGATCTGGTCGCGATCGGCGGAACGATCAAAGGCTTCTACTTGGAATCGGTGATCGCCCGATTTGCATCCTTGCCCACCGCGGCTGCCGTGCTGTTCCCGTTACCCGCGTTACCAAGCGATGGGGAAAATCAAGAACAGATGATTGGCTTGAATCAAATGATGATGCGATTCGACGTTCTGCCCGCCTGGGTGCAACACGACTATTTTGTTGCGGACCTACGTCAATTAGACTGATGCTTCCTACCTCTCCCTACCTACCTTTAACCCTACCGAACATCGATGATACTGCTGAAATCCCTTCCGCACCGTGCCTGTCTGTTTGCGCTCGCGTTACTTTGGATCACCCCGGCCGTTGCGGAATATCCCGGCCGCGGGCCGATCGACGCCTATCTGGCCCAGCGGACTGCGACCGTTGAATCGCGTTGCTTGACCGAACCGCTGACCGCCGATCAATGGAACGCCCAGCGGCCTGAATTGGAACTGCAGCTGCGCGATATGTTGGGCCTGAATCCTTGGCCCGAGCGAACGGATCTGAAGCCAACGATCGTCGATCGGATGGAGTACGACGGGTATGCGGTGGAACGAATCCATTTCCAATCGCGTCCCGGATTGTATGTCAGTGCGAATCTGTATCTGCCAAGTGCTGGCGAGGGACCGTTTCCAACGATCCTCTACGTCTGTGGCCACGCGCGGGTGAAAGAGGATGGCGTCAGTTATGGCAACAAGGTCGGATACCATCACCACGGAGTCTGGTTCGCCCGTCATGGCTATGTCTGCATGATGATCGATACGATTCAATTGGGTGAGATCGAAGGGATCCATCACGGCACCTATTCGAAAGGGATGTGGTGGTGGGCTTCCCGCGGTTACACTCCCGCCGGTGTCGAAGCATGGAACTCGATGCGTGCACTCGATTATTTGGAGACCCGCCCCGAAGTGGACGCCAAGCGTTTTGGAGTGACCGGCCGCAGCGGCGGCGGATCTTATTCGTGGTGGACCGCGGCGTTGGACCAACGCATCAAAGCGGCCGTGCCGGTCGCTGGGATCACCGACATGCGAAACCATGTGGTCGATGGATGCATCGAAGGGCATTGCGATTGCATGTTTATGGTCAATCGATTCGGATGGGACTTCGCAACCGTCGCCGCGATGATCGCTCCGCGGGCGCTGTTGTTCGCCAATTCGCATCGCGACCGAATCTTTCCATTGGACGGTGTAATTCGCACGTACCAGAAGACGACCAAGGTTTACGAAGCCTTGGGAGCTCTCGACAAGGTCGCCGTCCACATTACCGAAGGTCCTCACAAGGACACACAAGCGTTGCGAGTCGGTGCGTTTGCCTGGTTCGAAAAACACCTGAAGAATTCGACCGACGAGATCGAAGAAGTCGCTCGCAAAGTACACGAACCACAACAACTGCAAGTCTATGTCGACGGGATTCCGGCCGATCAACGCGTGACCGATGTGCAGGAGTGGTTTGTCCCACAACCGGCGACCGCGAAACTGCCGACCGAAAAAGCCGCATGGGGCGATCTGCAAGCCGATTGGATGTCGCAGTTGAGCGACATTCCGGGAGCGACGACGAATTTGGAAGGTTTTGATCTGCAAACGGTCAAAGAAGTGAACCGCCAAGTTGTTGCTGGCGTTGTGTTTCAAACCTTGGAAATCGAATCGACGTCGCCGCTGAAGAGTTACGTGATCGCTGCGGTGCCACAAACCGGCAAGCCGATCGATGGCGTTACGGTTAGTGTCGGATCGCCCGATCAAGAGAACCTCCAGTTCATCGTCGACGGGAAAACGATCCAATACAACGTGGAGAAAGATCAATTTGCCGCGTTGGATGCCGTTGCTAAACAGATCGCTGGCAAGAGTGAAGCCGTCCTGTTTCTGATGTTGCAGGGGGATGGCAAGACGCGTTGGATGGAGAACGTAAAAGAGACGACGCATCTGCGCCGCCGGTTACATTTGGTCGGCCAATCGATCGATGGGATGGGCGTTTCGGAGATCCGTGGCCTGTTGGCGCTGATCGCCGATCGAGCCGAGGGGCTGCCAGCGGCAGAAACCGTTCGTATCGAAGCAAGTGGATCGGCCGCTTGCATGGCGATCTTGGCCAGCTTGGGGAATCCAGACGTCTCGTTGGCTCTGCACCAATTGCCAGCTGATTTAGCGGACGGACCGATTCTGCTGGGACTATCCAAAGCGACCGACGTGACGCGGCTGTTGGCACTCGCCGCCGCGGAACATGCACTGACGATCGACTCGTCCGAGAGCGAATCGGCCCAGAAAGTGTTGTCCGCCGCCAAACCGTTGGGCTGGAAAATCTCCGCCGAATAGTTGCTTTAGGACGCTGGAGCGATTGGAAACTGCACCGCTCGATCCGGCCCTCGTGTGAGAGGCCGGGTCGAACGGTAGCTTCATGGCGGCGATCCGGGGATGGCTAGCTGCCGATCTCGTTGACTTCAAGAAAGTCTGTTGGGATGTCGGCGGTCTTTTGCGCGACCAAGGCGAAATAATACAGCGGAGTTCCTTCCATCGATAACCGGTGTCGGTAGCGTTCGATGTGATGGATGTCCAAGTATTTGGAGAAGATCAATTCTCGGATGAATCGCGAGAAGCCCGAACTGTCGGAGCGGTCGAGGAACGTTTCTTTGATGTTAAACGCCACCCAGCCTCCCTTAGCGACGAACTGCAGCGATTGGAAAAACGCCTCCGGCGGGATATCTCCAAATCCCAAGGCGGCGACCGAGGTCAGGCAATCGATCGACCAATCGGAGATCTCTTCGGCCAGTTCCGGTTTCAAGTTGGTGAAATCCGCGACGTAATATTCGTCGTAGACCCCAGGACGGTCGCGGTAACAAGCGTCTTTCGCCTCGGGAATGATGTCCGCACCTATCAACCGAGCGACACCGTAGGCTTTCAGCAGTTCACCCATCATGCCGTTGCCGGCTCCCAGATCCAGAACCCGCATCTCGGTGAAGTTCTGTTCGCTGCCGTCGAGCGTCCGTTTCAGCAACTCGCCAACTTTCTTGGGCGACGTGCATTTCAACCGATCATAGAAGACTTGCTCGTAGAGCCCCGGTCGCAGATAGATTTGGTCGTAGTCGTGAAAGCGTAATTCCAACCGGCGGTCCCCCTCCACAAGCTGAAATGTGACCTCATCCTGTTCGAGGTTATTGGCATCGTGTGGTGGGAACTGAATTCGGTGTCGGTGAGGCATGTGTCCTGTGCAGGGTTAAGTTGCCATCGATGGCATATCGGTCGCAAGTCCCCGGCGGCGGCGAGAGCCTGCTCTAGAAAAACGCCCGATTTCGCCGCTCGGGTGCATTGGATCGTTAGCGAGGATCGTCACTACAAGCGGATGTGCAAAAGTTTTCAATCCATCGCTTCGGGAAGGCATTGTACGCGACGCGTCACTTGGGGGAATCCGGGGCAGCCCCCGACCGCGTGCCGACTGGCGGTTCTAATCCGAGCAATCATCCGCAATTCGCCAGTTTTCAGTTGGCCAAGTGAATCGCGTTGGTCAGCCGGTTTGCCTGTCTGTAATGCGATTCGGGCTCCGTTCTGGATCCCAATCGCACGGTGGCTGTACCCGCGGGTAAATCGGTTCGGTATCTCGATTTGCCAATCTGAAAACGTGGATGGAGGTCGTCGATGCAATCGAGTCCTCACAGTTGACTGTATGTCGGCCACTGTTATCGACGGCTGTTCGCTCTTGCCTACCTTCACTAACCTACCGCCGCGTGACCCGAGCTGGTTCGATGTATCCTGCGACCAGCCCGGGGACGCCGCGTGCGCTAGTGGCCAACTGGCGTATAACGTTTCGCGATATCGGTGCATTGGTAGTGTGCATCACACCAACACTGCGGCAACGGTTCGTTGGAAGGAAAGACAAGTCCTTCCTTGCGGAACTGCATCACCTCTTGCTCCTCTTCACCCGCCTGCCGCCAGCCAAGCACACAGCTTGATTGCGGGTTGGCCAGTTCGTCGACGCGTTCGATGCGCACTAGATCGCCAGTCGCTCTTTCTTTGACAAACATTGGAAACCTCCTTCGGAAGAAATAGAAACATTCGTTCTCGAGGCTATGGCTGCAATCGGCGTTCCAGTCGCCGAGATCGCAGCGAATTTGGGACCGTTGGTGCTCGCATGCCGCTGCTGTTGCTGGCGATTTCGATCTGCCGCGATTCTCGGTGGGGGCGGTGCGGGAATGCTACCGAAAAGAACGTGAAGGAACATCAATCGCATGCTCCTCCAGCTCGCCGCAGGATCTCGCGAGGGACGTTCGGCGCGTGCCGAGGGGACGGGCCATCGTCTCACTTCGCAGTGGAGACGTTGGCGGAGTTGTTTTTTGGAGGCGACTTTCGCTTTGATGCTTGCCATCGCGACGCTCCCGTCGACGATCGAACGATCTGTACCAAGGGACACGCTTCACCCTTGTACTATGCGCTTTAGATCGCCGCGGGGCAAGTTGATCGCGATCGGGCCGACTTAGAACGGCGCTTGCGGAAGCGTCTGGAAATGCGAGCTGACGTCGCCGGAGAGATCGATGTTGTCGGGATCCAAGACCTTAACGGGGGCACCGGGATTCAGGTCGAACTTTGAAAGTTCGGCCCAGATCACGTTGGGGCTGGTCGTCAGTTCGAAGAAATAACGCAGGTTGGTCAGGTTCATCACGGTGCGATACTCCGTGTTGTAGATTCCAAACCCTTTGTAGGGAGCACCGAAGGGGACCGAAACGTTGCGGGCGATCGCCAGCACACCGGCAACCGCTTCGCGTTCGTTCTTCGGTTCGGGCAGCAGCGCCGCATAGTAGCTTGCCCGCTGGAAGCGATCGGTTGGTTTGACGTTTCCGGGCAGAGGCGTTTCGCTGCTGGGATTGGAGAAGTCGAGCTTGTCGAGCAATTCGATCTGCTGATCGTAGGTCGGGTCGTTGGTCATGATCCGAAACTGCCGACCGTGATGGACGACCAGCTTGCCATCGATGAACTCCAGGATCGCCGAGTCGCCGCTGGCGTCTTCGATCGCCAGATGGACCGTCGCCATGCGTCCCTTCGCTTCGACCATCACGATCTGGATCGCTTCTTGCAGTTCGATCGCTTCTTTGACGTTGGCCGCGTTGTCCAACAGGTACTGTCCCCACAGCCCCGCGTGAACCGCTGGCTTCGTTTCGTCGCGCTCGCCGAAATCGGTGGCGGTTAGGAACAGCATGTGTACGCCCAAGCCCTTCTCGTTGAACCCGTCGGCGGTCCCGATCCCGTAGACCGTGGTGACCAAGCTGCCATATTTTGAGGTCCACTTCGCCGGGTTCTCTTTGACCAGTACCTGCGGTCCCACTTTTCCGCCGTCGTGTTGCAGACCGCGCGGCAGCAGCGTCAAGATCGGTTCGGTCGATGTCGGCCAGTCCATCGTCCGCGACACGACGACCGCCAGCTTATTGCTGTTCCACAGGATGCGAGAACAGGCTTGGACCGTGGTGGCAGCAATCGCCAACGCCATGATGCTAAAACAGGTCAAATAAAGTCCGCTCATCGAAGTTCCTCATCGTTGTCGTTCGATCGGTCGTGAAGCAATTAAACTCTGCCGCAACCACGCCCGAATCGAGCGAGATTTCAGCCAGCACATGCTTGGTCGTTGTAATGCAAACTTATTTCGACTGACAGCCCCATTGCCTCTTTCACTATTGGGACGCCAGCGTTTCGGCGGTCTCGCTGAGTTTGAGCGGGTTGTGAGGACGGAATCTACATTTTCGGATCCCGGTTGATATTGGATGCAATGCACCACGACAAGACTTCCTTCGGGGGCGTGCAGCATTTCGTCGCGATGTCCGGACAACGCGGCTGGCCGATAGCTTGCGACTCGGCCGCGAACTTGCCAGCGTGGCGGCTGATACCTCAAATTGAAGCACTCAATTGCTCTGCAAACCTCCCAACGGTTTCTGGCGTTTGTTGGTTGGGGTGCTATATTGGCTGTCATGAGTCACCAGTTAGACCTAGATCGGATACTCGCCGCGCTGCGGCACATGGGAGCGTCGGCCGACGCGCATCAAGACTTTCTGCGCGATGCGGTCGATACGGGCCAGTCGATCGATACGATTCTGCAGCGGATGGAATCGGACGGCGCGATCGATCCGTCACAATCGTCTGTGATCCGGCAGATGTTCGATTCGCTTCCCGAATCGGCGTCGCAGCAGGAAGTGCAAGCCTTTGTCGACGCGGCGCTGCAGACCTTTCCTCCCGAGGTTTCGACCGACGACGCGAGTCAACACGACACGCTCACCGATTCGCAATTGGATTCGGTCGAACAATCGACGGGCGCTGCGGATCCCGGCGAGGCCGATCCGTTCAGCACGATCCCCAGCGCCGCTGAGAACGATCCCTATCAGACGCTGCCCAACACCGATCTGGGGCCGACTCGCGAGGTGACCTCTCACGGTCAGGACCGCTTTCGCAAACTGCACAAGCATGCCGAAGGTGGCCTGGGGATGGTCTCGCTGGCCGAAGATCTCGACTTTGGTCGCGACGTGGCGATCAAGGAGATCAAGGAACGGTTTGCCGATATCCTCGACAGCCAGAACCGGTTCATCTACGAGGCGGAGATCACCGGACGTTTGGAGCATCCCGGGATCGTGCCGGTCTACGCGTTGGGACGCTACGACGATGGCCGTCCTTATTATGCGATGCGGTTCATCACCGGCAACAGCCTAGCCGACGAGATCGCGACCCTGCATGCTCCCGAGAATGGGGAACATTTTACCGGCCGGCTGCGCAGTCTGTTGAATCGCTTTCAAAGCGTCTGCAACACGATTGAGTATGCACACAGCCGCGGCGTGCTGCATCGCGATCTGAAGCCGGCCAATATCATGCTGGGGGAATACGGCGAGAATTTGGTCGTCGACTGGGGCTTGGCCAAGGCGACCGACCACGTGGCCGAAACGGCCGATCCTGGACAACCCGTTTCGTTGTCCGGTTCCGGCGGGGCGAAAACGCAGCAAGGCGCGGTGGTCGGAACGCCCTATTACATGTCGCCCGAACAAGCCTCCGGCGATCCGCAACAGATGGGCTCCCAAGCGGATGTCTACAGCCTTGGGGCGACGCTGTATCATCTGATGACCGGCATCGCTCCTTTTTCGAATCAAGGCTTTTCGTCGGTCGGCGAGTTGCTGGAACAGGTCCGCAGCGGAAATGTGCCCTCACCACGGTCGATCCGCAGCGATCTGCCCAAACCGTTGGTGGCGATCTGTCGGGCCGCGATGGATCCCGATCGCGAGCGGCGCTACAAAACGGCCCGCGAATTGGCCGAGGATGTCGACCGCTATCTGGCCGATGAACGCGTTTCGGTCGTCCGCGAATCGTGGCTTGGTCGGGCGGGGCGTTGGGCGCGAAAGAACCGCAGCTGGAGTGCGGCGTTGATCGCGTCGACGTTTGTGATCGCGTTGGCGACGTCGACTGCGACCGTGATCTCGTTGAATGCGTTGGAGGAGACCAAGACGGCTCAGCGGGCTGTCGAACGGGCGAACGTTAAACTGCAAAACCAGTTGGCGTTGTCGCAAGCCGAACAAGAGTATGACGGTCAGATCGTTGTCGAAGAGCGGCGGCAGAGTCAACCGAATCTACCGGTGGCCGAAATGCAGCTGGACCCGCAGCTTGCGCAAACGCTGACGGGAACGCTGGATGAAATCGAAACGCTACGACAGCGCGTCGGGGAACCGCCGCAGGATGAATTGCGGCGGATGCGATTGTTAAACGTCTGGACCAACCCGATCAACTTGTTGTTGGACCAACGCGTGATCACCCTTGAGATCGAATCGAGGGTCGAAGCCGAATTGGCTCGCGTCGCCGCCGAATATCCGTGGCCCAAATCGAAGGAGTTTCTCGCGACGGAAACCCAGGTTCGCCAGCGATTGGAGCAACGGTTGCAGCAGTGGCGTCCGCTGGTCGCCGAAGCGTATCCCGAGGACGAATTCAGCGCCGACGATGGTGTTTGGGTACGTGAACCCGTTGATTTCAGCGACGAATGGCTGCTGCCGCTGCAGGAGAATCCCAAGGGGAACGTCTCCATCGCCGTCGACTTTGGGATCGAATCGCTGCAGACGCCGATGATCGGTTTGCTGATCAACTCCGACGAGGAACGCGGCTATCAATTTGTCGTCGCCGATCAAGATTACGACCCGTCGTATCTCCCCGACGATTTGATGACGTTGGAAGAATCGAACCAGATGGATCGCGTGCGGATGTACATCATTCGCAAAGATCCGCTGCGGGGCGACAGTATCCTGCGCCAGCAACCCGTTGCATTAAAGAACAACCTCCGCCTGCGGGCGCGGCGGCAAGGCTTGACCGGACTCAGCTTCTCCGTCGGTGGCCGCGACGCGATGGAGTTCCAAGATCCGTTCCCGTTGAGTCCACAACATCCGGGAGAACTGGGGCTGATCTGTCCGCCATCTGCCGTGGTGCAGCGGCCAGTCCTGGAGTACCAGGTGGCCGATGACACGTCCCTGGTGGCCGATCGCGAGATTCAATTGGGTGATGAAGCGTTTGCGGCCGACGACATCAGCGGGGCTCGCAGCCACTACGCCAAACGGCCGCGCGATGTCGAAGCGCTATTCAAGCTGGCGCTGACCTACGAATATGAATCGCCGCAGGAGTATTTTCAGCGTCTCGAAGAGATCGTCGAGAACCATTCCCCCAGCGGTTCGGACGACGAAAACGACTCGCGTTGGTACCTCTATGCAGCGGTTCGGTTGTTGGCGGTCTACGCTGACACCCCGGTACTGCGAGTTCGGATGTCATATCTGCACGATAAATTGCAGACGTTGTATTCGATGGAAGATGTGCAGCGGTTGATTCCCGCGTCGGACAAGCTGCAGTTTTCCAAGATGCTTGTCAAAGCGGGCCAGCGGTCGCGGATCGCGTTTTTGACCGAGGGGGATGCCGATGCGCTGCGGTCGGCGATCGATCTGTTCAGCGAGGATCCCGCGTGGCGGCGGATGGCCGTTTGGCGTTGGTGCGATGTGATTCGTTGCGACCGTTCTTTGACACCACACGAAGCACGTTTGCAAGCGATACCGGAACTTCGATCGCTGTTGGACGAGATCGATCAACTGCCCCAACCCGACGAGATCGAACGGGCGGCGATACTCAGCGACCTCGTTTGGATGTTGATTCTGGAACAGCGGTACGACGACGCGCTGCAGACGATCGCGCCATGGTTGGACGACGACATCGACAAGATCGCATCGGCCCATCTGCCGCTGTTGATCGATCGGGCGCGGATTGCCCATGCCCAAGAGGACCTGCCGGCGGCGCAGCGCGATCTCGAAGCGTTCCTCCAACGCGTCGATCCCAAAACGCCGATCGAAGGAATCCATTATTCGCACTTTAGCGAAGCCTGCGGGATTTTGGGAATCATCCTGGAGGATCAAGGGGACATCGCCGGTGCGAACAAACTGTGGCTCGAGGGCCGGATCCGGAATTGGTACAAGGGCTGGCCGACGCCGCAGGAACTTTCCAGTATCTCGGGCGTGCCGATGGTTCTCGAAGCGTTCAATGCCGAACCGATCTTAGTCTGTTGGTCCGACGGATACCGCGCCGGAGAGATGCGGAAAGTGATGGAGGCGGTTCTGGGCGGATCGGGAGTCGACGACCGGGTGCTGTTGAACATCATCCTGCGGAGCGAAAAGATTCCGCCGGAGTGGATCGAACAGATCTCGTCGCATGTCAACGACGGACCGCGAGGTCGACGGATCGGGCGAGCGAAATTGCTGCGGCAAGATTCGATGCGCGACGTCTTCCTGCTGCCGTTGAACATGATCCTGTATCAAGCGATTTTGCAGATCGCGTACGAAGGGGACGCCACGCTGAAGCAGTACCCCGAGGTCGATTCGATCCTCTACAGCCAATGTATTTCGCTGATCGACCACTTCCAGGAAGGCGCCTTCTTCCAACGGGAGATGCAGTTCATCGTGGGGGCTTGGTCGGGAGTCGATTGGAACGGCAAAACGTTTGAAGAGCTGGTGCAGCGATTGGACGATCCGCCACTGACCTCGGGGTTGGCCCTCGTGTTCGCCATGCAAATGATCAAACACCATGGCAAACTGGAACTCGGTCGCGAAGTGTTGCAGCAATATGTGTTTGATCGCGCCGACGAGATCCCGGAACTCTATTTGCAGCTGGCTCGAGACGCTCTGCAAATCAAACCCGTTCCGTAGCCGGTTACGTCTTCCTTGGTGATTTTGCCTAACTACAATGGTGGCGTGCCGCGATGCGGATCGTTTGTGATCGCACGTCGGTAACTCTCGACAACTTTGCTTTACACACCCCGAAGTGCTGATCCGATGATGCGATTTGCTCAACAATGGCTCCTGCTTGTTCTCTTGGTCGCCCACGTGGCTGCCGCCGATCCTGCGGAGCATTTCCCTGACGATACGCGTTTCTTCGTCTCGATCGCCAATTTCAAAAGCTTTCAAGAGAAGCTGGCGGCGACGAGCATGGGACGGTTGTGGGACAGTCCGGCGATGGCCAACTTTCGGACCGAATTCGCCGACAGCGAACAAGACTTCTCCGCCCGCCTCCGCCGCGCCTACGGCTTCGACGACAAGCAGCTGAAGGAATATGCGTCTGGTCGTCTGTCGATCGCGGGGTTGGAATCGGCCGCTGACGAATTGTCGATGAGTTTCTTGATCGAAATGTCTGCCGAAAGTGCGCAGAAGATGATCGATGAGGCGGGGCGGCAGATCGTTTCCGATGGGGGCCGCGCCAGCAACGCCAGCTTTCCGATCGCGGCGAAGATCTACGACATGTCCGACGACGAACAGGTGCTCTACGCGTACACCGACCACGGTTTGTTGATCAGCGGCGATGTGGCGATCGCAACCCGCATCGTTTCGGGCTGGGCTGATGCCGCGAATTGGAAGAGTCTGCAATCGGTTGCCGCGTACCAACGCATGACCGCCGCACCGCCACGCGATGGCGAGGCCGACGTTCGTTGGTATGCCGATGTGATCCGATTGGCGGTCGTGATGAATAAGAAGGAAGGGACCGTATCGAGCGCTCATCCCGATCGCCCGCCATTCCCGCTGCGTCATGGGTTTGCGGGGATCCAAGGGATCGGCGGATTTGGCTGGATTGGCGACGGCGGATTTGACTTCTTGAACGACATCCAGATCGATGCGCCGCCGCCTCGCGAAAAGGCATTGAAGTCGCTCGACTTTGTCGCTGGCGACCTCACTCCCCCCGCTTTCGTTCACGATACGACCAGCAATGCGATGGTCAATCGTTGGAACTTGCTGTCGATGTTGTCCAACATCGGGGATGTCTACGACGACGTGACCGACGCCCCCGGCGCGTGGGAGGCGACGCTGGGCGATTGGAAAAACGATCTCGGTTTCGACTTGATCGGTGGTTTGTTGCCGATGCTGGAACCGGAAATTGTCACGCACAGCGATTACCTGGAGGCGGAGCGGCGAGAGCGAACCTTGATCGCCATCCCGATCGAAAACCCCAAGGTGCAGGAGCGCCGCGTGGCATCGTTGATCTACCGATTTTTGCGGAATGATAACAAAGCGATTCGATCCCGGTTGCCGCGGCAGAAGTTCGATCTCTGGGAGATCGCGTTGGAGGACAAGCAGGGCAATTCCACTTTCACTCGCGCTGGCATCATGGTCGCCGATGGGCGGTTGTGGATCTCCACGCACGCGACGATGGTCCAGGATGTGGTCTTGGGGAGCCAAGGCAAACCGCTGGCCGAAAGTCAAGAGTTCGCGGCGATGACCCAACGCATGGAACCTTGGACGACGGAGCAGTCGTTTATGCGAGGGTTTGTCCGCGGCGATCGCGATATCCGTCACACCTACGAGATCCTTCGCAGCGATGGACTCGATGGACTAAAACAAGCCGAGAGCATGTACGGCAACATGTTGTTGATGCTGTTGAAGTCCGACGAAGACCGCCCGCGGCCCGACACCGATTTTTCCAAACTGCCTCCGTTCTCCGAGGTGCAAAAGTACTTCGGGATGATCGGCAGCGTCGGCAATTTGACCGATTCAGGATGGACGATCGTGATCGGTGCCTACGACCGCGAACAGACCGATTGATTCTCGCGGCTCCAGGTCCGCCGGGACTTGGAACTTCGATGACATAGCCCGCATGAATGCCCGCCACCATTGATTTGACTTCACAACTTGATCTACCACTTGAACCTGCACCATGATGAAATTTCGTAGCGCCCTGCCGTTGTTGGGTTTGTGTTGGATGCTGTCGCAAACTGTCGATGCGGATGACTTGATCGATCGGATTCGACAATCGACGTTTCAACCGATCACCGATGCGACGCTGCAACAGCGGCGATCCGAGGCGGTCGATGCGTTGCGGGAGGCCGATGCGATGCTGCAGTATGCCGGCAGCGGTCCGGCCTGGCGAGACTATTTGTTGTTCGATCCGTTGGGCGAAGCGTTGGCGAGCGACCAAGTGGACGATGATGCGATCGAGGCGGTCACCGCATCGATGTATCGTCTGGCGGGACTGCACGATGGAATCGAGCGGCCGTCGTTGACTCGTTTGCGAAAGCACTTGGTCGATCTGCGAAGCGGACTGGTGTTGGCCCGTCGGCAGTCGATTTCGGCGGAAAAGATTGCCCAGTTCGAAATCGATTTGGAACAATTTCCCGACGACCCGGAACTGCTGGCCGATCGGCCGACAACGCTGGCTCAAGACTTCGAAAAACGACGGGATGAATTTGCCGATCTGTTGGCCCTGCAGGATCACGCCAGAACGTCGGCGGAGATCCGACGCATGGCGCAGCTGACCGAATGGTTTCGATCGCGCGAACAACTGGCCGCTGAATTGGCTCGCGTCGCCGACCGCTTTGGTCGGGCGAACACGAACGTCGATGTCTCCGCCGCCGCCTTGGCGACACTCACTGCGCGGCAGGTGACCGAAGTCCAGCCGATCCGCGAAAACAAAGACAAGGTGCAGGTGACAGGCCAGGCGGTGTTGACGGGTGTCGCGACGATGCATCCGGTCAGCGGCACTTCCCCCGGTCAGTGCGAGGTTCGATTTCAGGGGACGGTACAATCGACGATGAACGGCCGCCAGGGACCGGTTTCATTTACGCTCCGCGGCGACACCGTGCTGACGGCTCAGAAGACAGTGATCTTTTCCGAGGACCAGTTCCTGACGCTTAAAGGAACGGCGCAAGCCAATTCCAATCTGCGCACCGAACAGGTTTGCAGCAAATTCCGGGGCGGTATCGGCAAGTTGGTGCGGCGAATCGCCGGGAACGAAATCGCCAAAGAGCAACCGCAAGCGCGGCACGATCTTTCCAACCGAACCAGCGATTCGTTTCTGAAGCGGTTCGACGAAGACATCGTCGAAGAGATCGCTGAAGCCCGCCGTGATTTCGATATCGAGGTCCAACGATCGCTGCTGCGATTGAACGTGCAGCCACAAACCTTCGACTTTTTGACCGATCCCAGTAAGTTGACCGTCGCGCTGCGGTTCGATGCGGGACTTTCCCAACCGGCCTACACTGCGCTGCCGAAACAGGCGGCCGGCGACATCGGCGTGATGCTTCACGAATCGACGGTCGGCAGCGTTTGCCAGCGGATCTATGCGGGACGGAAGATCGACAGCATCCGCCGCGAGTTCCAGGTTTTGGGGATCAAGCTATCGGAGAAAGATCAGGAGCAGATTCCTGAAGGGATGGGAATTCATTTTGCCGACGAGCGGCCGATCGAGGTCGAATTCGAAGGGAACAAAATTTCAATCGTGTTGCGTGGGCAGACGTGGTTCTTGGAAAATGTGCCGTTGGTGGCGATGAACGTTCGTTTCGGGTACACGGTGGAACAACGCGACGGGATGTATGTTGCCGTCCGCGGCGACGATGTCCAAGTGACAGCCCCCGAAGGGATGCGTGGCGGACGCTTTATTCAACAGATGAACGTCCTCAAGCGACGGTTGTTGGACGAATTGCCGGCCGATTTTAAGTTCGAACCGATTCCGGTCGCCAAGCTGCCCGATCCGGTCAACCGGCTGGGAACCCTCAATATCGCTGAAGTGCAGACCAACGGCGGCTGGCTCAACGCGGGCCTGCAAGGGGACCGCATGCGGCAGTAGCGTGGAATGCTATCGCGGTCGTGGTGCGGCAAATTCACGGTTCTTTGCGAATCGCTCTTTTTTCCGGCGGCAAACTCGATTAACCTCCCGATCCTCCAGCCTTCTGGCTGGAGCACACTAGCCTGTTCACGCCGCTCGTAGAAGTTTCGATCTCGAAACGAGTTTGGCTGTGAAGATTTCCTCCCCTTTCGACGGTGGTTGACATCCGCCCTCACCAACTTGCAAGGATGCATTCGATGGACCTCACAAAGCGTGCGCTGCACTTTTTGTTGATTGGAACCGTTGTTTCGTGGCATATGCCAATCGCCACACTGGCTGCCCAACAACCGCCGGCGGCGATCGCTGCAGCTCCAGAAGTTCACACGATCCCCGTTCTTCTGGCGGGTAATCGTACGCTGCAAGGGACGTCGGTGACGCGCGACGGCAAGCCGGCCGCCGGGAAGACCGTCGTTCTTGGTCAACAAGGCAAAGTCGTCGCCAAGACGGCAGCCGATGAAAATGGACGTTTCCAATTCACGATCGACAAGCCAGGCGACTACCAGATCGCGACCGCTGACGCCGCGGCATTTCTCACCTGCCACACTGCAGCAACCGCGCCGGCGAAAGCTGTCAAGCAGATTCTCGTTTCGCAAGATGCGATGATCGCTCGCGGGCAGCAACCTATCTCGGCGCTGCTGCATCCATTGTTGATCGGTCTCGTCATCGCCGCGGCGATCGTGATTCCAATCGCGGTCAGCAACAACAAAGACGACGCCAGCTGAACAGCCTGGCTGCTGTTTGTTTCGTTAAACTGCGAAACCTCGCGATGCGAAGGCAATAAAAAACCGGGGCGAGGGAATTGAAAAACGCGGGGCGATGCACGCGCGGTTAAACTAGAAAACCTGGTGTTCGCTGCCATGGATCGCTGATTACAACCAGTGATTTGCTTGGTCGGAAGCGGCCTGCGGTTTGCCACGATCGATGCGGTCTGTTACAAGGGGGAGGACTTTCTTTCCCCAGACGATTACTTCGTCGCTTTGTTGCACCTACAGGCCACTATGGACGCAGAGATACCGCTGCCTTTGATCGTCACCGGAATCGCTGGTGTCGCTGGTTACAATGCCTTCCGCTATTTGCGAGCTCGCTTTCCCGGCCAGGTCTACGGGGTCCGCCGCGAGGACAATTGGCCTCTTTCGGGCGATGGGATCCTGGGCTGCAATTCCGACGACTTCGATCGCTGGCAGCAGATCATCGATCAGATCCAACCGGCGGCGGTGCTGAACTGCGAGGGTTCGTGTGCCCTGAAATCATGCGAATTGGATCCGCAGATGGCCGAGCGGATCAATGTGACGAGCGTCGAAAATCTGATTCGCGTGCTCGCGCCGACAACCCGCTTCATCCACCTCTCGATCGATTTGGTCTTCTCGGGCGATAAAGATGGTGGATACACCGAAGAGGACACTCCCGATCCGGTGACCGTCTATGGCAAGACGATGGTCGCGGCGGAGCGGTTGGTTTTGGAGCGACGCCCCGACGCTTGTGTACTGCGGATTTCGCTGCCGATGGGGATCAGTTTCAACGGGCATGCTGGAGCGATCGATTGGATCCAGTCCCGTTTTAAGAACGGCCGCCCCGCGACGCTCTACTTCGATGAAGTCCGCACGCCGACCTATACCGATTGCTTGAACCTGGTGGTGGAGCGGTTGTTGGGGAACGATTTGGCGGGGCTGTATCACTGCGGTGGGCCGCGGAATTTGAGCCTCTACGAGATCGCTCAGGTCATCAATCGCGTTGGCGGCTACGATCCCAAGCTGTTGATGGGATGTCCGCGGATCGACGCCGGACCGATGCCGCCGCGAGCGGGCAACGTGACGATGGACTCCAGCCGCTTGATCGCCGCGTTGGGCGATGAGGTCTTTCATCCGTGGCCGTTGGATTGTTCGATGGTTCCCAGCGATGTCGACTGGCACCACGATCGATCGACGTTGCAGGGATCGCCTGAACTGCTGGCCGACGTGCTGTATCGCAACCCGCGCCGCGTCGATTCGATGCCCGAGTTCGAAGATATCGAATCCCCCTCGTCGTCGAGGTAGCCACGCGTGCGAATCACTTGTGCCATCCATTCGCTGACCGGCGGCGGTGCCGAACGCGTGATGGCCGGATTGGCAAACCGAATGGCGGTCGAACATGCGGTCACGCTGATCACGCTCGATGCGGCGGGCGAGGATCGCTATCAATGTGACGAAACGGTTGAGCGAATCGGTTTGGACCAGATGTCCGAGAGCGGTTCAATCTTCCAGGCGATCGCCAGCAACCGACGCCGGATCGCAGCGATTCGCAACGCGGTTGCGGCCAGCAAGCCCGACGTCGTCCTCAGCTTTTGCGACAAAATGAACATCCTGACGCTCGCCGCCTGCAAGCCGCTGGCGGTGCCTGTCGTCGTCTCCGAACGGACTCAGCCTGCACATCAACCGATCGGACGATTTTGGGAGACGCTGCGCCGCTGGCACTACCCTCGCGCCGCCGCTTGCATCGTGCAGACCTCTGCCGCCGGCCGCGCTGTCTCGGCCTGGACCTCCGCGGCGACGACGATCATTCCCGTCGCGATCGATCCTCCCGACACCAACCGAATCGTCGACGATGTCGATCGCCGCAAGAAGACATTGGTTTCGGTAGGCCGATTGTCGCAGGAAAAACAGATCGATCGCTTGATCGATGCCTTTGGGCGACTTCCCGAATCGCTGATCGATTGGAAACTGAAGATCTACGGCGACGGACCGCAACGGCCGGCGCTCGCCCAACAAATCCAGACGCTTCGCTTGACGGAGCGCGCCGAATTATGTGGCTGGTGCGACGACGTCGGCGCAGTGTTGGCGAAGGCGGGAGCGTTTGCATTAACCAGCCGCTACGAAGGCTTTCCCAACGCGTTGTTGGAAGCGATGGCATCGGGCGTTCCATCACTGTCGGTCGACTGCGACAGCGGTCCCGGCGAGATCATCGACGACGGGCAAACCGGCTTACTCGTCGAACAGGATGATCCCGCCGCGTTGTCCGCCGGCTTGGCGCGGCTTTTGGCAGACCGCGACCTGCGGCAACGCCTCTCGGACGCCGGGCGTTCGGTCGTCGATCGGTACAGCTGGGATCGGTTTGTCCAAGCGTATCTGGATGTCTTGCGATCGGTGACCGCTTGATTCATTCGCTGATTTGGTCGACAGTATCGCTCCGCTTCTTCGCTGATCCACGCTCCCTGAGGTTCCTGGTTTGACAACGCCGCCGTTCCCGATCCTATACGAAGACAATCATCTGCTGGTGGTCGATAAACCGGCGGGGATCGCGACGCAGGGTGTCACCGACGGGACCAGCGTCTTCGACCAAGCATCCGAATACATCCGCGTGAAGTATCAAAAACCGGGGAAGGTCTACCTGGGAATCGTCAGCCGTTTGGACACCGTCACCAGCGGCGTTTTAGTTCTGGCGCGGACCAGCAAAGCGGCCAGCCGGTTGTCCGATATGCTGCGTCGGCGGACGATCGAAAAGCGTTATCTGGCGGTCGTCGAGGGAACGCTTCCCGATGCGGAAGGGACGCTTATCGACTTCGTCCGCAAAGACGATGCGGCCCACCGGATGGTCGTCTGCCGCGAGTCGACGGCGGATGCTAAGCGAGCCGAACTGCGGTACCGCGTTATCGAATCTTCGGGACGACAGAGTTTGATCGAGGTCGAATTGATCACCGGTCGGAAGCATCAGATCCGCCTGCAGTTAGCCAGTCGCGGGATGCCGGTCATCGGCGATCGTAAATACGATGCGTCGTCGACGTTTCCGCAGGGGATCGCACTTCACGCGTGGCAGCTGACGTTTGAACATCCGACGCGGCGCGAGCCGATGTCGTTCGAGTGTCGCCCGCCAAAATCTTGGCAACGGCTGTCGGTTCAGCTGCCGTAGAACAGCTCGGCTAACGTCGGCAAATTATGCGGCAGGGCCGGTGGCTATTCGACCGGCCCCACGGCGCGATCGCACCACTGCAGCATCGCCTTGGACGCTTCGGCTTCTTCGCTGACCACCGCCGCGGCTCCCGCCTTCATAATCCGGTGGACGTTCCCCTGATAGCGACAGCGGACGATGATCTCCGCATCGTGATTGATCCCACGCAGCGCGGTGACGATCTGCAGCGCCGCGTCGTCGCTGGGAACGCTGACGATACACAAACCGCAGGTTTCGGCTCCGGCCCGGTGCAGGATGTCGGGATCGCGTGCGTCGCCGGCCGTCGTGTGGAAGCCCTGCTGAGCAAAGCCGTGCAGATTGATCGGACTCTGATCGACCAACCGTACCTCCGATCCCATGATCTCCAACCGCGAAGCCAATTGGCGGCCGATCAACCCGATTCCGATCACGATCGCGTGCCGCGAAACCGCACTATCGCGTCGGTGTTGCATTCCGTGAAGGTCTTCGTCGGGCGACCGCTCGGTCCAACGCAAACCGTATCGAATCAATTGCGGCGTGAGAATCAACGTCCCCAACGCGATGAACAGCATCCGGTTGTAATCGTCGCGGCTGATCAAGCCCAATCCAGCGGCTTCGGAGATCAGCAGGAAGGAGAACTCGCCCAGTTGAGCCAGTCCCAATCCCATCCCAAACGCCGTCTTCCACTGCAGACCGACCAGCTTCAGCGCGATCGAAGCGGCTCCACTTTTTAGGACTAGCATGCCAATCAAGCCAGCGGTCAGCAGCAGCGGTTCCTGGAAGAACATACCGGGATTTAACAGCGTCCCGATCGTGACGAAGAAGATCACCGAAAACGATTCGCGAAACGGCAGCAAGATCGAATCGATCTGCCGGCTCAAGCGATTGCCGCTCAAGATGATCCCCGCCGCAAGCGCTCCCACAGCCGATGGCAGCCCCAATTGGAATGCCGACCAACAGACTCCACCCAGCAAACAGAGCGTGAACAGCATCACCAGTTCGACGCTTCGCAGTCCCGCCAGGCTCGGCACGATCCAGCGTCCGACGACGCTGCGACACGCGAGCAACGCTGCGAGAAAGATCGACGATTTGAGAGCCAGCAACAGGTAGGTCGTGATCGTCGGCGGTTCGCCTTGATGCGTCAACAACGGGACCAACAACATCAGCGGTACCAGGGCGACGTCTTGGAACAACAGGATCGCGATCGCGCGGCGACCGTGCGGCGATGCTGTCAGTCCCCATTCGGCAAGCGCTTTGAAGACGAGTACGGTCGAACTGAGTGCGCCGGCAAATCCGGCCAGCACCGCGGCGTTCAACGACATCCCAAACGCCATGCAGACGCCTGTTAAAGGGACCGCGACCAGAAACATCTGCGTGGCGCCGCCGATCATCGAATAGCGGCTGAGTCGCATCAGTTCTTCGAGCGAAAATTCGAGCCCGACGGCAAACAGCAGCAACAGCGCCCCGAACTGCGCCAGCACTTCGAGTTCGTGGTCCTGTTGGTTGACCAGATTCAGCGCGCCCCCGCCGATCAACGCTCCCACGACCAGATAGCCAACAAGCATCGAAACGCCGATCCGCTTGCAAACCGTCCCCGCGATCAAACCCGCTCCCAGCACGATCAAGACGTTGACGGTAAGCGATTCGATGTTGTGCATTGTTGCCTAAGCGGCGAGAGAGAAACGGTGGACTCCAAAACGATCGACCGCTTGCCTGACGCTGCCTATCGAAACGAATGCAAGTTTAATGCAATTCGGCGATTTTTCGCAGCGGGGGCGGGGAAGCGACGACATCATCGAATCGGGGCTTACGCTATCAAATAAATTGTAAAATTTTCAAAAGGATTCGCCTGAATCGCTTTGCGACTTTGGTCCCGCTCGCTAAAATTCCCGCACCGACCCAATTAATTTGCTTTCCAATGTCATAGGAGGACTGAAGCAATGACCCGCATTCCGCTAAGTCAAGCCGAAGAGCGTGCCCGCCTGCGTAGCGAGCGTCTGGAACTGAGTATCGCTGAGATGGAGCTTTCGGTTCGCACGACCAATTGCTTGGAAGAGACAGGCATCTTCACGGTCCGCGACCTGCTGCAGGCCTCCCCAAAACGTCTGTTGGGAATTTCCAACTTCGGTGAAAAGACCCTCGAAGAGGTCTACGCAGCGTTGGAAAAGTTGGAGTTCTATCGTCCGGGCCGCAGCGCCCAAAACGAAGTCCTCTGCTAAGAAGCCATCGCGATGATTCCAAGCCCCAGCGATGGTTGGGGCACAAAAAAAGACAGGCCGGCAAATTGCCGACCTGTCATCTTTGAATCAGGATTCACTCGAAGCGCGAGTGGGTTTTCAGTAGAAGCAACTCAATCGTTTGATTGTGGTCATGGCGACGGTGGTTTGCATCCGCTACGCCGGTCTTGTATCTCGCTTCTGTTGAACGCTTGATGAATTGAATTCTTTGTTTCCGTGCAAGGTCTTCCCAGCCGACCGGCGACACTTAAGCGTTGCCGGCGAAGGCTGTTTTAGTTGCAGCAGCAGTTGCAAGCTGGAACTTGGATTTCTTTGCAAACGTTCTTGCAGACCTGAACTTCAACGGTTTGTTGTTCGCAGTAAGGAACGCAAACGGTGTAGTTCTCGGTGACTTGCTCTGGAACCTTCTTGCAAACGGTGTAAGAAACTTCACGAGTGCGGCATTCTGGAACGCACACGGTGTAAGAAACTTCACGTTGGCGGGTTTCGCAGCGAGTCTTGCAAACTTGACGTTCGCGAGTTTCGCAAACCATGTTGACAACCTTGACTTCACGAGTGCGGCACTCGGGAACCATCACGGTGTACTTCACGGTACGAGTGCGAGTCTCGGGACGGCACTTCTTGACGGTGTAGCAGCGAGTTCGTTCTTCGCAACGAGTCTTGCAAACTTGAACTTCGCGTTGACGCGTTTCGCAACGAGTCTTGCAAACTTTGACTTCGCGTTGACGCGTTTCGCAACGAGTCTTGCAGACGTTGTAGGTGCGAGTTCGCTCTTCGCAGCGAGTCTTGCAAACCTTAACTTCGCGAGTTCGCTCTTCGCAACGAGTCTTGCAAACGTTGATGCAACGTGTGCGAGTTTCGCAACGAGTCTTTTGAACTTGGCAGCAGATCGTTTGTGGGCAGCCACAAGCGTCGGTTACCGTGCGAGTTTCGGTTTCGGTGTAAGGAACGCTAACCGTGTACTCTTCAGTGCGAGTTTCGGTGTAGGGAACGCTAACCGTGTAGGTTTCGGTCTTCGTTTCGGTGTAAGGAACGCTAACCGTGTAGGTTTCGGTCTTTTGTTCGGTGTAAGGAACTTGAACCGTGTAGTCGACGATCTTGGTTTCGGTGTAAGGAACCTTAACCGTGTAGTCTACGACCTTGGTTTCGGTGTAAGGAACCTTCACCATGTACTTGGCGGTCTTTTGCTCGGTGTAAGGAACCATCACCGTGTACGATTCTTCACGAGTACGGCACTCAGGGACCATGACCTTGTAGTTGACGGTCTTGGTGCTGCACTGAGGGACACGAACCGTGTAGGTTTGCGTTTCGGTGTAAGGAACCTTCACTGTGTACGATTCGGTGCGTGTTCGCTGTTGAGGAACTTTCACCGTGTACGATTCAGTCCGCGAGCGTTGCTCTTGCACATTGCGGTAAACCGTTTTCGTTCGCGTTCGTTGCTCTTGACGCGTCTTGGCAACGTTGACGACTCGAGTTTCGGTAACCATCTGAGGAACGCGAATGGTCTTGGTGACCATTTGAGGTCCACACGCAGCGTCGCTTGGGCTTCCTGCCACGCTACCGCCGCAATCCGATGTGCCACAATCATTGCAGTCGGCAAATGCCATTGGACACCAAACTGCAATCATCGCTGCAAATAGACCAGACATTAGGAAATGTCTCATCATCGACTCCCTTCCAAGGATTGGTAATTCTACTGTTTTCAAATTTTCAAAAGTCACACATCACAAAGTGTGCTTGCTAGGGTATCGGGGCAATCCTGGATAAATGACAGCGTCAGCGAAAAAATGACGTGTGTAACGGTTCTCGGGTATTCAGCGAGAGTGCCGGTCCGCGCGATCTCCCGCTTTAACCGGTCCCCAAACCCGCCAGGTTCATGGTCGTTTTGAGGTCGGTAATCGCGGTCGTTGCCCCGCTAGCGGTCACACAAATTGCTCCGTTTGCCGCAGCCAACCGCCCTGCATCTTGAGGCGGCATGCCCCGCAATAGTCCCGCGATCAGGCCGGCGTAAAACGAATCCCCCGCCCCGGTCGTGTCGACGATCGCCCCTGGAGGCTCGACCGGATCGATCTGCCAAAACGTTCCATCGGGCTCCTGCAGCAGCGCCCCGTCGCTCCCCAGTTTGACTCCCAACAGTCCCACCGCGCCGCAGCTGCGGTAGACTTCGATGATCGCCCGCGGATCCGACTTCCCCGTCTGATGTTCCGCTTCGCTATGGCTGGGGACGTAGACGTCTAGATGCGGCAGGATCTGGTCCAACGGCTGCAGATCGCCTCCGCTGCCGGCAGCATCCATTGCGGTCATACAACCTGTCTCGCGGATCTTCGCAAAGATCTCAGGGAGATCGTTTTGCAGATGCGGCAGCAAAGAATAGTACCCGATCAAAAACATGCGACTGGCGGCGATCAGATCCAAATTGTCCAGGATCATCTGGCGATCGATCATCCGCGGCGCCCCTTGATGATGGGCGAAACTGCGTTGGCCTTCCGAATCGATCATCACCACGGTGGTGCTGCTGGGCAATTCGGCGTGCCGCAGCAAGCGGCTTGTGTCGACTCCTTGCTTCTTATAGTTTTCTCGCATGATGGTGTTCCAGGCATCGTTGCCTGTATAACTGAGCATCGCGACGCCCAGTCCCAACCGCGACATCGCGATTCCCGCGTTCGACGCCAACCCTCCGGTCGTCAATCCGATCGGTTCGACACGATGCATCCGCCCCGCACCGACAGGTTCGTCCAACGACATCGGTCGGACCAAGATGTCCGCGGTGCACGATCCACATACGACGCAGTCCCACTGTTTTTCCATTTCAAACTACCCAAAGACTAATGGACAAATCGCTCGACCAAAAATTGGCTCGGATCGCCGCCGACCCAACCTGTAACGACTTCATTCTTGCCGACGCCAAAGATCCCGACCTGGCGTTTGGTTTGATGGGGCCCGGTCCCGCCGCGGCGGACCAACGGCATCGCTTCCGAACCCTCGACGAATTTCGCGACATCATCCGCGAAATCGTCGATCGCAAACTCGTCGACATCATGCTGATGAGCGCCAGCACCAGTGAGATCTTAACGATTGATGAACGGATTTTCGACGACAGTCCGGTCACCCCCGCCGCTCGCGCCAACGATACCACCGATATCTGGTTCGCTCCCGGGTCGCATTACCGCCATCAACCCTCGCTGCCATTCAGCAGCACCACGATCGATCACATCCAGTCGGGCAAATACGAGTGCCGCGACGTCGAACGCACTCAAGGTGCCAACCTGGGCCTCTATTCGATCACGCTCAACAACGATGCCGAGCGCGATGCTTTGACGTTGAACCACTACAAACAATTCCGTTTAGAAGCCGAACAAAAAGGCTTCCGACACTTTTTGGAAGTCTTCGCCCCCAATGCGATCGTCCATCCCGTCGAAGATGTCGCCAGTTACGTCAACGACTGCATCGTCCGCTTGCTGGGCGGCATCACCCGCGCCGGGCGGCCGCTGTTTTTGAAGATGCCCTACTTCGGCCCCGCCGCGATGGAAGCGCTGGTCCGTTACGATTCGTCGCTTGTCGTCGGCATCCTCGGCGGATCGGCGGGGACGACGATGGACGCCTTCCGGATGTTGGCCGACGCCAAAAAGTATGGCGCTCGAGTCGCTCTGTTTGGTCGAAAGATCAACTTTGCCGAAGATCAGATCGCCTTCATCGGATACCTGCGGCAATTGGCTGATGGGACGATCACGGCGGACGAAGCGGTCCGCGCCTATCACGGCGATCTACAGACGCTCGGCAAGACGCCGCATCGCGAACTGGCGGACGATCTACAGATTACCCACTGCCCGATCTAAGCGACGGTGAAGGAGAAGGATCCCTTGAGTTCAGCAGCCGAATCGATCGATCACGATCCACGATGGCGCGATTCGGCATGGCGCAGTCGATTGCGGCGGCGATTATTGCAATGGTTTGAGACCAATTCGCGGACGCTCCCCTGGCGGCAGAGTCGCGATCCGTATCGCGTCTGGATCAGCGAGATCATGTTGCAACAGACGCAGGTCGCCACCGTAATCCCCTATTTCGAACGCTTTACCGAGAGCTTTCCGACGGTCGCCGAATTGGCCGCTGCCTCGGAACAGGAGGTGCTTCGGCACTGGGAAGGGCTGGGGTATTATCGCCGCGCCCGCCAGATGCACGCGGCGGCGCAGAAGATCGTCGAGGAGCACGACGGCGAATTCCCAGAGCAGTTTGCCGATGTGTTGGCGCTGCCTGGCATCGGACGTTACACCGCCGGGGCGATCCTTTCGATCAGCCGCGACCATCGACTGCCGGTGGTCGAAGCGAACACGTTGCGATTGTACAGCCGATTAATCGGGCTTCGGTCGCCGCCAACGATCGCTGCGTCGCAGCGAGTGTTGTGGGAATTTGCCGAATCGATTTTGCCGCAGCGTGGCAGCGGCCATCTGAACCAAGCCGCGATGGAACTTGGCAGTCTCGTCTGCACGCCGCGATCGCCAACCTGCGACACCTGCCCGTTGGCTGCGGGATGTGTGGCGCGCGAGATGGGGCTGCAGGAATCGATCCCCGGCAAAGTAAAGAAGATCCAATACGAAGACCGTCGCGAAGTGGCCGTTGTCGTTTGCGACCAACAGCGGTTTCTGGTCCGTCAGTGCCAGCCGGGGGAACGTTGGGCCGGATTGTGGGACTTCCCTCGCTGCGAAGTCGCAGGGGATGCCGACGCGATGCTCGTCGCCGCAGATCATCTGCGCGATGCGTTTGGGCAATCGATCCAGCCCCCACAACCGTTGATGCGCATCAAACACGGAGTCACCAAATACCGGATTATGCTGGAGGTTTTGTCGGCTAAGCTGGCTGGGGAAGCCCAACCGATCAGCGACCCCGGCACGCGTTGGCTGACTCGGACACAGATCGGCAAGCTGCCGCTGAGCACGACGGGGCGGAAGATCTTCAAAAAGTTATAGCGATCGCGGGCGAGAGGTTTCCACGCGGGGAATCGTTCTCGCTCGTCTATTCTTTGATCACAAACTCGGGCTGCAGCGTGTAACCCGCCGTTTTGGCACCATCGCGCGTCGTGACCAAGATCACTTGGTTGTCGGTCTCGTCGGGATCGGGGCCCAACAACCAGATCAACGCCTGCTTGGGATCGGCCGGATCGGTTAGATCTTTGACGATGTTGGCCCGTTGGACCAACTGGGTTAGAACGTCGCGCAGCTTGACCCCATCGGCTTTGAAATCGCGGATCTGTTGGTTTTGCGTGATTCCCATTTTTTGCAGATCGTTGCCGAGGATCACGACCTTCAGTTCCGGGCTCCCCTTGGGCCGAATGTTGTTGATCTCATCGACCACGGTTGAGCCAGCGAAGTGGAGCGGTTCTTGTTCAAAGCTGACCTTGATCGGTTTCTCCAACATCTCATCGATCGTCCACGGCTTGGCCGCCGCGGGGCCCGCCGCCATGCTGACCGTTCCCTCGGGCGTGTTCATCGCCAACCAAGAACCTAACAACACGTTGGGGGCGGCTTGGCTAGGGAGATAGAAGTTGGCGACCGCTTGGTTGTCGCTGATCCCAGTCCGCGATTGAGCATCGACCGCGTCGAGCATCCGCGGCAAGCGGAGCGCCAACGCCCGCCACGAAGGATGGGGAGTCGAGCGGTTGAGGAACGCTTCGGCGTGGATCGGTAGATCGGAGAACTGTGTTGTCAGGCGTTGCTTCAAGACGGCCACCGAGGTGCCGCCGCCGGGGGCCAGCCGAATTTCGCCGTACCATGTCGGATGGAACTGCATCGACAACATCGCCACCGAGGTGTCGGGGATCAACATCTGTTTAAGCGGAGCTGCGATGCTGGGGGCGTAATCGGCCAGCATTCGTTTTCCGTCGGCAAACAGAAAATTAGGGGTGACCACCACAGTGAACTCGCCATCGCCGCGGACGTGTTTCCAGGTCTGTTCAAACTGGCGAGGCAACGGAATTTCGCCTCCGCCAATTTCAGCGACCTGTTGAATCTGTTTGACCGAACCGACAGCAAAATGTTGAATCGGCATCGAATCGACCGGCGATTCTTTTGCGACGTAGTAGGCATCGGTATCGACATCTTCACCGGCGAAGATCGTTTGATCGCCAGCGACGACCGCCGCTTCGGGATCGCCCCACGCTTTTCGTAAACTCCCCAACGATCGTTCGTCGACAAGTTCGACCGATAGCGCCGCTTGAATTCCACCTGCGGAACTCCCTTCGACCGCCATCGTCAAACGTTCGACTTCACCCAACGGCACGCCGATTCGTTTTTCCAATGCCGCCAACGCAGGCTGTAGTTCGGTGTCTATCGCCGCCATCAGCTTGCGGCCGGGGCTTGTTGCAATGATGTCGGCCGGGCGCAGAACGACGATCATTTGTGGGCCAGGTGGCAACATCGTCAGCGGCGGCGGATCGCTCTCGTCCGGCGGCAACCACAACGCATAGCGATCATCGATGACATCAAACGTTCCCCCTGACGAACGCGTCGGGCCGTCGGGCGTCGGTGTCGCGCGTGGTGTTGACGTGGCAACGGCTGCGGGACGGGGAACCGACGGCAACGCGACTGGTTCGGGATCGGGATCGCGACGCGGCCCGCGATTGTTCATCAACAACACGGCGATCAACAGGGTCAGCATCGAAAATCCGACGCCGCCGATCACCATGGCGGCTGCCTTTTTCTTCTTTTTCTTCTTCTTGCGAGTCCGTCCCGCAGGGCGTTTCTTTTTCGGCCCCGGCGATTCGTCGTCGGGCATCGGTTCGGCAGCGACCGCGGTTCCGGTTGCAGCGGCCGCCGCCTGAGGGACCGCCGCCGCAGCAGCAGCTTGGACGGCAGCGGCGGGTTGAACTGGGGTCGGATTCGCCGTCGGCTGTGGTGACGCAACGGGTTGAGCCGCAACGGGAGCTGCCGGTTGGGCGACGGGGGCTACCGGAGTCGATTGATTGGGGGGTGCCGCGGCAGTTGATGGTGTCGCCGCACGGTGGCCAGCGGCCGGAGCCGGCTTCGATTTAGGCACTGACGCAGCGGCCGGCGTCGCGGCTGCTGGGCGCTGTTTCGGTTGCGGATTGGTGGTGGGGGCGTCGTTTGTCGCAATCGGTTGAACCGGAGCGGGCGTCGGCTGCGCAATGGGGGGGGGGGCCGGCACGGGGGCCTGCGGAGGCGCGGCGGCCGCTGGCGGTTGCGCTGGTGCTGGCGGGGGCGTTGCCGCGGCGGGAGCTGCCACGGCGGGAGCTGCCACGGCCGCTTGGGGATCGGATTCGATCACTTCAAAGATCGACATCAACTGGTCGGCCGAAGGGATTCGCGCGTCGTGGTTTTTGGCCATCAAGTGGGAAACGACGCGCAGCAGCGGCTCGGATCGATCCCCTTGCTGAACGGCTTGCAAGCCTTCGGGGATCGCGCTGGAATGAAGATGGATCAGCGCGTCGGGCTGTGAAGCCGAATAGGGGGGCTGGCCAAATCGGGCGAGATAAAGCAAGCAGCCCAACGCGTACAGGTCGGTCGATTTATCGGGATTTTTGCCAGGGAGGCTGAATTCAGGGGCGGCAAATGCGCTCAATGGCAATCCATCCCCCTTGGGATCGAGCGCGTCGAGACATCCGACGGGTTGTGGTTCCAGCGGCGACACCGGCCGAGTGATCGGGTCGCGCAACAGGATCGATTCCCCTTGATCGGTGACCCAGACATAGCGTGGGTGGATGCAACCGTGGGGCTGGTCGATGGCGTGCAGGGCCGACAGGGCGGCAGCCAATTGTTTCCCCATGCGGTCGACCAATTCTTGGGGCAGTCGTCCCGCTTGCAGCCGCTGGGCCAACGTTTTACCAGGTGGCAGATGCGACCATAAAACTCGCTCACCGGTGGGGGGGGCGATCAGGTCATATGACTGCAGATGGTCGGATTCGATCCGGCGAGCTTGGGTGAATCGATTGCCAACGGTTTTGGCTGCTTGTTTGGGATCGAGAAAATAGAGCAAGCATTTCGAGCTGGCTTGTCCAATTTCGCGGTCGAAAGCGTGAAACCATCCTGTAAGGGGGGGGCTGTCGACAGGTTCGGTCAGCGAATATCGGTCGAAGACGAGTCGCTGGGAGGATCCCGAAAGGAGATGTTTCGCTTGGAAAAGGGTCAATTCCCCGGCCCCGATCATCCACTTGGCCAGATCTTTGGCACTGATCGGCGGGCCGCCATTGCTTTGCACGTAAGCGACGGCCCAGAGTCGGCATTGCGCTGCATCGGCGAGACCACTGTTTGCGATGCGATTCCAAAAATCGTTGACCGATACCGACATGGACACTTACAGGGTTATTAGATTCCGAGGCAGAGGGGGGCGTGGGGCGGCACAAGCCGTAATCCTTGCCCAGCAAGTTTACTTCGCCAATTAACAATGACCCACCCACCTTATAAGTTAATCGAAAAGTCTTCAGACAACCCAGGGGTAATCGTCGTGGCAGGTACACGTTTCTTGGGGTATGTTCAATAGAAGACCGTTTGATATCGGGGGCCGGGGGGCACCCGCGCTGCCGAACCGTCGAGCATCATGAAGTGACATCGACCGTGGAATTGAGCCCGTTGAATATCGTATTACTGACTACCGAAGCTGTTCCATTCGCCAAGACCGGCGGGCTAGCCGACGTCTGCGGTTCGTTGCCGCAGCAATTGGCCGAGCGTGGGCACAAGGTGACGGTGATTATGCCCGCCTTTCGCCAGGTGTTTGGGTGTGGTCGGCCGATCGAACCGACAGACCATAGCGTCTCGGTCGAGATCGCGGGCAAAACGGTCACAGCGCGATTATTGAAAAGCTATCTGCCCGGCGATCAATGCGAAGTGCTGCTGATCGACCAACCGTCCTACTACGATCGCGAGCATCTGTACGGCGACGCTCAAGGTGATTTTTGGGATAACTGCGAACGCTTTTCTTTTTTCTGTCGGGCCGCTCTGTCGGCGATCGACACCCTCGATTCTCCCCCGGATATCGTCCATTGCAACGATTGGCAGACCGGTCTGATCCCGGCCTATGTCGCCAACCGCTTCGAATCGCATCCTTGGATGGATCATGTCACGACGATCATGACGATCCACAACATGGCCTACCAGGGACAGTTTTGGCACTGGGATATGTTGCTCAACGGCCTCGGTTGGAGCGAGTTCACGCCGGACAAAATGGAGTTCTACGGCCATCTGAACCTATTAAAGACGGGACTCGTCTTCGCCGATTCGATCACCACCGTTTCGCAGCGATATTCTCAAGAGATCCAGCAGGCCGAATACGGTTGCGGTTTGGATGGGGTGTTGCGAAACCGACGCGACGTGCTGTCGGGGATCGTCAACGGCGTCGACTACCAGATCTGGGATCCGTCGACCGACCAACATCTCGACACGCATTATGGCATCGACGATTGGAAGGCTGGCAAGCAGGCCAATCGCAGTGCGCTGCGACAGGAACTGGGGTTGGAGGACAATCCCGAGATTCCTTTGATCGGATTGATCGGTCGCTTGGCCGACCAAAAGGGCTGGGATCTGGTCACTGAAATGATGAACAACTGGTTGGGCGATGGTAGCCCGGTGCAGTGGGTCGTCTTGGGAACCGGCGATCCTCGGTATCACCAGACGCTCTCTGATTTGGCAAATCGCTATGGCAAACGCCTCGCCGTCCATCTCGGTTTCTCCGACAAAATGGCTCACCGCATCGAAGCGGCGTCGGATATGTTCCTAATGCCCAGCCGGTATGAACCGTGCGGGTTGAACCAGTTGTATAGCCTGCGTTACGGCACCGTTCCGATCGTCAACCCGACCGGCGGTCTGGCCGATACGGTGACCGATACCACCGACGAGACGGTCCGCCATCAGACGGCGACAGGTTTCCATATGAACAGCTTTCACGCCCGCGCTTTGGGCGAAGCACTCGATCGCGCGGTAACGACCTATCGCGATCGGCCCGATGTATGGGAACAAATCGTTCGAACCGGGATGCAGCAGGACTGGTCGTGGCGGCAGAGTGCGCTTCGTTACGAACAGGTCTACCAGGAAACGATCAACCGAGTTCATGGCGAAGTCGTCGGTTAACGTCGCCATACCACTGCAACATCGCCGCTGGAGTTCTCGCCAGGGCGGCTTCAGCTCTGTCGAGCGCGGACGCTGTGTACGACCCGATGGCAATCGGGCAACGATTCAAGGAAGATCCGACCATACGGTTTGGTCTGCACGCGCGGATCGAGGATCACCACCATCCCGGTATCGGTTGCGGTTCGAATCAATCGCCCAAAGCCCTGTCGCAGCTTGATCACAGCTTCGGGCAATTGGTAATCGACAAACGGGTTACCGCCGGCGGCGCGGATCGCTTCCAAGCGGGCTTCCAAAAGTGGATGGTCGGGGACGCTGAACGGCAATTTCGTGATGATCACGTTCTGCAACGCGTCTCCCGGCACGTCGACTCCCTGCCAGAAACTGTCGGTGCCAAACAGCACGCTCCGTGGATTGCTGCGAAACGCATCGAGGATCTGCGTCCGCGATTGGTCGCCTCCTTGGGTGAACAGCGACATTCCCTGTTGGACCAACCAAGGCGTCAACGCCGCGGCGACTTTCTTCAGCAGACCGTAACTTGTGAAGAGCACAAACGCGTGCCCATCGGTCTCCAAAATGTAGCGTTTCACCTGTTCGGGGAGCGCCCGTTCGAAGGCCTCCCGCTGGCTCGACGGATCGGGCAAGCCATCGACAACGATCAGTGTCGCTTGGTCGCGATAGTTGAACGGGCTGCCCACACGCAGCGATTCCCCGCCGGTGAGCCCGACGCGAGAGCGATAGAAATCGAAGTTCGCTTCGCTGCCGACCGCCAGCGTGGCGCTTGTCATCACGACCGAACGGGTCTTCTGGAACAGCATCTCGCGTAGCGCTTCGCCGACATCGATCGGCGTCGCCGCTAGATTCACCCGGTCGAAACCGCGATGCGACCGCGTTCGTTCGACCCAGTAGACGTAGCCATCCAACAGTTGTTCGTTCCACGACTTCAGCGATTCAGCCAACACCGTCAACCGATCGTGCGCCGACATGAAGTCCTTGCGGACCGATTCGTTGTCCATTCCATCGCCATAGCGTTTCAATTGCTTCGCCAACGCCGCTAGCGGATCGCTGACGACGTTGGGCGTCAGGTTCGGTCGTCGGACGCGTCCGTTGCGGCGCGGGTCTTCGTCCCACCAATCCAAGAGGCCAGCAAAGTACTCGTCGGCGGCGAAGTGGCAACGGTCGACGTCCTGTTGCAACCGCTGCAGATCGTGAGCGATCAACAGCCCCTTTTGCGTCCGCGGGTTATACAGCTTGTTCAGGATGTAATCGATCTGCCCGTTGGAAACTCGGATTCCCAAGTGGTCCCCGGCGACAGCTTCGATCGTGTGGCATTCGTCGAGAATCACCGCGTCGTAATCGGGCAATAAACTGATGTCCTGCTGTCGCAGCGCCAGATCGCTGAAGAACAGAGCGTGGTTGACGACCAGGATCTGAGCGTTTTGCATCCGCCGGCGAGCTGCGTAATAGAAGCACTTATCGTGCGTCTCGCACTTGCGTCCCATACAGTTACCGCTGTCGCTGGCGACTTCATCCCACACGCCAGCTTCGATCCGCGTCGGCACGGTGCTGCGACTGCCGTCGGTCGTCTCCTTGGCCCATTCGGTGATCTGACGCAGCTGAACGTGCTGCGTATCGCGTTCGAACATCCCGGCGGCTTTGGTCTGCGCCAGCTTCAAACGCCGCAGCGAGACATAGTTCGATCGGCCCTTGACCAGCACCGACGAAAACTCGCGCGGGATCACACTGTTTAAAAGCGGCAGGTCTTTCATGATCAGTTGTTCTTGCAAGCTGATCGTGTGCGTCGAGATCACCACTCGGCGAGGTCGCGGCGGATCGCCCGCCGAATCTTCGGCCTCCTCTTCGCGTTGGTCGCCAGTGGCGAACAGAATCGCGGGGACCAGATAGGCATAACTCTTCCCCGTCCCTGTCCCCGCTTCGGCGACAAGATGGTGCCCCTGTTCGATCGCATCGGCGACCGCATCGGCCATTCGCAGCTGTTGCGGGCGGTGTTCGTATTGCGTCAGTCGCTTGGCGATGCGTCCATCGGGGCCAAGGATACTGGCGGCATCGAGCATGAGCGGACTTCGGTTGAGGAGAGCAAAGGGGGAATTTCGCCAAAGCGGCGTGGAAACCTGGAGTTTAACGCAGAAGGCCGGAGTCGGAAATCACAACGGCTGAATTTGTAAGCTATCTTCCCAACAGAGGCGTGCGCGCCGCGGGCTACCGAGCGAAACGGGACCTAAAAACCTTCGCAACCCGCACTCGCTGCACCCCGTAATCGTTGTATTTTTCCAAATTCTCGCTTCCTCGTTAAGAATGATTGACGTTGGTTGGTGGGATTTGGTCCAACAAGCATTCCGCAAACCGAACTCCAACGCCGCCCTAGGTGTTGGCGGTGGAACTTTAAAGAGAGCCGCGAAGCGTTGCGACTAATCGCTCGCGCTCTCTGCAAACCTATCCGTGGTAAAAATCATGTCGACTCAAAACAAACCAGCACTTGCAATCGTCGTCCTGACGGCAATCCAATGCTTGGCAATCGCTGCGCCCGCTCAAGCTGGCCCGCTTTGCGATTGGTTGTTTGGTCGCAACCGCACCGCCTACTATGTCCCCACCGGGACCTACATGCCGACGCCGCAGGGGCCAACGGTGACCGCCGGCTACCTGCCGACCACCAACGTCGCTTACCCACCGGTCTATAACGGCCAGCAACAGTTCGGATCGACAGCCACTGCGTTCCCGCCGCAAGGCATGGCCGTCACCTCCTATTCGCTGCCGACAGCGAATCAGCCCGCGCTGCCGGTTGGAGCTGCCAACTATTCAGCCGGTTACCGCGGCGGTTCGCTAAACCAATACGTCCTGCCACCCACCGGCACGACAACCGCCTATTCGCCGATCACCGGCCCAAACGCTGGCAATCAGAACAGCCCGCTGCAAACGGCCCCTTACTATTGGCCGAACCAACCGCGGCAAAGCTTCTTCGGTTCGTGGTGGCCCAACGTTGGTTCGTATTTTGGCTCCGGCAACTACTATCCATCGAACACGCCCTATCCAACCAACACGTACACCAGCAACTACTGGTCCAGCCTACGCGTCCCCGCATCTGGATCTGCTGGGGCACAGATGTATCCACCAACGACAGCTGGCTACCCAACCGCTGCTCCGGTGACCGCTGGCTATCCGACCGCCGGCTATCCGAACGCGGCTCCCGTCACCGCCGGCTATCCCAGCTATCCGACCAATCCAGTTGTCAGTGGCAGCCCTGTCACGACAACCCCTTCGTATTCCGCCGGGTTCTCGCCGCACACAAGTTATTCAACGAACACCTATAACGTCCCGGTCACCTATTACCGTCCAATCCAATCGGTCGATCCGCGAACCGGTCAACAGGTCACCACGATGCAGGGTTGCCGATCGTACCAAACCCAGGTGCAACGTGTTCCTTCCTATTCGCTTGGCGGATCAGCTCCTGCACCTCAGTGCTCGGGCGAACCACAATGTCCTCCCGGTTCTTACGAATCGAAGCCAGGCTACGGCACCAACCAATACGCACCGGCCACCAACCCTTACAACCAACAGGTAACGCCACCGGGAACGCCGACCAATCGTCCTTCGTTTGGCAACGCTCCGGCTCAACCGAACTACGGAACGCCCCCCGCAGCTCAGCCAAACTATCCGGCTCAAGGAACTCCGCAGGGAACGTATCCACAGAGCACCTACCCGCAGGGGAACAACTACGGGGCTCCGCCACAAAACGGTAACGACCAAACGCCGATGCAGCAGCCTCAGTTGCAAACCAACAACAACACGTCGCTCAGTCTGCCATCGTTCCCTGGAACGGGAGCGAGCAATTCGCAACCTGGCTTCCAGTATCAACAACAGCAACCGTCGACGCGATTGGATGTGAAACCGATCCCCGCACCGGCTCAGTATCAGTTCCAATACAACACGACCGACGATCGCACCGCTCGTCGCGAACCGGTTCCAGCAGAACGTGGTTCGTCGAACGTTGCTCAAGCGACCTACAAGACGATCCAATGGGCGGTTCCTAAGTCGAACCAACGGACCTCCGTCGTCACGGTCTCGACGCAACGCAACGAATTGCCACGGTTGACCGCTCCGCGAAACACGCCGCCGCAGCAAACCGCTCCGCGCTACAACGCTCCCGCTCGCCCTGCACCGCAAGGCAACGGCGGCTACCGCGACAGCGGCTGGGTTAGCGGACGCTAGAGCTTCCGTTGCGATAAACCTGTCGCCAACGCAGCAAACAGCTTTCAGAGAGCTCCGATTCGTCGGAGCTTTTTTCGTTTTGACGCAATGAAACCATAGATCCTTTCATTCCGGGCACGCCGGTAATCTGCCCTGACACGACTGCGGCTTTGCTCTGTCAGCCGGCCGATTCGACGCTGAACCGACGCGGCAGGCGTGTTACAATACGCCTTCAAATGCTGCGTAAATCTTCCCTCCACCACCGCTCACGATACGGAACCCGCCATGCAAGCTGCTCGCCCCACACGCCGCACCGCGCTGAAAACCTCCGTCGCCTTTGGCGGCTACCTGATCGCGCCGGAAGTTTCGGCAGCGGAGTCGACTTCGGCGAACGAACAATTGAACATCGCCTGCATCGGCATCGGTGGTCGCGGAGCGGCGAATGTTAACGGAGTGAAGAGCCAGAATTTGGTGGCGTTGTGCGATGTCGATCAGCAGCGGGCGGGCAAGGTCTTTGAGCAGCACAACCAAGCTGAAAAGTTCGCCGACTACCGCAAGATGTTCGACAAACTCGAGAAGCAGATCGATGCGGTTGTCGTCAGCACGCCCGACCACACGCACTTCCATCCGTCGATGGCGGCGATGGAACGAGGCAAACATCTGTACTGCGAAAAACCGATGGCCCACTCGGTCTGGGAAGTTCGCCAGATGACGAAGATGGCGGTCAAGCAGGACGTCGCGACACAGTTGGGTTGCCAACGGCACGCTTTGGCCAACATGCACCGTTCGGTCGAACTGATCCAAGCCGGCGCGATCGGCGACGTCAGCGAAGTTTACAGCTGGGTCGGCGGGTCTCGTGGGATGCCATCGATCCCGAAAACATTCCCCAAGGTTCCCGAGACGGTCGATTGGGACCTGTGGTTGGGACCGGCGATGCCTCGCCCCTATGATTCGACTTACTGTCCCTACGGCTGGCGTTTCTGGTGGGACTTCGGCACCGGCGAGACCGGCAACTGGGGCTGCCACATTCTGGACATCCCCTTCTGGGCGCTGGGACTGAAATATCCATCGCGCGTCGAAGGATCGGGCCCGGAAGTCGATGACCAACGAACGCCCAAGCAGATGGCGACCAAGATGCACTTCGCCGAACAAGGCGTCGATCTGCACTGGGATCACGCCAGTGCAGGCCCCGCGAAACTGAAGGAACTGGGCATCGATGGCAAAGGGATGAACACGCTGTTTATCGGCAGCAAAGGGATGCTGTTGACCGGCTTTAATAAGCTACGGCTGTTGCCCGAAGAGAAGTTCGCCGACTTCAAAGCTCCCCAGCCGACGATCCCCAAGTCGCCGGGCTTCTACAAAGAATGGATCACCGCCTGCAAGGGTGGCGAACCGGCGACCTGCGACTTCCGCTACTCCGGCCCCTTGGCCGAGACAGTCCTATTGGGCAACGCAGCCTACCGCGCCGGCGGCAGCTTCGACTGGGACGGGCCCTCGCTGACAGCATCGGGCAACGACGCCGTCCAACCGTTCCTGAAAAGCGAATACCGCAAAGGCTGGGAAGTCGCCGAGGTCTGATCCCCGCAAGCGGTCCAAACGCTGAAGCCCAACCGTCAGCCGCCCCAATCGTTTAACCGCGTGCCCAGCGGGCCGCGCGTCCACACTCCCAAGTCGCCCATGCAACGACAAAGCGCGGGGCGATGCCCACGCGGTTAAACAAAGCACTCCAGTCGTTTAACGAAGGAGCCTCGGACCGTCGCAAGAATTAGCGGCGGGATGTAGTGGACGAGGTTACGAGCTGTTGATTACCCAGAAATTCCCCGAAGGGAATCAAGCAATTAGCCGTAGGTAAGCGCAGCGCCACCTACGGTTTCGACGGAACTCACCACGCTGACCGCGCAGGCGGTCGCAGAATCCCGCGCAGTTGCGCTGCGACCACCTTCGGGGTCGGCCGTTCGCGTCTCGCGTCATTCCGGTGGTATCGCGTTCGCTCAACCACCGGCTAATAGCTGCCACGCCGTCGGCGTGGTTGCGACTTGTGGGTAATCAACAGGAGGTTACGAGTCCCAGCGATTTGGTCTGATGCAAAAGGACTCGTAACCTCGTCCACTACGGTTCGTTGAACGGTATTGCGGTTAAACAAAACACACCAATCGTTTAACCGCGTGCCCAACGGGCCGCGCGTCCACGCCCAAGTCGCACATGCAACGACAACGCGCGGGGCGATGCCCGCGCGGTTAAACAAAGCATTCAAATCGTTTAACCGCGTGCCCAGCGGGCCGCGCGTCCACGCACAGGTCGCACATACAACGACCGAGCGCGGGGCGTTGCCCACGCGGTTAAACTATCGCTAATTTGCCGCCAGCGATTGCGACAGCTTTTGCACGGTATCGAAGAACGATTGCGCGTCGTAGCGTTTCTTGGCGATCAACGTCGCGAGGTCGTCGTCGATCTTGTACTCGCGTCCCGGCGGCAGCGAGACGACGGCAAACGCATCCTCCGATGGAATCCCTAGCGTGAACCGGTCGCCATCGACATGCATCACGCGGTTTTCCACTAATTGAGGTCGCAGCAACACGATCTCTTTATTCGGGACCACGTATCGCGAACCGCCGTACCCATCGAGGACCCAACAGACAGTCCCAACGGATCCTTGTGGCGAGACCCAGACGAAGAAGCGGACGATTACCTTTTTATGTTTGCCGTCTCGCAACATGATCGTCGGCGCATCGAAGATCGCTCCGTCGCGATATCGAGCGACCTGAACGATCTCCGACAGCGCCCGCTCGTTGGCGGAAAAGACGGCCCCGCCGATCATTCCCAAATCCGCTCCCAGCGACTTGTGCGTGTCGCTGGTGATGACAACATCTTGGCCATCGATCTTGGTCGTAAAACCGACACCAATTTTGTCCAAGGTGAATCTCCCCTCGGCATCTTTGGCGACGTTAGCCATGTAGGCGATGTTGAAGAGCGAGGCGTAATGCTTCACGGTCGAGGAAGCAGCATCGACGTCCCCCTTGCCCAGCGAACCATTGACAAATAGCAACAGGTCCGACCATCCCTTGGCCCCATCGGGCGTGATCACCGTTCCCGCCGGGATGCGTTCCAACGGCTGGATATTAAAGTCTCGCGAGACCGCTTCGACGCCAACGGCATGTTGCGTCGTCCCCAACGCAGCAAATAGAACGGCTAAAACAAGAGTTCGCTGGACAGGCTGACGAATATCCATCGCGTTTCACCTCAGTAAAGAAGAACAACATTGTCTGTTTGTATCTTGCAAGACGCGATCACGTCTCTCCATAGACTGGCCGCAGATTATCAAAATCGCTGTCGTCTGACAATCAAACCGACACTCCGATCTGCGACCCAAAGGCCAGTTCCATCTGGGAATGGCCTGCCCAGAGAGCGACACGCAATGCAAGCATTTATTCCGATGGGAGAATCCAGCCGCCGGCACCGGCCTGCGAACGCCACTCCATTGCTGTTCTGGAACCAGCAATTTGCGTACCGCATGGGCGGACGAGAACTCAACGATCGATTCCCAACAAATCCCCCAAATAGCGCGAGCCTCCGCCACGTTGGACTGTCCCTTACCGATACGATAGCGGAACGCAAGGTTCTGGTGAAATGGAGTGTGGGTGATGATTGAAATCGATGGTTCGCGAGGCGAAGGAGGTGGGCAGATCCTGCGGACCTCCTTGGCTCTTTCCATGGTCACTGGCCAACCAGTCCGGTTTGTGAACATCCGGGCCGCGCGCAGTCGTCCCGGTTTGTTGCGGCAGCACTTGACCGCGGTCAAAGCGGCCGGGGCGATCAGTGGCGCAAAAGTCGATGGCGATCGTTTGGGATCGATGACGCTCACGTTTGAGCCATCGAAGATCGAAGCGGGCGATTATCACTTCGCGATCGGTTCGGCGGGGAGTTGTCTGTTGGTGCTGCAAACGATTTTGCCTGCCCTGATGATTGCCGACGGTCCGTCGCGCGTCGAGTTGGAGGGTGGAACACACAACCCGTTTGCACCGCCGTTCGAATTCCTGGAGCTGAGCTTTTTGCCGCTGTTGAAAGAGATCGGACCCGAGGTTCGGTTGACTCTCGATCGACCGGGCTTTTATCCGGCGGGTGGTGGTCGCTGTAGCGCAGCGATTACGCCAGCGGAAAAGCTGCAACCGATCGAGCTGATCCAACGGGGAAAGCTGTTGAATCGCGAGGCGTTGGCGATCGTGTCCCGTTTGCCGGCGAAGATCGCGGCACGCGAACTGGAGACCGCCGCGCGGACGCTCGGTTGGCCAAAGAGCACCTTAAAAGTCGAACAAGTGACGACGTCGCCGGGCCCCGGCAACGCGTTGTTGTTGAGTGTCAGCTATGAAAACGTGACCGAAGTGGTAACCGGATTTGGCGACGTGAAGGTCTCTGCCGAACGCGTGGCGAAGCGTGCCGCCGGTGAACTGAAGAAGTATTTGAATGGAACAGCGCCGGTCGGAAGCCATCTGGCCGATCAATTGTTATTGCCGCTGGCGATGGCTGACGGCGGACAGTTCCGATGCCAGCAGACGACGCAGCATACGTTAACGAACATCGAAACGATCAAGATGTTTTTGGATTTGGAGATCGACGTTCAGCCACAAGATGATGAATCCGTGTTGATTCGAATCGGTTGATCGATGGGATGAGGGATGTGGGAGAAGCATGATGAAGACGCGTGAACTGAACAACTTGGGAATTCCAAAAGGGATCGCGATGCAAGCGGCTGTCGAAGCGGTCCGCAACGCGTCGGCCAAGGGCTTGAAGCGACCTGAACTACGAACCGCCATCGCGGCGATTGTCGAAGACCCTTCGTCGGCGGTCGACGATCCTCTGTGGGGATCGTTGGCCGATGCTTTGCAGACCGTCTTCTCAGCTCAAGACCGTTACATCGGTCGCGACGAACCCGCTCCCTGGCGTCAGTGGGGTGACGGGCTGGAAGCTGGTGCGGTGTCGCAGATGGTCGACGCTTGCAAGCTGCCGGTGACCGTATCGGGTGCGTTGATGCCCGACGCGCACTTGGGTTACGGCCTGCCGATCGGTGGCGTGCTGGCGACGAAGGACTGCGTGATTCCTTACGCTGTCGGCGTCGATATCGCATGCCGGATGAAGATGACAGTTTTGGACATGCCTGTCGAAACGCTCGATACCAATCAAGATCGATTGCGAAATGCGATCGAGCGTGAAACGCAGTTCGGGATCGGTGCGAGTTTTCGCAAACGGCGGCAACACGAGGTGATGGATGCCGATTGGCGCGTCTCGCCGATCACGTTCCAGAACAAGGACAAGGCGTGGAAGCAGTTGGGAACCAGCGGCAGCGGAAACCACTTCGTCGAGTTTGGCGTCTTGACGCTGCCGGTGGACGATTTGGGATTGGCAGCCGGAACGTACTTGGCGCTATTGAGTCACAGCGGGTCGCGGGGAACGGGAGCGTCGGTTTGCGCGCACTACAGCAGTGTGGCCAAAGCGACGCACCCGGAACTGCCACGCGAACTGCAGAACCTGGCCTGGTTGAAATTGGATACTCAGGAGGGCCAAGAATATTGGAACGCGATGAATTTGATGGGGGAATACGCAGCGGCCAACCACGCCTGCATCCATCGTGAAATCGCAAGCCACTTGGGAGTCGAAGTCTTGTTGGATGTCGAGAACCATCACAACTTTGCCTGGCGAGAATCGCATGGCGGAGAGGAGCTGATCGTCCACCGCAAGGGAGCGACTCCGGCGGGCCAAGGCGTGTTGGGAATCATCCCCGGTTCGATGGGAACTCCCGGATACGTCGTCCGCGGAAAAGGAGTCGAAGAGTCGCTGTTGAGTGCTTCGCACGGCGCGGGGCGGCGGATGAGTCGCACCGCGGCGAAGAAGCAGTTCCGATGGAAAGAGGTGAAGAAGTTCCTGGACGATCGTGGGGTGACGTTGATGTCGGCTGGGCTGGATGAAGTCCCGATGGCCTACAAAGACATCGACCAAGTGATGGCATCGCAGCACGATCTGGTCGAAACCGTCGCCCGCTTCGATCCGCGTTTGGTCAAGATGGCCGAAGCGGGAGAACGACCGGAGGACTAACGCCGGATGCTATGGCTGTCGCGAAGAAACTTCACCCTCCCCCAACGAAGTTTACAGGGGAGGGTCGAACGAACGGAGCGAAGTTCGGGGAGGGGAGTATGCAGTCATCGATCCAGTATCGATGCCGCTCCCCGGCAATCTCGCTGAAGGCTCGTTTGCCGACCCTCTGAGCTTCGCCGGGCGGGCGAAGCAAACCGCTGCTAAACCGTTGCGTCGATGACGGCGGCGAGGATCTTGCCGTCCCCTTTGCCATCCACGTCGTGACTCAGTTCCGCGGTCCAGCGATGGCCGGCCATCGCTGGCAACTGGGCCAGCAAGTTGCCGGCGATTTCGGCTGTCGCTTGTCCCTCGCCGTCGCAGGCGATGACGCGGACGTTTTTCCAGTCACCCAACAGCCCCAGGCCGGTCGCCTTGGCGACTGCCTTCTTCGTCGCGAGGATCGCAGCGAAGCAGCGCTCACGGTTTTCGCACGCCGACAACAGCGAGACCTCTTCAGGCAGCAACGCCTCTGCAACGTGAGCCTCTTCGACCTCGGCGATCGGATGGACCGCAACGCCAACGCGGCGGGCTGTCGATGCAAGCGCGTAGCTGAGTTTGTTGCAATGAGCTACCGAGATGTTCGGCATCACCGCGTCGGCCGCTGGTACATCACCTGCGCTTGGATGTTGAGCTCGCCTTGGCAACGCATAGGGTCGGCCGTTGCCATCGTGCCGCGTGTCGATATCGGACATGTATAGCCGCTGACCGTGCTGTTGATGCCACAACCGACGAACGGCATCTTTGGCGACGACGCGGCCAAAGACCCAGCGAACCTTTTCGGCGTGAGGGATTTGCGCGTCGATGAAGTCTTCGTATTCCTGTTCGCTCAACAACACTTCGGCTGCCGCTCGCAACAGCGTCGGTTGCGACAGGTCGTCCAACCAAGCGAACCGCGCCGTGGCGATCGCATCGTCCGCCGCCGAAGCCTGCGTCGCAAACTCTTCCGACAAATGGTAGACGTTCTTGGGGCCGTGGAAATTGACTTCGTGAAACGGCAGATAGAAACGCCACAGTCGAACGCCGTTGATGCGATTCCAAACGCGTCCCTCGCCGTCGATCGAAACGACCGAATGAGTGAAGTGCCGCGGCGATTGCTCGTCCAAACTCCCGTGGCATTCAAACCGCGTTCCCACTGCGGGCCGCGGTCCGAAGAACTCGACGCTCTTCACCTCAAACGGCAACATGATCCGCCCCGTCTGGTCGGGCTGTTCCAGATGCCAGGCCGCGTTGGGATGCATCGCGACATCCAACAGGACCGGATCGCCAAGGAATTCGACCGGTCGATCATCGCGGAACAGCTCATCCCGCGGCAGGACTTCGATCGTCGATTCGATTCCTTGTTTGCCGATCTTCGCCAGGCTGCGGACACCTTGGAACAATTCGCCATGAAACAAATTGTTATACATCGTCTTCAGCGTCGTCTCGCACTGCTGAGCGTCGGTAAGTTCCAACGGCTGGGCGAGCGGAGCTTCTGGATACGCAGCCGCCAGTGTCACCGTGCCAACCGCCGCCAGCTTCGGCTTGTCGCCAAACGGCTCTTCCCGATTCCCGGTGTCCATCACGCGGACCAGCACACGCGTCGTCGCGTCGTCGTCCGCTGGCATCAAGGTCGCTTCGATCCGGATCGTGATCGGATCGCGCTCGTAAAACGCCAACCATCGCGACAACTGGACTCGGCTGATCGAACAGACGACCCGTTCGGGAGCCAGCTGCAGCGCCGCCTCCATCATCATCTCCAGCGTGAACGTCATCGGCATCACCGGCAGCCCACATTGCTCGGGCCGGATCGCGCTCACCTCGCGGCCGCCGACGGTGTGATGCGTCGCGTAATGTTCGATCGCTGGATCGAGCAACCGATGCATGACCAGATGCATCCCCGGTTCAAACTCGCTGACTTCGCCCAACAGCGGCAATTCGGGACGGGGCAATCCGCCTCCGCCGCCGCTCGCCGCTTCCTCAAACGCATGCTCCTCGCCCGACCATAGGCTTTCATTCGCCAGAATGTCATCGGTGGGCAGCGCCGCCGCGGCGGCCAGGCGACGTCGCGATCGATTTCCGGCCGTCGCACGTCGTCCGCTGCGAGAACCGATCGTCCGCCCCGCGTTCTTGGCAACGAGAAACTGCTGCATCACATCGCTCTGTTCCGCCAGCAACTGCTGCATCGTTTCCAGATGCGACGACATTACCGAGTCGCTTCCGGGAGCGATCGCTGCGGCAACCGCTTCGCGCGGCGACGGCGGAACAAAAGAATTCCCTTGAGCCTGCCGGAACTGCAGATCCAACGCCTCCAACTGGATCGGAACGTGATGCGCAGCCAGTTGAGCCGCGGCGTGGACGATCTGATCGGCGGTCGACAAACGGGGCGTGTCCATCGGAATCGCCGCATGCGGCTGGCCTCGCAAGATATCGGCGACAAAGGAACTGATATTCCCCCGCGGGCCAACTTCCAGGAACAGCCGCACGCCGTCGGCGTACATCTGTTGGATCAGCGATTGGAATCGGACCGGGTTGTGCCAATGAGCCAACGAGAGCTGGCGGATCTGGTCGCTGTCGTCGGGGAAACGTTCGCCGGTGGCACACGAATACAACGGCACATCGGGCGATCGGAAACCGACGCGATCGAAGGCGGCACGCAGCGGGTCCATCAGCGGTGCGAACATCGGCGTGTGGTAGGGCTGCTGCAGCGAAAGCGCCTCGACGATCCAGCCCGCTTTTTCGATCGCCTCACGAACGCGCCGCGTCGCTTCGCGTCGGCCAACGACGATCGATTGATGCGGGCAATTGTCCATCGCCACCATCGCCTGGTCGCTCATCCCCGCTGTCGCCAACGCTTGGAAGACGACAGGTTGCACCTTGTCGGCGGCAGCGGCAACGGCCAGCAGTTCCGCGTCGCCGCCCCCCGACTGAACCTCCATCTGGTTCATCACATTGGCGAACATCGGCAGTTCCGTCGTCAGCTCCATCGACCCGGCGGTCATCAGTGCCGCCAATTCGCCGGCGCTGTGACCGGCGGCGGCTTGCATCGGCACGCCCAACATCTTGGCAACTTCGCTCAAGCACCAGCCCGCGCTCAAGACGCTCAACATCGCATTGTCTAACCGACGCAACAACTGTTCGCCTCGATCGCGATCGTCCTGCAACCAACCATCGATAAAGTAACGCAGGCTCTGGAACGGCGGGCCAATCTGACGGGCAAAACCGTCGCACTGTTGGAGCACCGATTCGACTTCGGGCCACTGGGAATCGAGCCCCTGCAGCATTCCCAGGTACTGAGCCCCTTCGCCGGGGAAGAGCCACGCGATGCCACCGGACAGGCCCAGCGGTTCGGGATAATAATAGATCCCGCCGACATCATGGATCGGTTTGTCGGGTCGGCGCTCCAAGCGATCGGCGGCGCGAGTCGCTAACAAACGCAGCGCTTCCTCGCCGTCGGCGACGATCACCAACCGTTCGGGCGCATGCGGATCTGAAGTTGCCGATTCCCCACCAGCCAACGCTCTCAGGTTCGCAACCAGTTGAGGTTGCGATTCGGCCGCGATCACATATGGTTTCAATCGGTCGGAGCTTGCGTTGGTATCGGTCATCGGTTCCAGAGTCAGTCGAGGCTATCGCAGTCGAACGCGACAGAGGTACGAATCGGCGGTGATAAATAGGTCCTTGCCATCGGGGCCGCCGAGGGTGCAGTTGCTGGTTCGTTGGCCCGTCAGCAAACGGCCGATCAGTTTTCCCGAGGGTTCAAAAACGTAGATCCCGCCGGGGCCCGAGGCCCACAGGTTGCCTTGCGGATCGACGGCCAATCCATCGGGCAAACCGGGCAATTTGCCTACCTGATCGGTTGCATCATAAAGGATCGACATTGCCCCAGCGGTACCATCGTCATTCAAAGCAAAGCGAGCCCAGATTGCCTGTTTGGGGTCCGACTGAGCCACGTACAACGTTTTTTCGTCGGGAGAAAGTCCGATTCCGTTGGGACGAGCGAGTTCCTTGGAGATCAGGGTCAGGGTGCCATCGGTCGCCAAATGGTAGACGCCACAGAAGTCGAGTTCACGCCGCGGGTCGTCGTATCGCTTAGGCATTCCGTAGGGCGGATCGGTGAAGTAGATCGCTCCGGAAGAATGAAGCACCAAGTCGTTGGGGCTGTTCAGTCGCTTGCCTTGATAATTGTCGACCAGCGTTCGCTTGCCGCCATCGCGCGTCAAAACGCTGACGCGGCGATCGCCATGTTCACACATCATGACTTGGCCCTTGGCATCCAACGCCAATCCGTTGGCACCAGGTTCCAAGCCGTAATAAGTGTTACCGGTGTAGCCGCTGGGGCTCATGAACAACGACACGCCGCGCTTCGCATCCCAACGGAAGATCGAATTTCGCGGGATATCGCTCAGCAACACATAGCCATCCTCCTCGGGAACCCACAGCGGCCCCTCGGACCATGTGAAGCCCGACGCAAGGACTTCGATCTTTGCATCTTTTGCCAACAACTTGTCTAGCGCAGGATCCAAGCGTTCGATGCGGCCAAGCGAATCCTGAGCCGAACAAGGTTGAGCGGCCAGTCCAAACAAAATCGCAGCCAGCGCAAGGGAGCGGAGAGCGAAGGTCATGATGAAGCCTCAAGAGAGTTTTCCAGGAGGGGGAAGAATCCGCTCCCGCACCCAGTGCCTATGGGGGCGGGAGAGCACGCGGAATAGCTTAACCACTCACCGCTCCAATGGAAACCAAATCAGAACCACCGCACTAGATTTCCAGCCATCTCCTCGAACACAACCGATCGGTGTCTTTTTTTGACTTGTAGCAGGAATCCCAATGTTCAGCGATTCAATCCGAAGCTGCCTTGATGCCGGTGGCCCGAACAACACCTACCAACGATGCAAACCGTCTGTCACCAAGCTGTGACCTTCAACCAGGCCGGAGGCCGACATATCAACTGCCGGCGGTGTCAGCCGCCGGTCATGAAGGTCGAGTCCCCGTCTAGGCCGGAGGCCGGCACATGGAATACACACATGTGTCGGCCTCCGGCCTTGGAATTTATGGTGCTGCCGATACCGGCGGCTCACACCGCCGGCAGTTCGTGTGCCGGCCTGCGGCCTAGGGATTGGTGGTGCTGCCAGTACCGGCGGCTTACACCGCCGGCAGATGGTGTGTCGGCCTGCGGCCTGATGGATGTTGACACAATCGGCTGATACTTTGAGGCACGGGGGATTTAGTGAGCCGTATAAATCTCATTCTCCCACCTTGATCAGGTACTGCATCAAGGGCGGCTTGCAGGCCGGAGGCCGACACAAGGAATGCCATCGAGCCAGCAGGCACAAGAAGAAATTGATTGCCTAAATGCAGCTCCCTAAACCTTCGGACTACTCCCAAACTCGCGCTGGATCGAATTCGATTTCATGCTTTGCCAAAAGCGCGAGATACTCATCCTGGAAGGTCTGTTGCGCATGATGTGTCAACTGATTTTCGATATACCTGACAACCCTGTCGGCTTGAGAAGGGCTAACCGTAAACGCGCCGTAGCCGTCTTGCCAATGAAACTTGAGCTTTCCCGCTCGCGCGTCGTTGATCTGTCGACTTGAATTAGACTTCAGCGCTCCTACGAAATCGGCAACCGCGATTTTAGCTGGAATCCGGACCAGTACGTGCGCATGGTCGTAGAAGCCACCAATTTTGATCGCGAACCCTTCAAGATTTTTTGCGATTCCAGCCATGTACGACCAGACTTGGGCGCGAAGCGCATCGTCTTGCAACAACGGGCGTCGATCCTTCACGCTAGAGACGATGTGATAGAGCAACTGTTGGTGCGTGGACATGCTGGTACTCCACCCGAATCGATTGGTGTCGCGATACAATATTGTTTAACGAATCCAGCCTACACCGCTTCAACCTAATGTTAAGAGTTTTTGAGGCAAATTTGATTGATCGATTACCGGGACTCAACACTCGATTGTGCCGGCCTCCGGCCTAGGGAGTTTTCTTGGTCCTCCGCTAACCGGCGGCTTACACCGCCGGCAGTTCGTGTGTCGGCCTCCGGCCTGGTATTTTCCTATCATAAAATCATACCGGCGGCTTACACCGCCGGCAGATCATGTGCCGGCCTTCGGCCTGGGGGATTGCTGAAACATGTCCTTGAGTTTGGTGTGGTCGGGCAGCCGGGGGACTCGGTGCGCTGAAGCTATGTTGTTGCCCCTCGTTCAGGACAATAGACAAGAGCTGTTTTTAGGCCGGAGGCCGACATAACTAATGCCGGCGGTGTGAGCCGCCGGTAGCCAAGGCCGGATGCTGAACCAGGCCGGAGGCCGACACAAGGAATGCAAGAATGTGTCGGCCTCCGGCCTTGGGCGAGTTCTTACTCGGCCGCTAACCGGCGGCTTACACCGCCGGCAGTTCGTGTGTCGGCCTGCGGCCTGAGACTTTGCTGATCGCCATATAGTGGCCGCATACGCCGCCGGCACTAGATTTGTCGGCCTACGGCCTGGTGCTTGCCGAGATGGGGGATTGGGCACCCTATAGGCTGCGCAGGAAGGTCAGCAGGTCTTCGAGGTCGGGTTGGGAGAGCGGTTGATCTAGCGTGTGCTTGTGCTCGGTGAAGACAGCTTCCAACGATTCGGCTCGTAGGTCGTGGAAGTAGCGTGGGCCGCGCTGGCCGACGCCCAACAGCGATGGCGGGTTGAAGCGGGTGTGTCCGAGTTCGTCTTCGAGCCCAACGTCGTACAATTCCGCCGAGGTGTATTTGCTGCCGGCGTGGCAATCGTTGCAGCTTTGGCGTTCGAAGATCGCTTGGCCGCGCGCGATCGATTCGCCGACCTCGGGGATCGAAGCGTCGACGACCGGCGGCGGTGGGACCAAGGAGTCCAGAAACGCTGTCAGCTGAGTCACCTGTTCGCCGGTGAGTTTATTGTGCCCCTGCATCGTCGTGCGGACGGTCCGCTGCAGTTGAGCCTCCAATTTTGCGTCGGCCCCGATCCAGCCGAAGGGAGCCGTATCGGCGCGGCCCAACAGCGAGATAACTCGCTTGGGCGACGTGTAGGCGCCGTCGCTGAGATTGTCCGCTCGTTCGTTCACCGCGTGGCCGCCGGGATGACAACTGGAACAACTCATCCAACCATCGTGCGCCAGCGACGCGTCGTGAAACAGGCGTTCGCCGAGTTCGGCTGTCGTGGGAGTCCAATCCTCCGACAAGCGAACTGTTTTCAATACGCTTCGCTCTCCGATATCGATCTGGGTCAACGAATCGTCCAGACGATTGACAACCCAACCGGTCTTGCCGCGGCTATCGACAGCAACCGCTACGGGATTGATGCCGACGGGCAGGCGAGCCAATTCGTAGAACTCTTCGTGGCCGATCGCTACTTCGTTCGCTCCACCCAACGGAACGATAACGATCCCGTCGACGGTGCAGACGAGATCGTTCGGATCGGCGCCTCCCTGTCCAACAATCCCGATCGGATCGATGTGCCCATCTTTGTAGAAGTTCTCTTCGTCGGCTTCCATCACACGGCCGCGGTCCAACCAACGCAGATCGTTGGAAACCATCATGCCCCAGTGGATGTCGTTGTTGGATGATTGAGCGGCGGAGTTGAGCATCTGGTGCGAAACGATCAACCGCTTGCCGTCGGGATCGTCGACCATCCCGCGGATCCGATGCCCGTAGAATTCGATCTGCCGGAGTTGTTCCCCGGTCGACGCGTCCAGGTAGGCGATCTGGCTGCCAAACGCATCGACTGCCAACACGACGTTTTCCGGCTGCAACAACCGCAATGTCTTGGGAGAGAAGTTTAGATTCCGAGTCCAGACCGGACGCGCCGGTTCGTCGATAGCGGGGCGAGCCACACACGTCACCTGACGACTCCACAGCCCCGCCACCAACAACTGGTTCGCTTCGCCAGCGATCACCGAGACAGGATTTTTCACGCAATCGATAGATAGTCCCGTGGATAGTTTGCCGCCGTCGAGCGTGATCTCGAGCAACCGGTTTCCCGTTTGATCGATGGCCCATGCCGTCTCATCATCCAGCTGTTCGATCGCTACCAAATCGCCACCGATCGCAAGCTGCGATTGAATCTCTCCCGAATCGGCATCGAGTGCGAGGATTTCGCCGCTGCGTTGGCAAGCGACCAAAAGCACTCGATCGCCGGCGATAAAGCAGGCGTCGACAGGTCGCCGTGATTGTTGTGCTTCAACCGATGTCGCAACGCTAAGGGCGATACCGATGAACAGAACAAACGATCGGCCCAACGGACGGCAGATTTTTTGAGGATGTTTAGAATCGTTGCGCATTGAATGGGTTCCAGTTCGATTCCAGGCGGTGGCGACGCGGGAGTTGGAATCCCATCGAGCCGCACTAGATCATAACAAAGGTCCGATCCACGCCATACAGCAAGCTCCAGGCGAATGTTGATTTCCACCATTTTCCGCGAAGGAATGTGCGGGGCAAGCATGGACCAACCGCAGACTCGTGCCGCTTTCGGCTGGCGTTACTTCATCGATAGGGGACTCACTCGCGTTTGGAAGTGTTGCAGGAGCGGTTCCGGTTCACGGGAGGCTTGCAACATCGCGGCGGTACAACCGAAACGTCTCCGGCGATTTGGGGCTGTTCTCCGAGAGGGCCCGGTTTCGCTTCCTCCTTTAACTGTTGTCCGGTCGCATGGCTGCTGCAGCCTAGATCCGAGCCGCCGGCCGACGTGGCGATGTCGTTCGCAAATCGGGCCAAGTATGGGAGCGGATCGGTCAAATCGGAGCCAAACCGACCAAATCGCTTTGCGTTGATTGCGTGTCGCCAAAGAGAGAATCGTTGGGCACGAAACGTGCAACGGGGGAAAGGTGTCTCAATCCAATCAACCCGTTCGGAGAAATCGAATGTTCAAAAAAATGACTGTCCATCTAACGACTGTTTCCCTTCTTCTAGGCCTTGCCTGCGTCGCAGTCGCGGACAACCCGACCAACGAACCGGTGATGCAGCGGTTGCAGGGTCGATGGGAAGTCGTCGCAGGCGTAAACCAGGGGCGCGAGCTGTCCGAAGTGGAACTCAAGGGAACCTACAACACTGTCGCGACCAACACGATCACGACTTATGATCGCAATGAGCACCAGCGGTTTCGCGCCGTCTTCAGTATCGATTCGGCTGAGGATCCGATTCAGATCAACATGACTTCGGTGCCGCAGAAATCGACGGTCGCCAAACGCGACTTGAAGGTTCCGACGGAAGACATCGTCGCCGCGGGGATCCTCAAATTCGAGGGAGATGACAAATGGTCGCTCTGTTATGCGTTGCCTGGAAACGATCGCCCCACGAAATTTGAATCGCCCGAGGGGAGCAAGGTGATGTTGTTTCATCTAGTGCGACGGCAGGGCGATCCCGTTCCCGATGGTCGTTCGGCGAGCAAGGCGAAGTAGATGCCACCGTCGCCTCTTTGTGTGACTTCAAATCAGCCGGTCCGCTCGCGTGGGGACCGGCTTTTCTCGTTCGATCATTCAGCGCCTGATTGGTTCTGCATCTGGCGCCGTCGTAAAATAGCGTTAGTTGGGCGACGCCGATCAGAGCGGCTTCACGCCTGGTTGCGAATGCCCTTTTAACGCGTCGTTGTGCCGAGTCAAAAATGTTGCAAGAGCTTGACGTTCAAAATCTACAAACGATCGCGATCGCTGCCGCCTGTGGCGCGGTGTTGGGAATCGAGCGTGAGATCGCTGGCAAACCGGCTGGTATTCGCACGCATATCTTCGTCAGCGCTGGATCGGCGTTGATGATGATCCTGGGGCAGGAGATCGTCGACCAATTCGCTCAGCACGAAAAGGATGCCCTTCTGAAAGCCGATCCGATTCGTATTCTGCAGGCGATCGTGGTGGGGATCAGCTTCCTTGGCGCCGGCACGATCGTCCATCAAAAGCGGGAGGGCGTCGAAGGTCTAACGACGGCGGCGACGATCTATCTGACCGCTGGCATCGGCGTCGCTACCGCAGTCGGCCGCGTGTCGCTTGCGCTGATGCTGACCGCATTTGCTGCGGTGGTGCTGGTAGTGCTTGGTTTCGTGGAAGATCGGATCGCTCGCCACTTCCATCGTAAGAAAGCGAAGAAGCTGGATTAGTGCCGGCTAATTCGCGTGAGAGTAGATACATTCTGAATGTTGACGTCGCTCTATTTCGTGCCGGTGAGCGATTGAAACTGCGGGCACCGGCAATGAAGAGTCGTTTCGAAGGCTGGTGACTCCGATTGTGGAGCGTCGTCTATAGCGGGACGTACGCGTTGGTTGCTTCATCGGTCTCGGGACGCTTCCCTTGCAGGTAAGCCTTGCCAGCTTTGATCAGATAGGAGACGCCTTGCAAGCCGGAGTTGTCCCAGTACTGGCCGTGCAGCGGCTCGATGCGTAGCAGCACGATCGCTTGGCTCGCCTTGCCTTCGGGGAACCAGACCTTCCAAGCCTCTTTCCACAGTTCGTTCAGCTTCGCCCGATCGTCGACAGCTTCCGCGGTCCCGGAGATCGAGACGAACTTGTGGCCGCTCTGCATCGTCACCGCGACCTCGACGTCTAGCATCAGGTCGGCAACTTTGCCCGAGTTGCGGTCGGTGACGAACCATATTTGGCCATCCTTTTCGACTTCGGCGATCGCCATCGGACGGGCGTCGAGCGTGCGGTCGGTGCTGCGAGTGACGAGCATCGCGTTGTCGAATTCTTTGACGAGGTCGATCAGTTTTTGTTGAGTATCCATGGTGATTGCACCTTTCGATTTTGGGAGGGCGGAGGCGATCGCATCGCCACTGCGACGATGCGATGCAGCGGCTGGCGACGCCAGGAATTAGGCGGTTTGCTGGGCGTGTTTACCCTCGGCAAACTCTTCGATCGCTTTGTCGCAGAAGGCGGGCAGATCGTCGGGGTTGCGACTGGTCACAAGTCCCTCATCGCAGACGCATTCCTCGTCGACCCACTGGGCTCCCGCGTTGATCAGATCGGTCTTCAAACTGGGCCAGGATGTCACCTTGCGACCGCGGACCACGTCGGCTTCGATCAACGTCCAAGGTCCGTGGCAGATCGCTGCGACAGGTTTGTGCTGTTTGAAGAAATCGCGGACGAAGTCGACCGAGTGGCTGCAGGTCCGCAGCGAGTCGGGATTGGCAACGCCGCCCGGCAGGACAAGGCCGTCGAAGTCTTCGGCTGTGCTGGAATGAACCGATTGGTCGACCGGGAAGGTATCCCCTTTTTCGTCGTGGTTCATGCCTTGGATCTGTGTGTCTTTCGGCGAGACCAAAACACACTCCGCCCCCGCGGCTTTGATTGCTTCCCTCGGTTTGGTCAGTTCAACTTGCTCAAAACCATCGGTCGCCAGAAACGCGATCCGTTTACCTTGTAAAGATTGGCTACTCATTGGAATCTCCATTTTTTCTGAGTGAAGGTTCGTTCAGAAAGTGGAGAAGCAGATCGCGTGCCAAGGCTTCGTTCTTCGCGATGCTTGCCGATATGCGCGGTGAGGCTGGTTGCAAACGAAGCAGCTTGGAGTCCAAGCCGCCAGCCGCGCGGCGGACTCCCATCGAGGACGGCTAGCTGTTAATCAGCACAACTTTGCCCCGATCGACTCCCTGTTCGATGCGGCGGTGCGCCGCGGCGGTTTCGCTCATCGGGAACTGACTGTCGAGCGTGATCTTCAGCTTGCCCAGTTCGTACAGACCGATCAGTGCTCGCAGATCGTCACCGCACGGTTTGGCGAGCATCACTTTGCCCCGCTTCGACAGCGGCGTCGTCAACAGCGACATCATGATTCCCTGGACGTCCGGTTCGGTCGAAACGAAGCGGCCCGAATCGGTCAGGACCGCACGGGCCGCGAGATAGCCCGATTTCCCGGCTGCATCGAAGATCAGATCCCATCGCTCGCCGGCCTTGGTAAAGTCGACTTTGTTGTAGTCGTAAAAGACGTCCGCCCCCAGTTCGCGACAGAAGTCTTCGTTGGCGGCGCTGGCGATGGCTGTGACGTGGCAGTCGTAAGACTTGGCAACTTGCACCGCAAACATCCCCACTCCGCCGCTCGCTCCGTTGATCAAAACGCGTTGCCCCGCTCGGATCTTGCCGTGGTCGCGGAGCGATTGCAGGGCGGTCGTTCCCGCCAACGGGATCGCTGCGGCTTCTTCGGTCGGCAGCGTGTCGGGGATTCGGGCGGCGACGCCAACCGAACAGACAGCAAAGTCGGCGCAGGCACCGCCGCGGATGTAGTCGAGATACGCGATCACGCGATCGCCCGGTTTGAACGGGGCGTCGGGAGCACAATCGGCGACGGTGCCGGAGATGTCGTAGCCGGGAATGCGTGGAAAGCCGAAAGGCAACAGCCCCTTCATCTCGCCGCGTCGCAATCGGTAATCGATCGGATTGACGCTGGACGCTGCCACCGACAGCAGCAATTGCCCCGGTAATCGCCGCGGAATCGGTAGCTCGGCGCGATGCAAAACGTCGGCTTCGCCATAGTCGTCGTAGACGATCGCCTGCATCGTTTGGCCGATTGGACGCTCGCTGGCGGTTGCGTCGGCTTCCCTATATTGAGTAGACATCGATGGTTTCCTGTAAAAGTGGGCCTGCCAAGGGGCGGCTGCAAATTGCTGTGACAGCGGCGAGCCGCTACGGTAGACGAGCGGCAAACCGCGTGCCGATCGTTGCAATGCTGCGATCCAGGGCCGATTCCGGCCGCTGACGCCTCGTCATGCCCGCCTCGAACTAATCTGAACCGAAGAGTAGCAATGTTTGCAGAAACCGATGGCAGCCGCAAAACGATTGGCGATGTGGACGTTCTGTTTCACGACGGCCTTTACCATTTGTTCCACCTCGTGTTGCCCAATCACGATTTTATCGCGCACGCGGTCAGCACCGACGCGATCAATTGGCGACGCGTGAACAATGCGCTCTTCATCGGCGACCCCGGCAGCTGGGACGACCTGATGTTGTGGACGATGCACATCTCTCCCGATCCGCACAAACCGGGATCGTGGCGGATGTTTTACACCGGGTTGTCGCGGCGCGATCAAGGAAAGTACCAACGCTTGGGGATGGCGGTCAGCGACGATCTGTACCGTTGGAAGAAGACGCCGGTCCATTGGCAGGACCATCGCGGTCCGCGAGATCCCGAACGGGTGAAGCAGGCGGTGCGAGAGAGTCGTTCGCAGGAGGCCGATGCGCGGCATGCGACGTTCGACGCGGAGAGCTGTTTTCCGCTGGAGCCCGATCCGAAGTACTACGAGTCGTCGTTGGATGAAGGGCGACACTGGATCAGTTTCCGCGATCCGTTTTATTACCACGACGGCAAGGCGGGATGGTTGTTAGCGGCCGGGCGGATCAACACCGGGCCGATCGTTCGCCGCGGTTGCGTGGCGCTCATGAAGGAAGTCGAACCGAATCGTTTTGTCGCTCAACCGCCGCTGCACCATCCGCGGTTGTACGACGACATCGAAGTCCCCAACGCGATCTGCGTCGACGACGACCACTATTTGATCGGCAGCATCCGCGAGGACGCCAAGATCCGCTATTGGCACACCAAGAAGATCGGCGATTCGTGGCTCAGCTACCACGACAACGTCTTGTTGGCTCAAGGGAATTACGCTGGCCGCGTTTGTCGCGACGACAAGGGCTGGCTGTTGTGGAATTTCTATTCGATGGATATCGGCGATCGGACGGCGGAGAATTTGATGCCGCCGCCGAAACGCTTGGTCAAGAATGGCGAAGGGATGTTGCGGGCGGTGACCTTCGAAGGGATCGACGCTTACGTTCGCGAACCGGTTGATTCGCGGTGCATCCACAGCTTGGTCGACGATGCGGGACCGCGGGTCGAATATTGTCGCGTCGATGGCGGCCATCTGGACCTCGCGTGCGACAGCGGATTCCAGGCGTTTGTCTTCGATGAGACGCTCGACCACTTCCGCTTTCAAGCGATGCTGCAGATGAAAGGCGTCGGCAAATGCGGCTTGGTTTTCCGGGCTGATCCGGAGACGCGAGACGGATATTATCTGTCGCTCGATATGCTCAAAGAAGTCGCACAACTGCGTGCTTGGGGGACGGGCGAAGCTGGCAGCGGTGAGCACATGATGCAGTTCCGGCCGCTGCAAACGGGGTTTTGGTATTCGGAGATCCGAACCGAAGCCGAGGTCCAGTTGATCGTCTTCGGCAGCTATATCGAGCTGTCGATCAATGGCAGAGTCGTCTTGTCGCTAGCCGATCAGACGTTTTCGAAAGGACATCTGGGAGTCTATCTGGAAACCGCGGAGCTGCGAGTTTCCGATATCCAGCTCGAACGCCTCGCTTCGCCCAGCCAAACCGACGACCACCTGGCGAGCGGTTGAGCCATTCGGCACGCAATCTGGCGTCTCCCCACTCAATGCTCTTTCAGGGGGTTGCGCTGCTTGCTGCGAACGATCGCGTCTGGAACGCATCGCAAGCGTACTTTCGCGTCACAGTGTGAGAGGCACTTATTGACCTGCCTGTAGCGGAGTGGTGTGTGGTGTTGTCGCTCCCTTTGGATTGGACGCATCTCGATCGTTCGAGTGATTGTCGGATAGCGTGCTGGCGAGCGGGAGATGGACGGTGACCGTGGTTCCTTGATCCAGTTGTGATGCGATCTGCATCGTGCCGCCGTGGTTGGCGATGATTCCTTGAGCGATGGATAAGCCGAGTCCGCTGCCGCCGTGTACCCGCGACCGCGCTTTGTCGGCTCGGTAGAAGCGTTCTGCGACGTGAGCAAGGTCGGATTCGCTGATCCCAATTCCGTTGTCCCGCAGGATCAATTCGACCGACGAATCTACGATGGCAACGGAAAGCACCGCCTCCCCATGGGGACGGTTATAGGCGACGCTGTTCTTCAGTAGATTGAAGATGACGCGTTCGATTTGCTTTGGATCGCCCGAAACAATCGCGGGCTCAAGTTCGCTGCGAAGATTCACCTCCGCCTGCTGTGCCACGGGACGCATCAGGTCGATGCACCGCGCGGCTACAAGATCGACTCGTACCGACACGCGTTCGGTCGGCTGGCTCGAAAAGTCGAGGCGAGCCAAGGTGAGCAGCGATTCGACGAGATCGGACAGCCGTTCGCTTGCGGAGCTGCAGGTTGTCAGCGTCTTGATGTATTCTTCGGAGGTCCGTTCCCGTTTCAAGGCGAGTTCGATTTGAGACTGGATCACCGCCAAGGGGGTCCGCAATTCGTGCGACGCATCGGCGGCGAACTGCCGTTGTTGATCGAACGAACGTTCCACGCGATCGAAGGCGTCGTTGAGGATCGTCGCCAGTTGACCTAGCTCCGACTCGGTCTCCACGACGTTGATCCTCGGCGACATGTCGGCTGCGGAAAAACGGGAGGCGGCATCGGAGATCGCCGCGATCGGACGAAGGACCGACCGCGCCAGCCACCATCCTCCGCACAGCCCCGCCGCGAGGATCAGCATTGCAAACGCAGCGATCCGCAGCGCGAGTCGATTTAGCTCGGCAATCTCGCTGCCGATGTCTCGTCCGACAAGGATCAGCGATCCCGCCGGACCGACGATTCGGACTTCGCGAAGGATCGCGTTGGGGCCGTCTCGCTCTGGCGCTTCGGGCTGCGATTGACTTGGTTTCAGCGAAAATCCTTCCGGCAACCGCTCCGATTTCAGTTGCCGACCATCTTCCAGCCAGATGCCGAAGTAGGGTTCCGGTTGGTTGTCGCGTCGGTCCGCAAGCTCCCGGGGAAGGGAGAGCCGCAGATGGTCGTCGGCCGCAAGAAGCTCGTTGAGCGGGCGCTCTGTTGTGTCGAAGCCCCGCAGATCGAAACCGCGGAGGCTGCCGTCGAGAACGCGCGCTGCGGAGGTGAGTTCGGCATCGATTTCATTCAGCCGCGCGCGACGCGCTTGGAGAAACCACGCCGTGCAAAGTCCCACGACGACGCTGACCAGGATCGCGGCATGCCACATCTGCAGACGCCAGGCGATCGATTGGGGCAACGAACGCCTGGGGGAATCGTGGGCTGGCTGTGGGCGACCGTCGACGGAGAGATCGCGGGCGAGGTTAGGTTTCGATGATATAGCCATGTCCTCGACGTGTGGTCACGAAGTTCTTGCCAAGCTTCTTGCGAATGTTGTAGATGTGCACGTCGACAAGATTCGAGAGCGAGTCTTCGTTCTCATCGAAGACATGATCGTAAACGGTGCTGCGCGACACGAGTTCACCTCGATTGAGGGCCAGTAGTTCAACGAGTGTGTATTCCCGAGCCGTTAGGTCGACGGGGTGGCCTTCTTTTGCAACCGTTCGATTGGCCGTGTTGATGACAACCGAACCGATGACGATTTCGGCCTTCGCTTGACCGTGACTTCGCCGGATCAGAGCTCGAACGCGGGCCGATAGTTCGGAGAGCGAAAAAGGTTTGCACAAATAGTCGTCGGCGCCGCGGTCGAGCCCCCGCACTCGCTCCTCCACCGTGTCGCGGGCGGTAAGGATGAGCACCGGCGTGGCGTGCGTTTTGCGCAGTTGGGCTAGCAGTTCCCAGCCGTCGATCTCTGGCAGCATCAGGTCGAGCACGATCGCATCGTAGCTCCACTGCCTCGCCTTCTGTAGACCGGTCCGTCCGTCGGCGGCTTCGTCGACGGCGTAGTGTTCTTCTCGCAGCGACGTTGCAACGGCGTCTCGTAGACCTGGCTCATCTTCGACGACTAGAACTCGCATCAATCATCCCCGGCGTGGAGGCCGACGGTCGTCGGGACGCGGTGGCGGCGGCCCACCGCCGCGGCGATCGTCTTGGTGGGGACGTCGTTTGTAAGTTTCCGTTCGCGTCTTCCCATCGGGTTCCTTGTAGATGAACTTCCATGTCTCCGAATCGACGGGCGAATAGGTGACTGTTCCGGTTTGGCCCCGCAGCCGATACGTCAACACGGATTGTTCTTTTGACGTCTTAAAATCGGTGATCGTCGCGCCGCGCAACGGTTGCAAAGCGGGACGTAGCGGTGAGTCGCGCGGTTGTGGTTCGATCTGATCGCCGCGAACCGTCACGACACCTCGCATCCCGCCGTTGATATAAGGATACGTCGTCGTGGCATGATAGTGATATCGCCCCTGGGGATCAAATTGGCCATTGAACTCGTCCAGCTTGCCGACGGGAGAACCATCGGCCTCGGTCAATCCGTAGATCGGAAAGCCATCCAAGGCGAAGGCGATCGGATTGCCGGGGCCCACAATTTTCTGGAGGTGAACCGGAGCGACGTGATAGTGGTAGTCGTCGCCTCTGCCGCAGTGGCCTCCGAATTCATCCAGCTCGCCAGCGAGAAAGGCATCGTCCCCGCGGTTGTTGAGTGCATTAAAGATCGGGACTCCGTTGACTGCCAACGCGATCGCTCCACGATAGAGATTGTCTTTCGCGGAGATCGGTTTATCAGCCAACTTGGGATGCAGCGGAATCTGCCAGGCGTTGTTGCCGGTGAAAGGTTGCGGCAGTGGAACTTGTTGTTGCCAAGATCGAATCCCAACCATCATGTTGTGGTCCGGCAGGCCATTGGATTCGACAAAAAGGGTGTTGGCATCCCAGCGAACCTTCAAGTCGTCAAATTTCTTAAAGTGTTGGGCAATCGCTGGCTCGTCGTTTTGGGTGCTCACCAATGTCGTCCCGATCAGAATGTATTGAGGCGATGTATTGATTTGCTCGATCGCCCGTTGAACCTCGGGCTGAGAGGACTGGGAATGATCGCGTTGATCGGAATGGTTGTTTGTGGCGTGCGAATGCTGGTCAGTTGAATGATGGTGACTGTGGTGCTGATGCCATTCGTGCGCCGACACGGAGAGTGGAACAAGCATCGCGACCGCGAAACCGAGCGAGAATCGAAACGTCGATATCATGTTGAGTTCTCTTTCTTATCGATGGCGAGTTCAATGGTTCTTTGCGCGCAGCCAGCGTTGCCGAGTTGCCGATTCACGCGCGGCGGAACGCTGTGGTTGAGATCAAATCAGTTCGATTCAAGGATGGGAAACCGCTTCGGTTGGCTTCCGTCGGGAGGTGAATCGACTGTCAGCCGAAAGAGAACTGTGTTATCGAGTTCCAGATCGTCGGCCCAAATGAACTTCGCCCCTTCGAAATCGTATTGGTAGAAGGGACGCTTGGGCCTTACTGTCTGTTCGTCGTACGCTTTAGCCGCCTGCCACAAAGAGTCATCGAAATCGATCGCGAACCAGTTCTCGGGGAGCTCTTCGTGGACGACTCGCGGATCGCGGGTGTCTCGGTCGATCGGGCCGTAAGAGACCGATTTCGCCTTCCAATGCGGTCCGGTCACCGTGCCGTCGGCCAGCTTCAGAATGAACCCGCCATCGCCGATCTGCGTGTTGTTGTATTCCATCCCCGTCTTGGCGTCGGCGTTGTCTTTTGCGATCACCGCCAGTGTCATCGGGTACTTGGGGAAGACGTCGACTGAAATTACGTTGTGCGGCATGAACCGGATCGAATCGACAGCGACCAGTTCGCCATTGATGTACAGCGAGAACCAATTGTCGGCGTAGACGTTCAATCGCAGCGTGTCTTCGATCTCCGGTTTTTCGCCTCCGCCGGGCCGAGGTGGGCGGCGACCTTCGCCACGCTGTGCCAAACTGGCCCCAGTCGTCCAAAGGACTGTCGTGGCAATGGCGACCAGCAAAAGGGCTGTCGCTGGCTTTCGATACGATTTGTTCATGGGATCACCCAACGCGATGAGGTTTGTTCTGGTCGAGCCTCCGTGGCATCGTTTCAGGTCATCGTAGAACGGCGTACCTGAAGTTGAGATGAAGCGTCGCTGGAATAGTATTTTCACTACACGCTACCGAGACAGCGCCGTTAGCCCAGTGATCCGCCAGTTGGCGTTGCGATCATCGTTCCAGCAAGAACTTCCACATTCGTGGCGACTGTGTCCGCCAACTGACCCAGTCGCTACCGGTGGCGGTGGCTTCGGTCGTGACGTCGTGTCCGCCGTCGGCGAGGATCTTTGCGACATTCACAGCCTGGAGGCCCATGTTCCAGTTCTCCGCTGGGTTGCGGAATTCATAGCGACTCCTCTGCACAAGAACCCTGCATCGCTCGTTCGGTAATTGGGCGAGTTGCTGGAACATCGGATGCATCATTTCAAACGCGAACAGGGAATGGCATCCCACCGATCCAATTTGATCGCTTACCGGAAGCGTGGCCATCAGCGCGAGCGACGCACCAAATCCGCCGCTCAGGCTCGCGCGGTCCTTTCGGTCAGCGGAGGTGCGGTATTCGCGATCGATCATCGGAATCAGCTCTTTGGCAAAGAACTCGGCATAGCCCTTCGCTCCTTGCATCGGATAGAACCGCTTGTCGATGAAAACAACCACTGCCGGACGAACCGTTTTCGATTGAATCAAGCGATCGATGATCGCCACTTGGTTGCCACTTTGCATGGCGGATTTGCCATCGTGGACATAGACGACGGGGTAGCGGTCCTTCGATTCCGAATAGTTGGGGGGCAGATAGATCGAAAGGTCGACCGTCTGGTTCAGTTCGTCGCTTTGCAATTGTGTCTCATCTATCGAGCCAGCGGGCTTGTCGCTCGAGACGTCGACGTCGATTGCGGCTTCATCGACGACGTTCCCTTTGTCGAACCAGGAAAGTTCAAGCGACGACTTGGCCTTCCGGAAGATCGGCTCCATCTCGCCCGCGACCAGACTGCTGGTGACGTGACGATCCGACACCGGATCGAGCACCGGTTGGTAGTCGGCATAAAAGACGTACGAAAGCCGCGTTGCGTCGGGGATGCGGACTCCAAAATAGAACAACTTGGTTCCATCGACGCGTTGCATCACCCGTTCTTGCCGCATTCCAAACAGTTCGCTTGCCACGGCAACATCGGTGTAGTCGCCTTGCAGGATGAAGTGGACGAAATCGCCGTCGATCAGCGGCAGCGACTTGTCTTTCAAATAGCTGTCGATGACCGCTTGTTTGTTGTCCGATGCGTCGACGGTTTTCAAGAACGATGCGAAACCAGGCGACACCTGCGACCCTTCGGCGGCGACCGATTCGGCTCGCGTTCCCGGTTCGATATCGATCCGAGCGATCGCGCCGAGGCTGCGCAGGTAGATCGAACGGCCCGCGATCGAAGGTAAGGCCCACATCAGTCCATCGGTTCCATCGTCACCCTTTTCAAAGACTTGCACCTTCGTCACTTCGTCGTAGCCATCTTCGGAAACGTCGCCGATGTGCAGCGAGCCATCGATCGTGGCAACAACTAACCTTCCGGCGACGGTCGCGAGGAAACCGTTGCTGGGCGATCGGGTTCGCCATCGTTGGTCCCCTGTCTCGGGATCGACGGCGACGAGGAAACGGGAGGAATACGAACAGAGCAGCCCGCCCGAGATGACCGGCACACAATAGGAGTTGCGAATGTTGCGTCCCGACCAGCGCTCGGTGGCCCCGTTGGATTGAAGGTTCAGGCTGGTGGAGCCATCTCGCATGTCATTAATAAAGAGTCCTGAACCGGGCAGCGGAACCGGAAGCACAGCTGAGGCTCCGCCGTGCGGTCGGGACCAAATGACTTTTCCTGTGGTTGGTTCGATGGCGAACAGCGTCGTGTTCCCTGCGACGAGTACTACCGACTTCCCATCGACCTGAACCGGTACGGCGGACTGGAAGGCGACGCCATCTTTGCCCGCTTTCCATTTGACTTCGCCCGTCGCTGCGTCGAATCCCATCACAGCGCTGTCGTCGGATCCAACGGGGAGGATCAACATGCCGGCGTGCACGATCGGCGACGCTCCAAATCCGTAGACGTTTGAGGCCGCGGAATATTCTTTCTTCAAGTCGTGCTGCCAAACCACGCTCCCATCTTCCAATGCATACGCCGTCAGGATGCCGTGCGGTGAAAGGTGATAGGCGCGAACATCATCTGCGGCAGGTGTTGCCACCGGACCGTCGAACGATCCGTTCGCCCCGATCATGACCTTCCCGGTCGGCGTTTTCCAAAGCGTCTCCCCAGTTTCTGTAGACATCGCAAAGACGTATTCCTGGTCGGCTTCCACATCTGCCATCGCAGATACCAGCAGGCCACCCGATTTCACGACACCGGAATAGCCACTGCCGACCGGATGTTTCCAAACAACCTTCAATTGCAATGGACCGCTGGATAGTTCCCCATCGTCGATTGCCGCCGAACCGTCGTGCTGCGGCCCGCGAAGCGAAGGCCAGTCATCCGCGACGCATGCAACCGCAAGCAGCCCGCAGACAAATAGTCCAACCAGGCAGGGACGTGTTAGCTGACTTGTGTTGGTGATCATGAGTAGCGGCCAGTGGGTGCGAAGAGAAGAACGTTCCTGCGAGCAAGCCTATTCAAACCTGTTCGACACGATCGCGTAATTTGTTGACATGTCTATTGTTTATGTGTCAGTCGGGCAGTGTCAATCCGACGGGCATGCGTCGACGAACCTACAGAGGCCTGTTTCCGATCCGCGGTTCCGTCTCCCCGTTCTAACGCACGCGGGAGTCCCTTTGCACCACACGCTCGTTCGGAAGTGCTCCAGAGGGGGGGCTTCTCCGCCGGGATGAAAGTTTTTTTCCATCATTTTTCCGTGCGGGTAACCGCCGGTGTCGGTACCCCCAAAGTTGCGGCAGTTGGAGCGGCGATTGACGCCATCGTTACGGCAACGCAGTGACCGCATGGGCTTCCGCCTCGCTGGCGTGCTGGCCGACGAACCGTGCCGACTGGAGAGCGGTTCCTAACAAGGGGGAGTGCTCAGCCCGAGAAGCACCTCAAAGTGTGGGTGGATTCCGTTGCAAACAATGCCAAGCAAACGCTGGTCAACTTTTGAGTCGCGTCTATGAACCTTCCGAGGGGAAGTCCGGTGAGGCTTCATGGTGGGGGAAACGGACTTAGATGTCAGACGACCTAGGTATAGCGGAGGATTATGAGATGAGAAAAGCAAAATGGATCGGTGTGACCGCACTCTTGGCGGCGTTGGTATTTGTTGGAAAAGGAAGCGCCGACTACGA